>DASWME010000063.1:0-53751 GCA_036399915.1 Thermoanaerobaculia bacterium
AGCCCGCGTTGTCACCGCGGGTAAGGACGGCACGGCGCGGGTCTGGACGGCCGATGACTTCGGTGAGCCCGTGGTCCTCCGCGGCCATCAAGGTCCGGTGTCGGTGGCCGCCTTCAGCCCGGACGGAGCCCGCGTCGTCACCGCCTCGCAAGACGGTACCGCACGGGTGTGGGCGGCTGATCCGGTTGAGCCCGTGGTCCTCCGCGGCCATCAAGGACCGGTATGGAGCGCCGCCTTCAGCCCGGACGGAGTTCACGTTGTCACCGCTTCTGCCGACAGCACCGCGCGGGTGTGGGCAGCCGACGGCTCCGGCGAGCCCCTGGTTTTCCGCGCTTATAAAGACTGGGTGTTCAGTGCCGCCTTCAGCCCTGACGGAACCCACATCGTCACCGCTTCTGCCGACAGCACCGCGCGAGTGTGGGCAGCCGATGGTTCTGGCAAGCCTGTGGTTCTCAGCGGCCATGAAGGTCTGGTGTGGAGCGCCGCCTTCAGCCCCGACGGAACCCGCATCGTCACCGCCTCGGAAGACAAGACCGCGCGGGTGTGGGCAGCCGATGGCTCTGGCAAGCCCGTGGTCCTCAGCGACCGATTTCCGGTGCGGAGCGCCGCCTTCAGCCCTGACGGAACCCGCGTCGTCACCACTCCTGCCGACAGCACCGCGCGGGTGTGGGCGGCCGACGGCTCCGGCGAGCCCCTGGTTCTCCGCGCTCATGAAGACTGGGTGGTCAGCGCCGCCTTCAGCCCCGACGGAACCCGTATCGTCACCGCATCCAGGGATGCAACCGCGCGGGTGTGGGCGGCCGACGGCTCTGGCGAGCCGGTCGTCCTCCGCGGCCATAAGGGCCCGGTGTTGAGCGCTTCCTTCAGTCCCGACGGAACCCGTATCGTCACCGCTCACGCCGACGGAACTGCGGGGGTGTGGGAGATTGGGAAAAGGCTCTTGTCAGCTATCAGCCGAAAGGCGACCAGAGCCTGCCTCGAGCCCGATTTCCGGGTGAGCTACCTCGGCGAGTCCAAAAGGGAGGCCGCGGCGACCTACCAGCGTTGCCGGGGCTGCGTCTGGACCTGGGGCCACCAGTTCGACAGCAAGACTCTCCGCGCCGCGCCGGAAGAGGCGTGGAAGAAGTGGCAGCAGTGCATGAGCCGGTAAGTGAGGCCATTGCGGGAGAGACTGACGTGTTCGCCGCCAAGTACGCCGCGGTGATCGGCATCGACGCCTATGCCTCCGGCATCGTGGCGCTCAAGAGCGCCGTGGCCGACGCCCGCGCGGTCGCCGACGCCCTTGCGCGGGACCACGACTATGGTTCGCCCCACCTGCTGCTGGACGGCGAGGCCAGCGGCGCGGCGATCCTGCGCCTGCTGGAGGAGACGCTTCCTGCCACTGTTGATGCCGAGGGCGCCGTCGTCCTCTACTACGCCGGCCACGGCGTAGCCTTGGGCGACGGCGACGAAGGACCGCAGGGCTTCCTCTTGCCACAGGACGCGCGGCCGGGGGACGAGTCCACCTGGCTATCTATGGAACGGGTACGCAAGGCCCTCTCGCGACTCCCCTGCAAGCATCTGCTCGTGGTGCTCGATTGCTGCTTCGCCGGCAGCTTCCGCTGGGCATCGAGCCGCAGCTTCGTGCCGGTGGGCCGGCCGCTCTACGACAGCCAGTACGCGCGCTTTCTCGCCGGTACGGCCTGGCAGGCGCTGACCTCGGCCTCGCACCAGGAGAAGGCCTTGGACGTGGCTCCGGGCTGCCGCAATACCCGCGACGGCGAGGTGTTGAACGGCCACTCGCCTTTTGCCGCGGCGCTGCTCCGAGGCCTCGCTGGCGAGGCTGACTCGACCCGCGGCCGCCACGACTCCGACGGCGTGATGACCGCCACTGAGCTGCATCAGTACATCTTCGAGGAGCTGGTGCCTCCCGGCGCCCTTTCGCGGCAGACGCCGGGGATCTGGCCGCTGAAGCCGGAGAACACCGGGGAGTTCCTCTTTCTCGTTCCAGGCCGGGAGAAGAAGACCCGGCCGGACCCGCCGCTCGACGACGCCAATAACCCGTGGCTCGGTCTCAAAGCCTATGGGCGCAAGGATGCCTCGCTCTTCTTCGGCCGCGAGCGGGTGGTCGAGGAGGTCCTTGGTCGAATCCTCGATCCCTCGCGGCCGCTGTTCCTGGCGGTGGTGGGTGCCTCGGGCACGGGAAAGTCGAGCGTGGTGCGGGCTGGTGTGCTGCCGCGGCTCGAGAAGCCTCCTGAGGAGCTGGCAGGGAAGATCGGAGCCTGGACGGTGGCGCGCCTGCCGCGGCTCCAGGGGAATCCGCGGCAACAGCTCGACGAAACGCTGCGCAAGCTAGCCGAGGCCCCTGCGGGCCATCGCAAGCTCCTCTTCATCGACCAGTTCGAGGAGCTGTACACCCAGTGCGCGGACGGCGAGATCCGGAATGGGTTCCTCCGGCAGTTGGGGGAGCTGATGAGCGGGGAACAACCGCTCAAGGTGGTGATCACTCTGCGGTCGGACTTCGAGCCGCGCCTCGCGGCCTCTGAAGAGCTGGGCGAGTTCCTGGCACCGGGGCGGTACCTGGTGCCGGCGATGACCTCGGAGGAACTGCGGGAGGTGATCGAAGAGCCGGCGAAGCTCAAAGCGCTGTACTTCGAGCCCGAGGCCCTGGTGGGCGAGCTGGTAGACGAGGTGATGGCGATGCCGGGAGGGCTGCCGCTGCTCTCCTTTGCGCTCGCCGAGATGTATCGAAAGGCGCAGCTCCGGCGGCGGGAGACCGGCGCTCTCGACCGCGCGTTGACCCGCGAGGATTACAAGTCCGTCGGCGGCGTCGTGGGGGCGCTCCACCGCCGAGCGAATGAGCTGTACGAGGCCGCAGACCCGGCGCGCCGGGAGACCATCCGGCGGCTCTTCTTGCGCATGGTCTCGCAGGAAGGAGGACGCCTGGCCCGCCGGAGGGTGGAGGAGCGGGAGCTGGAGCACGCCGATCCCGAGGAGCAAGGGCGTGTGCGGCAGGTGCTGGACGACTACGTGGCGGCCCGCCTGCTGGTGGCCGACGAGGGCTACGTCGAGCCCGCCCACGACACCCTGGTGCTGGCGTGGGACAAGCTGCTCGACTGGCTGGCGGAAAGCGGCTCGCAGGAGCTGGTGCGGCAGCTCTGGGGCGCGGCCTCGGCGTGGGATTCCGCGCGCCGAGGCAGAAGCGACAAAGAGGCACGCGGCCTCTTGTGGAACCAGGACCCGCGGTTACCGCTGGTGCAGGAACGCTATCTGACGGGATCCGGCGAGCTCAACCGGCTCGAGAGGGAGTTCGCCGAAAGGAGCGTCGCCCGTAAACGGAGCCGGCGCAACCTCGTGGCGGGGATCACCGCGGTCGTCATCGCAGCTCTCTTGGTGCTCGCCGGGTTGGCCGAGTGGCAGCGGCGGGGAGCCGTCGATGCGCGTGACGCCGCCCTCGAGGCGAAGCAGAAAGCCCAGGACACCGCCCGCGTGGCGGTGGCGGGGCAGTGGGTGGAGAGAGATCCGACCCGAGCTGCACTGGTGATGCTGGAGGTGGCGAAACCCGGTGAGACTGCGGATGTGGTCTATCAGACGCGAGACATCCTCGACAGACCCCTCTCCGAGGCCGTCCTGCGCGGCCATGAGCGCGAGGTGCTGAGCGCCGCATTCAGCCCCGATGGGACCCGCATTGTCACCGCCTCGAAGGACGGGACGGCGCGGGTATGGGCCGCCAACGGCTCCGGTGAGCCGGTGATCCTGCGGGACCATCAGGGCGGAGTGCTGAGCGCATCCTTCAGCCCGGACGGAAAGCGGATCGTGACCGCCTCCACAGACAGCACGGCGCGGGTATGGAACGCCGACGGCTCCGGCGAGCCGGTGGTCCTCCGCGCGCCTCGGGATTCCTTTCCGGTGTCGAGCGCGATCTTCAGCCCCGACGGTACGCGCGTTCTCACCCTCTCGAACGGCATTGCACAGCTTTGGGCGGCTGACGGCTCCGGTTCCCCCCGGGTCCTCGGCAGCGAGAAAGAGCGAGTATCGAGCGTTGCCTTCAGTCCCGACGGCAAGCGTATCGTCACCGGCCTCTACGATGGCGCCGTTCAGGCTTGGACCGCCGACGGAAGTGTCGAGCTCGGTCGGGTCGGCAGTCATCGCAATGGGGTGGCGAGTATGGCGTTCAGCCCCGACGGAAGCCGCATCGCCATCGCTGCGTCGGAGGACGCCGCCTGGGTTTGGCCGGCCGACGGCTCGGGCGAGCCCGTTAGCCTCCGCGGCCATCGAAATGTGGTGCTGAGCGCGGCATTCAGCCCCGACGGCAAGCGTATCGTCACCACCTCCTACGACGGCACCGCGCGTGTATGGCTGGCCGACGGCTCAGGCGAGCCCGCGGTCCTCCGTGGTTCCGGAAGTGAGGTGTTGAGCGCGACCTTCAGCCCGGACGGCAGGAGTGTGATCACCACCTGGAGAGACGGCACGGCGCGACTCTGGGCGGCCGACGGTTTGGGCCAGCCCATCGTTCTCCGCGGCCATGAGGGGAAGGTGCGGGACGCTGCCTTCAGCCGCGACGGAGCTCACATCGTCACCGCTTCGGACGACCGCACGGCGCGGGTGTGGGCGGCCGATGGCATCGGCGAGCCCGTGATACTCCGCCCCCGCGAAGGCCAGGGAACGGTGTCGAGCGCGGCTTTCAGCCCGGACGGGGCTCGCGTCGTAACCGCCTCCTTTGACGAGATGGCGAGGATTTGGCCGGCCGACGGTTCGGGCGAGCCCGTGGTCCTCCGCGGTCATGAAAGCGAGGTGTGGAGCGCCACCTTCAGTCCGGACGGAAAGCACGTTATGACGCAGGCGAACGACGGCACAGTGCGCGTATGGGCGGCCGACGGCACCGGCGAGCCTGTGATCCTCCACCCTCAGGGAATGGTGTCGAGCGCCGCCTACAGCCCTGATGGAAACCGCGTCGTCACCACCTCCTGGGAAGGCTTGGTGCAGGTGTGGTCCGCCGACGGCTCGGGCGAGCCCATGATCCTGCGCGGTCATACAGGATTTGTGTCGAGTGCTGCCTTCAGTCCCGACGGGACCCGCATTCTCACCGCTTCGGCGGACCAGACCGCGCGCATCTGGGCTGCCGACGGTTCTATCCAGCCCGTGATTCTCCGCGGTCATCGAGGCCAGTTGGTGAGCGCCGCCTTCAGCCGCGATGGAGGGCGCGTCGTGACCGCATCGGGCGATGGCACGGCGCGGATCTGGGCGGCGGACGGCTCGGGCAAGCCCATGGTTCTCCGCGGCCATCAGGATCCCGTGCGGAGCGCCGCCTTCAGCCCCGACGGAAAGTTCATCGTGACGGCCTCGGACGATGGCACGGCGCAGGTGTGGGCGGCCGACGGCACCGGCGAGCCCGTGGTCCTTCGCGGGCACCGGGACCGGGTCGACCACGCCACCTTCAGCCCGAGCGGCAAGCATGTCTTGACGGTCTCGGATGACGGCACGGCGCGAGTGTGGGCGGCCGACGGCACCGGCGAGTCCGTCGTCCTCCGCGGCCATGAAGGCGCTGTGTTGAGCGCCGCTTGGAGTCCCGATGGGACCTACATCGTCACCGCCTCCGAGGACGGCACCGCGCGCGTGTGGGCGGCCGGGGAAACGCTCTTGCGCGCCCTCAGCCGAAGGGCGACCAACGCCTGCCTCGAGCCCGAGTTCCGCTTCAGCTATCTCGGCGAAACCAAGGATGAGGCGAGAGCTATCTACCAGCGCTGCCGTCGCTGTGTCGGAGACTGGCGATCCCAGTTCGACAACCACGCCATTCGCGCGGCGCCAGAAAAGGCCTGGACGGAGTGGCAACAGTGCATGAGCCGATGACCGCGGCCGTGTCCACTCAGATACCTGATTTGCGTTCTTCTCAAGTAGAGGGGCCGACCTTTTCGAGACATTTCAATTTGACAGTCCCCAAGCCGCTGACTACTATGGCCTTTCTAGCGACAGGCAGCAATTCTTTCGGTCGGTTCCGCGACCTTGAAGGGAGACGATCATGGGAGGAGAGATCCGCTTTGCCCACTTCATCGCCGTGCTGGCGCTGAATCCTGACGAGCTCAAGCGGTACAAGCAGAACCCCGAGGCCGCGATGCAGGCCGCCGGTCTTTCAGACGAAGAGAAGGCGGTGCTGCGCAAGGGCGATTTCCACCTCATCTGCGACTTCCTCGGTGATCCCGGCCCGCGGCCCATCACCATTACGGGCGGTGAGCCTCCTTACGATAGTTAGAGCCGATGCCAGCTCGGGAACGGGGGTCGCTGGTCGTCGTCGGCACCGGCTACTTCGTCGGCGGACAGATGACGGCCGAGGCGCGGGCCCACATCGAGGGGGCCGAGCGCTTCTTTCATCTGGTCGGCGATCCCGTCACCCGGCGGTGGATCGAGAGCCTGCATCCGCGGGCCGAATCGCTCGCCGACTCCTATGCCCCCGGCAAGGACCGAGCGGAGACCTACCGCGAGATCGTGGAACGCCTGCTCGCGCCGGTGCGCCGAGGCGAGGAGGTCTGCGCCGCCTTCTACGGTCATCCCGGAGTGGGTGCCATCCCCGGACACGCGGCGATCCGCCAGGCCCGGCTCGAAGGCCATGAGGCGCGCATGCTGCCCGGGGTCTCCGCCGAGGACTGCCTGTTCGCCGACCTCGGTCTCGATCCCCTGGCGCACGGCTGCCAGAGCTTCGAGGCCACCCGCTTCCTCGTGCACCGGCATCGGCCGGACCCCACCGTGCCGCTGATCCTCTGGCAGATCGGAGTCATCGGGATCGCCGGTTACCGGGAGGAGCCGCTGTGGAACCGCGACGGGCTCGCGGTGCTCGCCGAGGTCCTGAGCGGCTGGTATCCGCCCGGTCACGAGTGCGTCGTCTACGAGGCGGCGATGCTGCCCGTCTGCGAGCCCGTGATCCTGCGGGTGCCGCTCTCCAAGCTGCCGGCGGCGGCGGTGACGACGGCGTCGACCCTCTACGTGCCGCCCACCGGCGAGGCCCCGGTCGACCCCACGATGGCGGCACGGCTAGCGCGCGGCACGGCCTGAGGCGGCGAGCGCCTCCGCGATCCGCGGCCGGTCGAGGTCGCCGCTCTGCCAGAAGCCGAGGAAGCGCGCGAAGCTGCGGCGTGCCTCGGCGGTCTCTCCGCGCCCGGCCTGGATCTTGCCCAGGAAGTAGAAGCTGCGCACGTAGGCGATGGGGAACTCGATGTGCTCGGCGCCGCTCGCGGCCACCTTGGCGAACCACTGCCGGGCCTGCTCGCGACGACCGGCGGCCAGCTCGGCCCGGCCGAGGGCGAACCAGATGGGCACGTGGTCGGGCTGGACGTGCCAGTGGATCTCGACGCCCCGGGGCGGCAGCAGGGCTGCGGCCCGGCGCAGGGCCGCGACGGCGCCCGCCGGATTGCCGCGCGCGAGGGCCAGCAGCCCCTCGAGGTGGTGGATCTGGCGCTCTTCCACCGCGTTGGGGTTGACGGCGGCCCGCCGCTTCAGGGCCGCGACGATTGCGTCCGCCGCCAGCGGCCGTCCCAGCTCCTGCTGCGCTTGCGCGGCGAGGAAGAGGCCCTGGAGCTCCGGCCAGTCGTCCCGCGCCAGCTCCTGCGCCCGCTGCGCCTCGGCGAGCGCCCGGGCGGCCTCGCCGCGGTCGAGCAGGAGGTCGGCCGTCCAGCAGTGGGCCATCGCCGTGAAGGCTTCCGGCTGCGGGTAGGCGTGGGCCGCCGCGGCCAGATGGACGAGCGCTTCTTCGGAGGCGCCGTGGTAGAGAGAGTTCCGGGCTCGCGACAGGGCGCCCCGCCACTGGGCGGACGAGTCGTCGAGGCCGGCCAGCTCAGCGGCCGTGCGCTCCGTCTGCGGCCAGTCCTCGCGCAGCACGGCGAGGCGCCAGGCGGACTGGCCGACGAAGAAATCACCAGGCCGCAGCGCGGCGGCCCGCTGCAGCGCAGCGGCGGCCTCGTCGAGCTTCCCCCAATGGGTGAGATGCCAGCCGAGGCCGACCTGAGCGAGCCAGCTGTCCGGTTCGCGGGCGGCCAGATCCTGCAGCAGACGGTAGCCGTGCTCGAAGCGGCCGAGAGCGGCAGCGACATTGGCGGCGTTGATCGTGACCGGCGCGGACTTCGTCCCCTCAGAGAGGAGGGTTTCGTATTCCTTGAGGGCGCTGGCGTAGCGCTCCAGGAAGGAGGCGATCGCGGCCAGGCTGGTGCGCGCGCGGTCCTCGTCGGGGTAGAGGCGCACGGCTTCCTGGAAGGCCGCGATGGCCCGGCTGTAGGTTGCCCACCTTCTTTCGTAATAGCGGCCCTGGATGAGATGGCGCTGGTTGAGAGGCAAGCGCTCCGCCTGCTCGACGGCGCGCCGGGTGTAGCTCTCGGCGAGTCCTCCGTGCCCGAGGTTGCTGTGGAGCGCTGCCAGGTCGGCCAGAGCCAGGGCAAAGGTGGGATCGAGCGTCACGGCCTTTTCGAGCAACAGGATCGCCTCGGATTCCTTGCCCTTGTAATGCAGGTTGCGGGCCTCCGTGAACAAGCGCAGCGCCTCCGCCGAGGAGGTGGTCACCTCCTGCACCCTGGCCGGGGCGGCGGCAGGCGTCTCGATCTCCAGATGGCGGTGCACGGCGGCGATCAGCTCGTCGACCAACAACAGGAGCTGCTCGTCGCCCCGGCCCTGGATGCGGTCACTGCCGAGGATCCTGCCGGTCGCCGCATCCTCGATCTGGAAGGAGATGCGGACGTTGCCTCCCACCTGCGCATAGCTGCCCAGGATCACCTGCTGCACGGCGGCGCGCTGCGCCACCTTCTGGACCAGGTCGAAGGAGGTGGGACGGTTGCTGAGGGCTCCGAGGTCCGCGAGGATCTGATAAAGGCGGTCGGTCCCCAGGACGTCGAGCCGCGAGGACTGCGAGAGATCGGTCACCAGCATCTCGGTCAGGCCCGTGCGTAGCCAGTCGAGCTTCGGATCGCCGGTGAGGTTCTGGAAGTGGAGAACCGCCACCGTCGCGCGGGCCGGAGCGGTGGGCGCGGGGCTGTCGAGAGCGGCGGGGGCCGCCGCCGAGGCGCTTTCCGGCGCTTTCTGGGGCGGGCGGCCCGTCCACAGCAGGACGGCGCCGGCGAGCGCGGCGACCATCAACGCGGCGGCCATCGAGAGCCCGCGGCGGGATAGCCGCCGTGGGCGGCCGGCCTCGCCGAAGACGCCCGAGCTGTGGCTGCCGAGGATCGCCGCCTCGTCCAGCTCGCGCTGGAGGGCGCGCAGGTCCTCGCAGAGGTCGCGGGCATCTTGATAGCGCAGGTCCGGATCTTTCTCCAGGCAGCGGCCGAGGATCCGGCCGAGACGCTGCGGCAGCTCGGCCTTCGCCGGCCCCGGCGGGTCGCGGAGGATTTTCGACATGACCTCGGCCGCGGATGGGGCCATGAAGGGGTGCTCGCCGGTGGCCATTTCGAAGAGCACGGTGCCGAGGGAAAAGATGTCCGAGCGGTGGTCCGCCGGCTTTCCTGCCAACTGCTCGGGGGACATGTAGGACACAGTGCCCAGCACCCACCCTTCGCGGGTGAGGTCGGGTGGGGCCTCGCGGCTTGCCGCCGAGAGCTTGGCGATGCCGAAGTCGAGGACCTTGACCCGGCCGTCGGTGGAGATCATCACGTTGGCGGGCTTGAGGTCGCGGTGGGTGATCCCTTTGCCGTGAGCGGCGGCGACGGCGTCGGCGAGCGGCACGGCGAGGCGCAGGAACTCGTCCGTCGCCAGGCCGCCGGGGACGATCTTCGCGCGCAGCGTGTCGCCCTCGACCAGCTCCATGGTGAGGAAGTGGACGCCCTGGTCTTCCTCGACGGAATGGATGGTGACGATGTTGGGATGGCTGAGGGTGGCGACCACCCGTGCCTCGCGGCGGAAGCGCTCCAGGCGCTCCTCGTGGCCGCCGAGCTCCAGGCGCAGCACCTTGAGGGCCACCCGGCGGCCGAGCCTCTCGTCCTCCGCCAGGTAGACCTCACCCATGCCCCCGGCGCCGAGCCGGTCGAGGATCCGGTAATGGGAGAGGGTCGAGCCGACTAGGCCGCGGGGCGGCGGCGGCCCCTCCAGCGTCTCCTCCTCCAGGAGGTTCCCGGCGAGCTCCCTGGCGGGAGTCGCGAGGAAACTGGCGGCCGTGCGGTCGGCCGCCAGGAGGGCCTCGACCTCGCCGCGCAACGCGTCGTCGCCGCCGCAGGCCTCGGCGAGGAACGCTGGAACCTCCGCGGACGGCAGGTCCAGCGCCTGGCCGAAGATCTCCTTGACGCGCCGCCAGCGCTCGCTGTCGATAGGCTTTTGTGCCATCTCCGGGACCACTGAACGAGAGCGTCTTTGGGTTACGCCCAGGTTGCTGGTCTCTCTTTGGTTCGCCAGTTACGTTAGCCCGCGACGGCGGCCGTTGCAAGGGAGTCCCCCCTGCGTATAACCTGGGTCGGCCCGAGCCGGGAAAGGCAGGAGTGGATTGGAGACGGAGAGCGGTGAGATCACGCGGATCCTCGCTGCGGCGCGCCGCGGCGAGCCGAACGCCCTGGACCGGCTGCTGCCGCTGGTCTATGACGACCTCCGTTTCCGCGCCCGCCTGCGCCTCCGGCGGCACCGGCCCGGCCAGACGCTCGACACCACGGCTCTGGTCCACGAGGCCTACCTCAAGCTGGTGGATCAGTCGCAGGCCGACTACCGGGACCGATGCCACTTCTTCGCGGCGGCGTCGATGGCCATGCGGCACATCCTGGTCGACAGCGCCCGCCGGCACGCGGCCCTGAAGCGCGGCGGCGCCGGCCGGCAGGTCACCCTCGATTCGGCGCGCCTGCAGGTCGAGGCCAAGGCGGTCGAAATCCTGGCCCTGGACGAAGCGCTCCGGGCTCTCGCCGAGGTCGACGAGCGGCTGGCCCGGCTGGTGGAACTCCGGTTTTTCGGCGGTCTCACCCTGGAGGAGACCGCCGAGGCGCTGCAGCTCTCCGAGCGGACCGTCCAGCGCGATTGGCGGACAGCGCGAGCCTTTCTCTACCGCACCCTCCAGGAGGCTCCGGCGGGATGAGCAGGGGACGGCTGCCGGAGCAGCCGGCGTCCTGGAGAAACCCGGCCAGCCCCTGGTCCTCAGCGCGCTTGGTGCGCTGTCATTGAGGCCGGCGGAGGCGCCGCCTTCGCCGGGCCCGGCGCCGGCTTGTAGAGCGTGACGAGCCCGGCCCCCAGCGCCGCCAGGAGGAGGCCGACGTAGAACTGCCAGCGGATGCTCGACCATCCGCCCGCCGGCGGGTGGAGGAGGATGGAGTAGAGGGCGTTGACGATGGGCGCCCCGGCGAAGACGATCGTCATGACCACGGCCGGCGTCCCTCTGGCGCCGAAGGCGAGGAGCACGCAGAAGGCACCGGTGGCGCCAACCGTGCCGGCGAGAAGGGACCAGAGCGCTCCTCTGGCCGGAAAGCTCCAAGCCGCCCCCTGGAGCTTGAGCGCCAGGAGGGGAGCCAGCACCGCGGTGAGGAAGTAGGCGAGCCCCACGAAGAGGAAGGCCTTGTAGCGGCCGTTTACGGGATCGGCCATCCCGACCTGGCCGGTGTGCAGGAAGGCTCCGTAAAGCCCCCAGGAGACGACGGTCAGCAGAGCGAAGACGAGCCAGTTCATGGCGAGACCTCCGGCAACAGGGTAGTGGTACGGCGGGTCATCTGTCCTCCTTGAGCACTGGCAGGAGGGGCGCCTGGAGCGCGCTCCACACGGCGGCGAGCGAGGAGGCGAAGCCCAGGGCCAGGACGGCGAGCAGGGTCGAAAGCAGCGGCGTCCAGGGGATCGCGCCGCCCCCTTCGGCCAGGCGCGGCGCGACGGCCAGGAGCCCCGCCGCGGTCCCCAGGGCGACGCCGAGGAGCAGGAGGAAACCGTTCTCGGCCGTCACCATCCAGGCGATCCGGCGGCGCCGGTAGCCGAAGGCGCGCAGCGCGGCCAGCTCTCCCCGCCGCTCGATGACGCCGCGCAGCAGCGCGATCCCCAGACCCAGGGTGCCCAGGAGGAGCCCGAAGCCGCCGAGCGCTCCGAAGGTCTGCAGATAGGTGGCCTCGACTGCCTGGTAGGCGGCGAGACGCTCAGCCGTGGAGGAGACGTCGAATCCATAGCGCGCCAGCCCCTCCTCGAGCGCCTGGGCGACCTGGGCCGCGCGCTCCCGGGGAGCGTCGATCAGGAAGAACGACTGGCCGGCGCGGCGCGGGAAGTGGCGCAGCAGGTTCTTCTCGGAGACCAGGACCTCGCTCTGGAAGAGGCTGCGGTCGAGGAGCGCCACCAGACGTAGGCGGATCGGATCGCCGGCCTCGTTGGTCATCCTGAGCTCCTCCCCCAGGCCGAGCTTCAGGATCCAGGTGGCCGAGCTTTCGTCGGCGATCGCGGGGATCACGCCGGGGGCGAAGTCCTTGTCGAGGAGGCTCCAGGGGGCCCCGGTCTCCTCGAGGGCGCGCCGGAAGCGGAAGCGGTCCGCGAGGAGCCGCGGCGGGACGCCCAAGAGACGGGGCCGCGAGGGGCGGTACAGGTTGAGGCAGCTCGCGTCGTCTCCCGGCACCAGCCGCAGCGGGAGGATCGAGACGCCCGCCAAGGCCTCGTCCTCGGAAAGGCCGAGCGCGAGACGCCCTGCCGGCGTGTTGGGATCGGCCGCCAGGGGCACGGCGGACTCGGCGAAGAGGGGATATCCTCCGGCGCCCGCGGGCGTCTCCGCCTCGGCGTCACTGCGGCGGTTGGCGGCGACCGTCACCAGCACGAAGCAGGCGGCGGCCACCAGGGCGACGGAGAGGAGGCTGCGCCCCGGGCTGGCCGCGCCGCTCCGCGCCGCCATGGCGAGGAGCGTCAGTCGGCGCGCCGGGCGGGGCCGGCGGAGCCAGAGGGACACCGCGGCCAGCCCGGAGACGAGCAGCGAGGCACCGGCCCCGAACGCCAGGGCCGGCGAGGAGGCCTCGCCCGCCAGGGCCATGTAGAGCACGAGGGCGAGGGCGGCGGCGGCTCCGCCGAAGGCGAGCGGCCGCGCGAGACGCCCCGGCCTCGCGGGGCCGGGAGCCACCGTCGATCCCGCGAGCAGGGCGGGCGCCGGCATCCTGGCGAGCCGCCGCACCGTCCAGGCGATGGCGGCGAGCACCGCCAGCACCGAGGCGATCCAGCCCACGGCCAGGCTCGACGGCTCGACGTGGAGATAGAGGTCGGAGGTGCCGACGGCCGGCAGCCACCAGGTCCGCAGGCCCGCCATGAGCAGCCAGGCATAGGCGAGTGCGCCGCCGAGCCCCAGGAGGGCGCCGGCTCCGGCCAGCGCGATCCCCTCGGCCAGGAGCCGCCGGCGCACGGCGCGCACGGGGTATCCCACCGCCAGGAGCATCCCCAGCTCTCCCGCGCGGCGCTCGACGGCGAGGCTGAAGAGCAGGCCGGCGAGCAGGACCGCCGAGACGATGAGGAAGAGGCTGAAGCCGAGGAAGAGACCGGCGAAGTCGGTCGAGCCCTGGGCCGCCGACAGCCCCTGCCGCTTGACCAGATGGAAGACGAGGCCGAACGGCGCGAGGTCGACCCGCGCCGGGATCTGGCGGCGCAGCGCTTCCTCGACGCGGTCGAGGTCCGCCGCCCCCGCCTCGAAGCGGAGCGCGGTCAGGTTGCCGAAGCGGGTGCTCCACAGCCGCTGCGCCGTAGCCAGGGAGACGAGGGCCTTGGGAGCCGGGCCATACCGGTCCCAGTACTCCTCGTCCCTGGGGCGGATCCGCGAGAGGTCCACCGGGAACGGCGGATCCCAGGCGGCGATGTCCTCGGCTTCCTCGATGCCTGGAAAGGTGGGGGTGAGGGTCCGGTCCGCCCCCAGGCCGGTCATGGCGACAACGTCGGCGAAGCGCAGGACCGCCTTCTCTTCGGTCAGGCCGCCGCCGGGAGCCATCACCAGGTAGCTCATCTCGACGGCATCCCCCGGGCGGACTCCCAGATCCTCCGCGGCCCACCGGTTGAGGAGGATCTGGCCGTCCGCAACTGGGAAGGAAGACAGGCCTGCCACCATCGAGTAGGGGAGGAGCCGATCGCCCGACCGCATGCCGGTGGCGAGGTAGGTGAACACCCTGCGGGGCGGGACCCTCGCCGACGCTGCGGCCACCGTGACCGTCGTGGCATTCAGGAAGAATCCCTCGCTTTCGAGGGAGACGTGGCCCGGTCCCCGGACGATCCGGAGTCCCAGGTCCTCCAGCCGGACCGCCGTTCGCGGGTCGGGCGCCTCGCCCGCCGCGACCAGGGCGTTGGCCCTCCCCTCCTGGTCCAGGATCTCCTGGAGAGCGGCGAGCGATACGAAGGCGTTGCGCGGCCGTGCCTGATGAGGGGCGAGGCCGAAGCCGCCGAGGCCGCGGTCGGGGATCACCCGGGCGACGGTGAAGCGGCGGGTCACGAGCACGTCGTCGGCGTCCTTGTCTCCCAGCAGGGTCTCGCGGGGGATCTCTCCCGGCAGCTCGAACGAGAGGAGGAGGTCGTCCCCCACCCTGGCGCCGAGCTCCTCGGCCAGGGATTCGTTGACGACGGCTGGCGGGAAGATCCCTCCGGTCTGGCCGAGCTCAGGCAGGCCGTCTCCCCGGCCATACAGGCGGGTGAAGCGTCCGTCAATGCCGTAGACCGCGATCCCCGAGGCCCGCCGCGCGGAGGAGCCGTGGACGGCGCTGGCGCGGGCGACGACGAGAGGGGCAATGCGGCCGGGAAGCTCCGCGGCCAGCCGCTCGCGGAAAAAGCCCTCGGCGATCAGGGCGGCGTCGATCCCGCCGAGCCGGTCCAGGGTGAGGTCGACCAGGCTGCCGCGCACCGAGTCCCCCGCCAGCAGCGCTCCGGTGAGCACCGTCGAGGCCACGGCCGCCCCCAGCGCCACCGCCAGGTTGGCCCGCCAGAAGTGGGTCAGGCCGCGGAGATCCGGGAGCACCGGCCCTCCACCAGCTCGCAGCGCTGGGGGAAGCGCGCCGCGAGGTCCAGGCTGTGCGTCACCACGACGAGCACCGTGCGGGAGGCCTCGTGTAGCTCGAAGAGCAGCGAGGCCACCGCCGCAGCGGCGGCCCGATCGAGACTGCCGGTGGGCTCGTCGCAGAGGAGGAGACCGGGCCGGTTGATGAGCGCCCGGGCGACCGCCACCCGCTGCCGCTCGCCGCCCGACAGCTCCGCCGGCCGGTGACGCAGCCGGTGGGAGAGGCCGACCCGGTCCAGCAGCTCGACCGCCCGTGCCTCCACCGCGCCAGGATCACCTTTCTCCGGGAACGCCTGCGTCGGCACCAGCACGTTCTCCAGCACCGTGTACTGGGGGAGCAGGTGAGCGTCCTGGAACACGAAGCCGATCGTCTGGTTGCGGAAGCGGGCGAGTTCCGGCTCGGGGAGAGCGAAGGGATCGGTGCCGCCGATGGCGATGTCGCCCGAGGTCGGCCGGTCGAGCGTCCCGATCAGATGGAGCAGCGTGCTCTTGCCCGATCCCGAGGGGCCGGTGACGGCGAGCGCCTCACCCGCCGCCAGCTCGAAGGAGACGCCGAGGAGCACCGCGACCGGCTCCGAGGCGGTCGCGAAGCTCTTGTGGACATCGCGCACGCTGAGACCGCCCGAGCCGCCTGAGCCCTCACCACCCCGACCCTCCTCTCCCAGAGGGAGAGGAGGGAGATGGGCATGATTTCTTTTTTCCCTCTCCCTCTGGGAGAGGGCAGGGTGAGGGCTCACGCGGGCACCCGCTCGCGCAGCCGCTCGGCCAGCACCCGCCGGTAGACCGCGAGCACGTTCTCCGCCTCGATGGCGTCGGTGAAGCGCTGGTGGACGGCCTCCCGGCCACGCCTGCCCAGCTCCGCCCGCAGCTCCGGATCGGCGATCAGCCGCGCGAGGCCCCGGGCCAGGTCCTCGGCCGAGCCGGGCTCGACGAGCAGGCCGCCGCCAGTCGCGGCGAGCATCTCCGGAAACGCGCCGTGCCGCGGCTGCACGACCGGAACGCCGTGCGCGAGCGCCTCGAGCACGAACAGCCCCTTGGGCTCCCGATACGTGGTCGGCACTGACAGGATGTCCAGGGATTGCAGAAAGCGGCTTTTCCCTGCGCGGTCCACCTCGCCCGCGTACTCGAAGGCGCCGGCGAGCCCGTCGGCGGCAAGGCCGGAGACGAGATCCTCGAAGTAGCGGCGGTCGCGCGCGCCGAGCCAGCCGGCGGCGCGCAGGCGCACCTTGCCCGCGAAGGCCGGGTCCGCCGCCAGGAGGCGGAAAGCCTCGACCAGGAGGTGGAGCCCCTTCTCGGGACAGACGCGGGCGAGGTAGCCCAGGGTGACGGGAGCAGTAACCGCGGGCGCAGGCCGCGGCTCGCCCTGATCGCCCTGCTCGCCAAAGCCGTCGAGGTTGAGCCCCAGGGGCACCACGTGCAGGCGGCCGCGGTCCACCTGCAGGAGCTCCGCCATGGTGCCGGCGTACCAGGCGCTGTGGGCCAGGAAGGCGTCGACGTCCCGCGCCCGCTCGCGCAGGACCTCGAAGGCCCGGGTCTTCCAGGGCTCGCGGAGCTGGCCGAGGAAGAGGTCCTCCCCCTGGAGCGAGCAGACGACGGGCACCCCCAGCTCGCGCTTCAGGCTGCGGGCGAAGCCCACGAACATGGAGTTCGTCAGGTGGACGATCTCGGGCCGGAGGTCGTCCCGCAGCCAGGCCACGAGCCGTGCCAGCTCCTTGGCCTGGTATCCCTCCTCCCCTTTGAGCACGGACCAGGTCAGGTCTCCGAGCTCCGTGGGATCGGTCGAGGCGCCGAGCCTGGACACGCGGCGGATCAGGCCGGGCCTGTCGAGCCACCGGTCGAAGGCCGCGGGCGTGCGCCGGAAGGCGCCCACCTTCTGCTGGAGATAGACGTTCAGGGCGCCGAAGAAGACGCGGTCGATGGACACGTCCGGCCCGTCCGTCCGCAGCGGCGTGTAGGTGGGGATCAGCGAGACCTCGTGCCCCTGGCGGAGGAGCGCCCCCGCGAAGGCGTTGTCGTGCAGGCAGGTGCCGCAGATCATGTCGGCCGCGCCCGCCGCGACGTAGGCGATCCTCATGGTTCAGCCTTTCCGGCTTCGCGGGGGAAGAACTTGGCCAGCGTCTCGCGGTCCGGGGGCTGGGAGAGGAGCGAGCCCACGATCATCGCGGCCGTCGAGGCGAGCAGGATGACGGCGACCGGCATGATGCCGGTGTCGGCGATGGTGTAGTCCGCCGCCTTCCAGCCGTGGATCACGAACCAGGTCCAGAGCACCGCCACGGTAACCGTGGCGGCGAAGGCCCCCCACTTCGTGCTCCGCTTCCAGAAGACCGCCGCCGCCACCACGGGGAACAGCGCGGCGAACCCGGTGAAGCACCAGACGCCGAGCTTGAAGATGCTGCGGTCGGTCACCAGCGAGAGCAGGTAGGTGACGACGAGGATCGCGACGATGAAGACGCGGCCGACCAGGATCTGCGTGCGCTCGCTCATCCGGTCGTGGAACCCGTAGTGGCGGACGATGTCCTGGGTGAACATCGTCCCCGCCGCGTGCACCTGCGAGTCGAAGGAGTTCATGATGGCGGCGAAGACTCCGGCCGCCAGCAGGCCGGCGAGCACGCCGGGAGCGTGGCGGTCGATCATCTTGACCAGGATCGAGTTGGCCGCCGCGGGTCCGAGGTCCGGGAAGCCGGTCCGGGCGAGCACTCCCAGCACCACGCTCGGCACCCAGACGATGGCGATGCAGACGGGGTAGAAGGCGATCGTCGGCTTGAACGAGGCGGCGTTCCTGGCGGTCAGCCAGTGGATGAACATGTGAGGGAACATGCCCACGGACAGGGGGATGCAGGTGTAGGTCAGGAGCTGCCAGGGCTTGATGTGCTCCCCCCGCACCAGCAGGCCGGGGTGGGTCGCCGCGACCCGCTGCATGGCCGCCTCGATGCCGCCCAGCTTGCTCACGATGACCCAGAAGGCGATGAACCCCAGCGCGAGGAGGACGACGGTCTGGAAGACGTTGACCCAGATGGTCCCCCTCATGCCGCCGTAGGTGACGTAGGCGAGGACGACGATGCAGATGACGAGCCCGCCCACCCATCCTGGCACCAGGCCGTCGGTGACCTGAGTCAGGGTCGAGCCGCCGCCCATGACGCCGATCAGTAGGTAGGGGACGAGGAGGGCGATCTGGACGCAGAAGATCAGCAGGCCCAGCCCGTTCGAGCCCCACCGCTCGCGGAAATACTGCACCGGCGTCAGGTAACCGCGCTGCTTGCCGAGGGCCCAGACGCGGGTGCCGATGAAGTAGAACACCGTGGGGATGACCAGGCCCGAGGAGGAGGCCATGAGCGCGAAGACGCCGATCCCCTCCATGTAGGCCTCGCCCGAGGAGCCCAGCACCGCGAAGGCGGTCATGTTGGCGCCGAAGAGCGAGACCAGCAGGATGAAGGGCCCGAGCGTGCGGGCGGCGACGAAGAAGTCCTCGCTGGTGCCCCGGAAGAAGCGGTGGGAGAACAGGCCGATCACCAGGACGACGGCCAGGTAGACGACGATGATGGCGAGGGTGGTCAAGGCTCGCTCTCCCGGCGCTTGACGTCGGCGGAATCGGGGACTTCCAGGTGGTCCGGCCAGGCCTTGAGCACCAGCAGGGTCAGCACGATCGACGCCGCGATGCTGAAGCCGACGTGGTAGACCAGCCCGACCGGCAGGCCGAAGACCAGCGTCGCGTCGTTCCACAACCAGAGATCGTTGTGGAGCAGGTAGAGGACGAGCAGGGCCGCGTAGAGCGGCCATCGCCAGGCGTTCTTCTCCCTCATCGGCCGGCTCCAGGCAACATCGCGGGCTCGTCGGCCGGCAGCAGCGGGGCCTCCTCGGGGAAACGGACCATCCAGCTCATGGCGTCGAACAGACCCTCGGTGGGATGGTCCACGTTGCCGACCAGGAGGTGGATGATGTTGAGCCGGTGCTCCGGATGGCGGGCGAGGAACTTCGCGAAGCTGAAGTCCTGCTCGTAGAAGGCGTAGACGAGCTTGCGCATCGCCTCCATGCCGGCGGCGAAGCGCGGGCCGTGGGCCCCCAGCCGCGCGCCCGAGAGGTCGCCGGCGGCCAGCGCCGCATCGATCGAATCGGCCGCCAGCTCGCCCGACTTCAAGGCCAGCAGGACCCCGGACGAGTAGATCGGATCGAGGAAGCCGAAGGCGTCCCCCACCAGGACCCAGCCGTCGCCGGCGATGCGCGAGGAGCGGTAGGAGAAGTCGCGGGTGGCCTGCACGGGGAAGACCTGGGTGGCGCCCGCGAGCCGCGGCTGCAGGGCCGGGCAGCGGTCCAACTCCTCTTCGAAGACCTGCTGCGGATCGGCGGGCCGGCCGGTGATCAGATAGTCGAGGGAGCCCACGACGCCGACGCTCACCCGGTCGTCCGGCAGGGGGATGTACCAGAACCAGGACCTGGCCTCCTGGGTGCGGATGACAAGGGTGGCCCCCTCGTCGATGCCTGGGTCGCGCAGCGCTCCCTGGTAATGGGTGAAGTAGGCGGCCTTCTTCAGCTCCGGGTCCGGCCGGCGCAGGCCGAGCTTCCGGGCGATCACTGCGCTCTGGCCGGAGGCGTCGACCACCACCCGGCAGCGGATCTCCCGCTCCTCTTCTCCGTGCAGCTCCGCCCGCACGCCCACGGCGCGCTCGCCGTCGAAGAGGACCTCCTTGACCAGCGCCCCTCGCTGGACCTCGACCCCGTGCTCGCGGGCGTTGTCGAGGAGCAGGGCGTCGAACTCGCTGCGCAGCACCTGCCAGGTCTGCGAGCTCTCAGACGGGTCGGTCTCCGTGAAGTAGAAGGGAGCGGAAGCCTTGCCCAGCTTGTTGAAGAACTGGACGCTGTACTTCTTGGGGAAGTAGCTGGCCTTCATGCGCGGCAGCACTCCCATGCGCTCCAGCGTCCAGTAGGTCGCTGGCATCAGCGACTCGCCGATCTTGAACCGCGGCGTACGCGAGCGCTCGAGCAGCAGGACCCTGTGGCCCCGCTGGGCCAGCAGCGTCGAGGCGGCGGCGCCGCCCGGTCCGCCGCCGATCGTGATCACGTCATAATCCATCATGTCCATTCGCCTTTCGTCGCCTCCTGCGTGCAAATCAGCGCAGCTCCAGCCGGTATTCGAAGCCGCCATAGATCGAGAACCCGGGCGCCGGGATCACCGAGGTGTTGCCGAAGCCGCGGGTGAAGATCTCCTCGTCCGTCAGGTTCTTGAAATGAAGGTTGAGCCGCCAGTCGGCCAAGTCGTAGAACAGCGCGGTGTTGACCTCGAAGGTCGAGTCGAGCTGGAAGGCATTGTCCTCGGCGATGAACTGCTCCGAGAGATAGCGGCCGCCGGCGCCCACCCCGAAGCCCCTGCCGCCATCACCGAACCGCTTGCTGACCCACAGGTTGGCGATGTGCTCGGGGGCGAAGGCCGAGGCGTTGCCCGAGCGGTCGATGACCTGGAAGGCCGGCGGATTGATGCTCACGAGCACCAGCTCGGAGAAGCGGGTGAGCTCGGAGTCGGTGTAGGCGTAGGAGAAGAGCGTGCGCAGGCCGCGGAACGGCTCGGCCGCCAGCTCCAGCTCGACGCCGCGGGAGCGCTGGGTGCCGGTCTGCTGGATGAAGCCGGTCAGGTCCGGGATCGCCACGTTCTCGCGCTCCAGCTCGTAGAGGGCGAGCGTCGTCTGCAGCCGGCCCCCCCACAGCTCGGCCTTGGTCCCCAACTCAGCCTGCCGGCTCTCCTCGGGCTTGCGCTCCCCCACGACGCGCGACGACGGCGGGGCGAAGGCACGACCGGCATTGGCGTAGAGGGAGAGCGATGCCGTGGGCGAGTAGACGAGCCCCAGGATCGGCGACACTTCCGAGAAGTCGCGCGAGGTCCGGGAGACCTCGTCCTCGTAGTCGATCGCGTCCCAGCGCGCTCCCAGGATCACCTGGAAACGGTCGGAGAGGCCGATCCGGTCGATCACGTAGGGGGCCACGACCTGGCTCGAGGCGTCCGCCGCCTGGTTGGGGATCCGTTGCAGCGGCCCCTCTGCCGTCTCGACCGGATTGTCGAGCTCGATCAGTGGCAGCGGGGCGAAATCCAGCGTGAAGCGGTCGTCGAACCGGCCGACCTCGACGCCGGCCAGGAGGCGGTGATCGACGCCGCCGGTCCTGGCCGTGTAGACCGCTTCGAACTGGTTGCCGAGGAACTCCTGCGTGTCGTCGAGGAGCACCAGGGTGCGGATGACCAGGTCGGAGAAGCCGTCGAAGCTGGGGAGCACGCCGTTGATGAGGGTGCCGTCCGAGAGCCAGTCGAGCCGCCGGTAATACGTCTTGTTGCGCAGGGAGAGGCGGTCCGAGATCTCCGCCTCGTAATCGACCTGGGCGCGCCGGGTCTCCTGCTCCGAGCGGTCGAAGGGGGACTGGTACGAGCGCGTGCGCGGGACGTCCGCGATCTCGAAGCCCACAGGCCGGAAAAATGGATCGAAGACCGTCACCAGGGGCAGGCCAGCGTCGGGCGAGAAGCTCGTGTCCAGGAACTCGAGGTTCAGATTCAGGACGCCGCGGTTGCCCGTACGCCAGGAGAAGGCGGGGTTCACCCCCCGCACCTCGCTGGGCTTGCCGTCGCGATAGCCGTCCGAGTCCTGCCAGAGGCCATTCAGGCGGAAGGCGAAGGGGCCGTCCCCGCCCGCGTTCCAGTCGAGCGTGCCGCCGACGGTGCCGAAGCTCCCGCCCGAGAGGCCGAGGTCCACGAAGCTGCCGGGCGCCGGCTGCTTGCGCACCATGTTGACCGTGGCGGCGACCGGGTTGGCCCCATAGAGGAAGCCGCCGGGCCCCTTCAGGACCTCGACGCGCTCGACGTTGTAGAGCTGGTAGAAGCTGATCTCGGGCTCGGCGGCGCCGTCGGTCAGCACGAGTCCGTTGGCCACCGAGTCGAAGCCGCGCACCAGGAAGTAGTCGGCCACGCCGTTCTGGGTTTGGACGTTCAGGCCGCTGACGTTGCGCAGCGCGTCGCCCAGGACGACGCTGCCCTGCTCCTCGAGGAGCGGACGGGCCACGACGCCCACGCTCGCCGGCGTCTGCCGGAGCGGCAGCGGGAGCTTGGTGGCGATGGTGTTCGAGTCCGGCACGTACGGCAGGCTCTCCTCGACGAAGAGCACGTCCTCGTAGGTGGCGGCCGGCGGCTCCTGCTCCTGCTGGCCACGCAGCGGAGGAGCGGCGGTGGCCAGCAGAGCCGCGAAAGCGAGGTTCAGGAAGAGACGAGTCGAGTTCTTCAAGGCCGTGTCCTCTCTAGCGGCCCGCCTTCGCGGCCGGTTTGGGAGCGCCGGTCCAGTTCAGGGCCAGGAGCTCTTCTTCATTCCTTAGGTAGAGACGGCCGTCCGCCAAGGCCGGCGCCGTCCAGCACTTGCCGGAGAGGACCTGTCCGCTCCCCTTCTCGCGGTAGCCCGCGGGCGTCGCCTCGACGAGGAAGAGCTTGCCGCGCTCGGACAGGACGATCAGGTGACCGTCCGCCAGGATCAAAGAGCCGTGGCCGAAGCCGCTCTCCTTCCATTTCTCCTCGCCCGTCGCCGCCACGATGCACTTCAGGACCGAGTTGTCGAAGCCGTAGATGTGGCCGTTGTGGAGGACGGAGGAGCTGAACTGGTTCTTCATCCTGCGGCTGCGCCAGACCTCCTCGGCCCCCACCCGGCCCGCCGCCGCCTTGATCCGGAAGAGGGCGGCGCCGGTGTTGTAGCCGGAGGAGACGTAGAGCTTGTCGGGCGGCACGAAGATGGGCGTCGCGGCGTTGACGTCCCAATCGGTCTGCCAGGGGATCCGCCAGAAGAGCCTGCCGTCCCTGGGCGAGACGGAGAGCAGGGCCCGGCCGGTGAAGAAGATCACCTGGCGCACGCCGCCCACGGTGATGGCGATCGGTGCCGAGTAGCCGGCCAGCTCGCTCTGCGCGGTCCAGACCGTCTTGCCGGTCTTCTTGTCGAAGGCGACGAGCGACCGGCCCCGCGAGCCGCCCACGTCGACCAGGAGGAGGTTGCCCTCGATCAGGGGCGAGGTCGAGATCCCCCAGGTGGGGGGCTCGGCGTCGAACTCCGCGCGCAGATCGTGCTCCCAGACCTTCTTGCCGTCGGCGGCGTTCAGGGCGGCGAGCCGGCCCGTCGCGGTGAGGACGTACACCGTATCGCCGTCGACCGTCGGCGTCGAGCGGGGACCGTTCCCTTGGCCGTTGGTGAACTTGCGGCCGAGCACCACCCGCCAGAGCTGCCGGCCGGTGGCGGCGTCGTAGGCCGCGGCGAAGTCGTTGCTCTCGCCGCCGTAGAGGGTGAAGAGGCGCCCCTTGGAGACGGCGAGATGGGAGTAGCCCTCCCCCAGCGGCGCTTTCCACAGGACCCTGGGCCCTCCCGCGGGCCAGCTCTTGAGGAGCCCGGTCTCGCGGGAGATCCCGTCCCGGTTCGGACCGCGGAACTGCGGCCAGTCCGCCGCCAGGGCCGAGGCGGCCAGGAAACAGAGTGCGAGAGCAATCGGCAGTCGATGCAAGCGACTCTTCGAGGGGCGCATGACGGGTCTCTCCTAGGTGTACCGCGCGTTGCGGTAACGCTCGTCGTAGAAGGAAGGCAGCAGGCGGTCGACCTCGAGCAGCCCGGAGCGGGTGAGCGTGACCTCGTCGGCGCCGAGGCGCAGCTTTCCCTCCTCCTCGAGCCGCCTCCAGGCGGGAGCGAACTCCGCGAGGACATCGACCCCGAACTTGTCGCGGAAGTAGGGGAGCGCGAGGGTCCCCAGCTTGAGCTGCAGGATCATCTCCCGGATCAGGCGCTCGCGGGCGGTGACCGCCAAGCCGCGCCCCAGGGGCAGGCGCCCCTGGTCGAGCGCGCCGAGGTACTCGCTCCAGCCGGCGACATTCTGGAAATGGACGCCGGACAGGTGCGAGAACGAGGCGACCCCGGCCCCCAGCATGTCGCTGCCATGCCAGACCGCATCGCGGTAGACGAAGCGGGAGGACGGACCCTTCGGCTTGACCATGGTGTAGGCCGACGAGAGCACGTAGCCGGCCGTGGCCAGCTCGGAGAAGGCGTAGTCGTGCCAGGCCCGCTTGGTCGGCCAGTCAGCCAGGGGGCGGTCGAAGGAGCCGCCCAGCAAGCTCTGGGAGTAGACGGTGTTGTAGGGCAGCTCCATCTGGTAGATGGTCACGCTGTCCGGCTCGATCTCCAGGGTCTTCCTGACCGTCTCGCGCCACGTCTCCCAGGTCTCACCCACCATACCGGCGATGAGGTCGATATTGAGCTGGTCGAAGCCCAGCTCCGCGATCCAGGGGAGGACACGGTAGATCTCGGCCGAGAGGTGGGCGCGCCCGTTTTCCCGCAGGATGTCGTCGTCGAAGTTCTCGATGCCGAGCGACAGCCGGGTGACGCCCATGCCGTGGATGGCTTCGAGCTTCGAGCGGGAGAGCGTCCCCGGCTCGCACTCGAAGGTGATCTCCTCGGCGCCCGTCCAGGGCAGGGCCGCCTGCAGCCGGGAGACCAGCCCTTCGAGCTGGCGGACGGAGAGGTAGGAGGGCGTGCCGCCGCCGAAGTAGACGAACTTGAGCGGCCGGCCGGCGACGGCGGGCTTGCCGGCGTAGATCTCGACCTCGGTGGCGAGGGCGTCCAGGTAGGCGCCGATCTGCCCCGAGTCCTTGTCCGTGTAGACCCGGAAGTAGCAGAACTTGCACCGCTTGCGGCAGAAGGGGATGTGCAGGTAGAGGCCGAGAGCGGCCCCGGGCACGGGAGGAGAATCCAGGGCCGCGTGGGCCGCCGGCAGGTTCTCCGGACGCCAGGCCGAGAACGGTGGATAGTTGGCGACGAAGACACTGCCGACCTCGGTCTCCGGTGGCAGCGGCGACGCGGGCGAAGCGGTGGCGGGTTCGGGATGGACCATGATGAATGACCTCACTTCGCTCCGAAGCAGTAGAGAGACCCGTCCGTGGCGCCGATGACCAGCCGGCCGGCGGCGATGGCCGGCGAGGCCTCGATGCCGGCGCCGGCGTCGAAGCGCCAGAGGGGCCTGCCGGTCGCGACGTCGAGGGCGAAGAGCTGGCCGCTCTTGTCGGCGGCGAAGACCCGGTTGCCCAGCACGGCCGGCGAGGCGTCCACGGCGCTGCGGGCGGAGAACGTCCAGCGCGCCTTGCCGGTGGCGGCGTCGAGGGCGTGGACCAGCTTGTCCCTGCCGCCGAAGACGACCGTGCCGCCGGATTCGCCGGCCAGCGCGGGGGAGGAGTAGAAGGGGAACTTGCGCACCGGGTGCTCGTAGCGCCAGAGGACCTTGCCGCCGTCGAGGTCGACGGCCAGGAACTGGTTCTCGAAGTTGCCCACGAAGGCGCGGCTGCCGGCGACAGCCGGGCTCGCGCCGACGTAGCCGCCCAGGGGCACGCGCCGCAGCTCCCTGCCGTCCTTCGCGTTCAGGACGCGCAGGAAGCCGTCGCACCCGGCCGAGATCACCCGCTCGCCGGCCACCGCCGGAGTGCCGTGGACGTAGCCCTCGGTCTCGACCTTCCAGACCACCGCGCCGTTCCGCGGCGAGAGGCAGTAGAGGAACTGGTCGTAGGAGCCCACGACGATGCAGCCCGGGGCCCCCGGAGCCCCCGGCGAAAAATTGGCCGACGAGGTGATCCCGGAGCCGGCCTGGAACGTCCACCGCCGCGCTCCGGTCCTGGCGTCCAGGGCGTGGAAGGTCCCCATCTCGTCGCCGAAGTAGACGGCGCCGTCGCGGACCGCGGGAGAGGACTTGATCTCGTCCGTGGCCTTGTAGGTCCAGCGGACCTTGCCGGTGGCCAGATCCAGGGCGTAGAGGTTGCCGTCCAGGGAGCCCACGTAGACCGCGCCGTTCACGACGGCGGCGGTGGAGGTGATCCCCTCCTGGGCCTTGAACGTCCACAGCGGCTTGAGATCGGCCGCCAGGCTGCCCGCGGCGCGGCCGGAGAGCGCGGAATCGCCCCGGAACATGCTCCAGGCGGAGGGCGCCTGGGTGGCGGCGAGGGCCACGGTGGCAGCAAGGACGACAAGGACCCCAAGGGCAACAAGGACGCTGATGCTCCTTATCGTCCTTGTCGTCCTTGCTGTCTTTTTCCTCTCCAGCCTCATCGCGCGCCTCCATACGCTTCGCGATAAAGCCCGAGCAGGTCCGCCGCGGTCACCGGGCGGGGATTGAACTGCGCCGTCCACTGCCGGGCCGCCTCCTCGGCCAGCTCCGGCAGGTGGTGCTCCTCGACGCCCACATCGCGCAACCGCGCGGGCAGCCCGGAGAGCGCCCGCAGCTCCTCGATCCGCTCGGGGAGCCGGCGGTCCAGCTCGGCGTAGAGGTCCCCGGCGACCGCCGCGTTGAAGCGGATGACGGGCGGGAGCATCAGGCCGACGGCGACCCCGTGCGTCAGGCCGTAGCGGGCGGAGAGGGGATTGGCGCAGGAGTGGGCCGCGCCGAGCATCGACGCCTCGATCGCCGCCCCGGCCAGGTGGGCGCCCAGGAGCGCGTCGCCGGCCGCCCCGAGGTCGCCGGGCGAGGCGAGGTGGGCCGGCAGGCTGCCGTCCAGGAGACGCCAGGCTTCCCGCGCGAGCATCCGCGAGACCGGGTTGCCCCGCTTCGTCACATAGCTCTCGACTGCGTGGGAGACGGCGTCGATCCCCGCCGCCGTGGCGGTGCGCCGGGGCGCGCTCGCCAGCAGCTCGGGATCGAGGAGGACGGCGCCGAACCGCGCCTTGCGGTCCCCGCAGGCCATCTTCTGGCGCGTCTCCGGATGGGTGATCAGGGCATAGGACTGCGCCTCGCTCCCGGTGCCCGCCGTGGTCGGCACGCCGATCGACGGCAGCATGGGCTGGGCCGCCTTGCCCGTCCCCCAGTAGTCCTCCATCCGGCCGCCGTTGGTATGGACGAAGTTGATGCCCTTGGCCGTGTCCAGGGCGCTGCCGCCGCCCACGGCCACCAGCAGGTCGGGGCCGAACGCCGCGGCAAAGGCCCGGCCGGCTTCGACCGTCAGGGACGTGGGGTCTTCCTCCGCCTGGTCGAACAGCGCCGCCTCCAGCCCCTCGCGCTCCAGGAAGGCGAGCGCCCGGCCGGCGTGTCCGGCGGCGCGCACCCCTGGGTCCGTCACCACCAGGATCCGGCGGCCGCCCAGCTCGCGCGCGAGGGGACCCAGGAGATCCAGAACGCCGACGCCGAAGTGGACGCGGATCCCCCCGATCTCGGCGCTGAAGGACACGCTCCGCGAGGGTGCCGCGCGCCGCCGCGCCTCTTCGCCGAGCGAGAAAACCGGCGCCAGGGAGCTCATGCCGCCATCTCCGGTGCCGTCTGCAGGGCCCGCTGCCGGTAGAGATGTGCGAAGAGGTTCCCCTCGTGCGGCTGGTCCCAGGAGACGCGGGAGGTGGGGATCGGGCCCAGATTCAACCGGTCGATCGCGGGGCAGGCGAGCAGCTCGCGCTGGAAGCCGGCGTCCCCGGTGAGCGCGGTGGCGACGAGGGTGGAACCGATGCGGGAGAGCAGCTCGGAGGGCGGCACCTCCACCACGGCGGCGAAGGGGAACAGCAGTTCGGCGTTGGCGAGGGGGTGCTCGGGGTCCTCGCACCAGACGAGCGTGGGCAGCAGGAACGTGGCGCCACCCACCTCGACCAAGCGACCGTAGCCGCGGACCTCCGCGGTCAGGTCCACGGCCCCGGGAATGCGGAGCTGCCGGTCGATCCACTCGGAGATCCGCCGCGCCGCCTCGGGCCGGGTGAACGCGGCGAGGCGGGCCTCGGGGTGATCAAGGGGCAGAGCCTCGATGCGGGCGAGCCGCTCCGCCACGGCCTCGGCGATCCGCCGGCCGAAGCTCGCACCGGTGGCGCCGGTCGCGGGGATCCAGACGCCGGAGGCGTTGAGGCACGAGCGGCCGCCGTTGTCGGCGATCGAGCTGACGATGAGGTCGAGGTGGCGCTCCCAGTCAGGGACCTGGTCCTCGCCGAAGATCACCTTGCTCCAGCCGGGCCCGTGGATCTGCACCCGCGGGTCGTCCCGGAAGGGGCCGACGGTCGCCGCGTCGCCGAAGAGCAGCGAGCGGCCGCAGCGCAGGAGGATCTCAGTCGCCCCGGCGTGGTCCGTCGGGTAGTAGAAGGCCGCCTCCCGCGGCCGGCCCGCGGCGAGGAGGGCCTGGAGGATGCGCAGCGGCGTCCAGGGTTCCTCCCGGCCGGGCTTGACCACCACGGGGATCTTCAGGGCGTAGGCCGGCAGCCACAGCGTGTGGACGCCCGGCGAGTTGCTGGGGAGGACGGCGCCCAGAGCCTCGGTCTGGGCGAGGAAGGAGACCCGCCGGCCGTCCTGGACTCCCCAGCCGGCGTCGAGGGCCGCGAGATCGAGCCCCCGCGTGAGCCCCGCGAGCACGTCCGCCATGCCGGCGAGGACGGTCCGGACCTTCTGCATGTTGAAACGGCAGAGGGACTCGGGGAGACCGGAGGTCGCGGAGAGCCGCCGCACGTAGTCCTCCGGCCCCTGATCCTCCAACGTTCCCTCGGCGAATAGGACGGCCGCCCTGCCGCAGATGTCGAGCAGCTCCGCCGAGGTCAGTCGGGCGAGCGCCCGCCGGCCTTCGCCGATCCCCGCCAGGTCCCGGGCGATCAATCCCCGGTTGGCCTGGGAGATCTCGGCCACCGGCTCCCCCGTGCGAAGGTCGCGGACCGTCTGGACCTCCAAGCTGCGGTAGGGGCGGCCGGCGCGCAGCAGGGGGAGGTGGAGCATCAGTACACCCCCACCACGACGGACTCCTGGAGCGAGGAGAGGAGGCGCAGGTTGCTCACCCCATCCCAGGGATAGCGCTCGATCGGCTCCGCCCGCTCCCCCTCGTCCCGCTCGAGGAACCGGGGCATGAAGAAGTCGCGGGTCAGCGTCGTCAGCATCACCCGTCCGGTCTCGCCGTAGCCGACCGGCCGCTCCGGGTTCCCGGGGTCCACCAGCTCGAAGACGGCCCGCGGCGAGGGCGGGTAATAGGTGATGGTGTAGTCGGGGGCCGCCGGGTCGAACGGCCTGTGGCAGGCGAGCCCCATCAGGGTGTTGCCGTAGGTCGGCACGAACTCGATGCCCGGCACCAGCTCCTCGCGGGCGAAGCGGTGGAACTGGGCGTTCATCTCCGTGCCGCCACAGAAGATCCCCTGGATGCCCAGCTTGACGAGGGAGACCCGCTCGCAGAGGGCCTCGAGGAGCTTCGGCGTCGTGAACAGGCAGCGGACCTCGTGCGCTTTGAGGACGGTCAGGCCTTGCTCGATCACATGGGCCTTGTACGCCTCCAGCTCGCGGTACCGGCCGTCCTTGATCAGCTTGTTGACCCAGCGGGGATCGAGGTCCACGTGGAAGCAGATCCCGCCCCGGTGCTGCGCCAGGTGCTCGACAGCGAGGCGCAGCCGGCGCGGCCCGGTTGGTCCCAGCATCAGCCAGTCGGCCCCACGGGGAAACCCCGCCTCGGGGAGGGTGTCGCTGAAGAGCTCGTAATCGATCTGGAAGTCCTCGACGTTGACCCGCGACTTCGGCACGCCGGTCGAGCCGCCGGTCTCGAAGACGTAGGCCGGACGGCCGGCCAACCCTTTGGGGATGAACCGGCGGACGGGTCCGCCCCGCAGCCAGGAGTCCTCGAAGTGGCCGAAGAGCTTGAGGTCTTCATACCCGCGGATCTCTTTCCTGGGATCGAACCCGAGCCCCTTGGCCCGCTCGAGCCAGAACGGGCTCCCGGTCGCCGGGTCGAAGTGCCAGGCGACGACCGCGCGCACGTGAGCGTCGAGCCGGGCCTGAGCCTCGGCGACCTTCTCCGCGAGCGACGATCGGGTCAGGATCTCCACGGGCGGTCCCTCACTCCTTGCCCCCCGGCGGCTTCGCGGGCTTCGGCGCCTCCGGCTTCTTGCCCGCCCCCTCCTGGATCGCGTAGAGCTTCGAGCGGGTCGTGATGTAGAGGATGCCGTCCCTGGCCACGGGCGTCGTATAGACCGAGCTCCCCATGTTGACCTCGTGGAGGAGCTCCTTCTTCTTGCCGGCTTTGAGGACCACCACGTCGCCGTCCTCGTCGCCCAGATAGACCTTGCCGTCGGCCACGTAGGGCGAGCCCCAGATGGCGGCGAAGACGTCGTGCATCCAGTAGAGCTGCCCGGTGCGCGCGTCGAGGGCATGCAGGTGGCCCGAAAGGTCGGAGGCGTAAAGGACGCCGTCGCCGTCGATCGCCACCGTCGAGAGCGTGCGGTGGAAGTCCTCGCCGCCGCGATGCCAGACGACTCCCTTGCCGGTGATGTCCCCCTCGAGCGTTGCGTCCACCGCCCAGAGGTGGCCCATCCCCTCGCCGTGCTCGGGGTCCTGGCCAACGCCGATGTAGACCTTGTCCTGCCAGATCACTGGGGTGGCGATGATGTAGTTGCGGGTCCCGGCGCCGCCGATCTTCCACACCGCGTCCTTGGGGTTGCAGTCGAAGCTCCAGAGGAGCTTGCCCGTCTTCGGCTCGAAGGAGTAGAGCCAGCCGTTGCCGCCGGCGAAGATGACCTGGGGCCGGCCCTTGATCACGCCGTAGGCGGCGTTCGACCACTGGCCGTGGAGGATCTTCTCTCCCGGCAGACTGCTCTCCCAGAGGAGCTTCCCCGTCTTCTTGTCGAGGGCGATGAAGCTCGGCGCGCTCGGCGAGGGGATGTTGATGTGACCCTCGTCCACGCCGTTGGCGGTGACGGTGAAGAGGATTTCGTCCACGATCAACGGGTTGCCGGCCGCCAGGTTGTGGGGGAAGACGTCCAGCTCGGTGATCATGTCGAAGGTCCAGATCACGTCCTGGTCGATGTCGCTCGTCTCCGCCTCGTTCGTCACCGGACCGTCGTTCTCCTTGTCGAGGAAGCCCTCGGTGTCGGCGCAGACCACCTCGGCGCGGTTCGAGACGTAGTAGAGGCGGTCCCCGTCGATGGCGGGCGTCGAGCAGATGCCCTGGAGCGGCCAGTCGTTGACCCGCCCCGCCGGCAGCTTCGGGTAGGCGGCCTGCCAGAGGAACTTGCCGTCCGCGGCGTCGAAGGCCATCAGCACTCCGCGGTCGCCGGTGAGCTTGGGATTCCTCTTGCCCTCGTTGTTGGTGCCCACGTACACCTTGCCGCCGGCGGCGATCGGACCACCGTAGCTCTGGGAGCCGAGGCTCGCCACCCATTTGATGTTGAGCCCGCTCTCGGGGTCGAACTTGCTGGGCAGCCCCTTGGCGTCGTCCGCCATGTTGCGGGAGGGATCGCCTCCGAACATCGCAATATCCGCCGGCGCGGCCACCGCGGCGCCGGCCACGCCGGCGAGCAGCAGACCTGAAGCCCACAGCGCGTTTCTGCTGATCGTTCTCATCGGGAGTTCACCGTCACCTTCACGTTGTCGTATTGGATGTCGACCGGGGAGTAGCCATAGAGGCCCGGGCTCCCGCTGCGCACCGGATGGGGGTCCTCGGCCGTGACCATCCACTCCGCAGGCTCGGGCTCGCCGCGCTTCCAGACCTTGCCGCGGACGAGGGCCTTGTCCCCCTGCTGGTCCACCCGGAACTTCACCGTGTACCAGACATCGGAGTCCCAGGCGAAGGGGACCGACTTCTCGAGGCGCAGGTCCGAGGCCCACGAGCGGACCTGGATCTTCTGGTGGGCCCCCATGAGGTCCATGGTGTAGCCGCTGTTGTGGACGCCCATGTCGGGGCGCTTCCGCCCCTGCGCGGTGCCGAGGAGATCGGCCTCGATCGTGTAGTTGGCGAGCCTGGCCGGGCCCATGTAGACGTCCGCGCGGTGCACGCCGGCCTTCGACGGAGGCTTGACCAGGACCTTGTTGCCACCCTGGTCCTTCACCAGGAACCGGATCCCCGCGCCGATCCACCAGGCGGGGTTCTTGTCCACCTCGTACGCTTCGAAGTCCTCGCTCCAGGGCAGGGGCGGGATCGCCCGCACCCGGGCCGCGGCCTCGAGGCCGGCGCCCTTCGCCACCACCTTGCCCGCCTGGGCGCGTCCGGCCGCCGGCGTCAGGGCGCCGCCCTCGATCGTCCCCGCAAGCCCCGCGAGCGACCACTCGACCCCCGCTGGCGCCGGCACCGGCCGGCCCTTGGCGTCGAAAGCCTTGACCGTGAAGCGCACGGTCTCCCCCGGCTCGACCAGCACCTCGGCCGGCACGACCTGGAGGACCGCCGGGGAAGCCCCCTTGGCCGCCGGCTCCTCGGCGAGCGCTTTGATGAGGACATCCGGTCTGTCCTTCGTCACCTTGAAAGGCTTCGCCTTGTCTCCCAGGCAGTAGAGCCCGCCCTCGGTGGTGAAGTAGACGCGCCCGTAGGCGACCGCGGGCGAGCCGTAGATCTCGGCATAGCGAGTGCCCGCGCCATCGGTGACGGACAGCTCGTCGATGTCCAGTTGCTCGAACCCGTCAGCCCCCGGCTTCAGGATGTGGAACCGCCCGTTCGTCTCGGGGACGTAGATCTTGCCGTCAGCCCACACGGGAGAGGCCTTTCCCACTGTTCCCAGCTTGTGCTTGAAGAGATGCCGGCCGGTCCTGGCGTCGAGGGCGAAGAGGTTCGCCGAGTTGTCCACCACGTAGAGCCGGCCGTCGTGGTAGAGGGGCGAGGGGAAGCCGGCGCCCAGCTCCTCGGCCCGCCACAGCTCGTGGGTCTTGGTGATCTCTCCCGTGCCCGTGGCGTCGATCGCCACCACCCGGCCCATGACTGCGGTATCGACGTTCTCCTCGCTGTGGGCGGCGTAGACCACCGTGCCGTTGACCGCCACGGTCGTGTTGATGCCGCTCTTGCTCAGCTGGAAGCCCCAGACCTTCTCGCCCGTCCGCGCCTTGATGGCGTAGATCCAGCCGTCGCCGTTGCCCTCGATCAGCAGCCGCTGGCCGTTGACCACCGCCACCACTGGCGTCGTCTGGGTGTTGAGGTCGTACGGCTGGCCACCGGGAGTCGAGACCCAGAGCACGGCACCGGTGCGCTTGTCGAACGCGAAGGTGCGGGTGCGCGGCGGCGCCTGCTCGCCCCAGCCCGCGTTGGTGAACGACAGCACCAGCCGGTCCTCATCGACCATCGGCGTGTGCGTCCGCCCGCCGAAGCCCGAGTAGAAGCCGAACTCCTCGGTGAGCGACCGTTGCCAGACCACCTTTCCGGCCCGGTCGAAAGCCACCAGCAGGCCGCCCACGCCGCAGGCATAGAGGTTGCCCGTCTCCGAATCGCCCACCACGCTCGCCCATCCCACCCGGTTGAAAGGGACCGCCGTGTGATAGACGTCGAGGCGCCGCCGCCACAGCTCCTTGCCAGTCCCGGCGTCGAAGCAGGCGACCACCTCGTGCATGTCGACTCCCTCTCCCGCCCGCCCGTTGGCGCAGACCCGGCCGTCGAAGACCACCGGCGTCGACCGCCCGGTCAGATCCTTGACATGCCAGGCCAGGTTCTCGCCCTGGGGGGACCACTTCGACACCAGCCCGGTTTCCAGTGAGACCCCGTCCTGCCGGGGACCCCGCCAAGCCGGCCATTCGCCGGCCGCCAGGGGCCCGCCCACCGCTAGGACGGAGAGGAACAGGCCGATCTTCGACGAGCGCGAAAGACGCATGGATAACTCCTCCCGAGCGTGCGGGGCCGCCCACCCATGGTACGCAGGCCCGTGCGGAATGTTATCCCAACCCCCTCATGGGCCTGCCCGATCCTTGTAAAAAATCGGTAAACTTTTGAATCTGTTGATTTTCCGGCGAGAAGGTCGGCGCCTTCGGCAAGAACTACAGGCTCCTGCTGGCCTATGCTTTGGCATAGGCCGCACAGACGGCCGGGAGGACGCCATGCACACCGAGCGAATCGTGCGCCTGTTCCGGGACGGGCGCAACCAGGCGGTCCGCATACCGCGAGACCTCAAGCTTCCCGGCTCCGAAGCCTTGCTCCGCAAAGAAGGGAATCGGCTGATTGTCGAGCCGTTGCCCCGGCCGTCTCTCCTCGAGATCCTATCCACGTGGGCTCCTCTCGAGGAGGAGTTTCCGGACATCGATGACCTCAAGCCGGTCGAGGACGTAAATCTCTGAGCCACTGGGGAAGGCTGTTGCCCCGCCGGGGAAGGCCTTCCCCTCCGGGCGAAGAGGATCGAGAATGGCGCGAGGAGGTGCGACGATGGAATTCCGGAGGTTCGCTGGTCCCGCGGCCCTGGTGGGCGCGCTGCTGATCGTCCCGACCCTCGCCTGCCCGGCACCGGAGGCGGCCCCCCGGGGGCAGGGCGGCCTGCCGCTCGACCGCATCAAGCTCCCCGCCGGCTTCTCGATCGCCGTCTTCTCCGACCAGGTGCCCGGCGCGCGCTCGATGACGCTGTCGCCCAAAGGCGTCCTCTACGTGGGCACCCGCGGCGAGGGCAAGGTCTACGCCCTGGTGGACCGCAACCGGGACGGCCGGGCCGACGAGGTGCGGACCATCGCCTCCGGCCTGCGCTCGCCGAACGGCGTGGCCTGGAAGGACAACGCGCTCTATGTGGCCGAGATCTCGCGCATCCTGCGCTTCGACGGCATTGACGGCCGGCTGGCTGCCCCGCCCAGGCCGGCTGTGGTCACCGACGCCTATCCTCACGACGGTCACCACGGCTGGAAGTTCATCCGCTTCGGCCCGGACGGCCAGCTCTACGTTCCCGTGGGGGCGCCCTGCAACGTCTGCGATCCGGACAACCCCATCTACTCGACCATCACCCGCATCTCTCCACAGGGAGGCAAGTCGGAGATCTTCGCCCGCGGAGTCCGCAACACGGTGGGGTTCGACTGGCGCCCCAGGACCGGCGAGCTGTGGTTCACCGAGAACGGCCGCGACTGGCTGGGGGACGACCTGCCGCCCGACGAGCTGAACCGGGCGCCGCGCGCGGGGCTGCACTTCGGTTTCCCGTACTGCCACGGCGGGGGCATCCACGATCCCCAGTTCGGAAAGAAGCGCTCCTGCTCCGAGTTCGCGCCGCCCGCCATCGACCTGGCGCCCCACGTGGCGGCCCTGGGGATGCGCTTCTATACCGGGACCATGTTTCCGGAGCCGTACCGCAGCCAGATCTTCATCGCCGAGCACGGCTCCTGGAACCGTTCCGAGCCGGTCGGCTACCGGGTGACCCTGGTGCGCCTGCAGGGGGACCGGGCAGTCTCCTACCAGCCCTTCGCCGAAGGCTGGCTGCGCAACGGCGACACCTGGGGCCGGCCGGTGGACCTCGAGGTCCTGCCGGACGGCTCGCTGCTGGTCTCGGACGACGGAGCCGGCGCCATCTACCGCATCACCTACGCCGCCGCGCCGCGCAAGTGAGGGCCCTGAGGATTGGGGAGCGTAGGGGCGGGGCTTGCCCCCGCCCGGGCGTCTCGCAACGCCTTCAAGACGCCGGCCGGCGGCTCTGGCGCTGGTTCTTCCCCGAGCGGATCGATCCCCCCGAGGAGGTGACGCGGATCCTGCGCGCGGTCTATCCGTCCCTGGACCTCGGCGCCGTCGCGTTCCACCGCGGAGTGCCGCACCTGGTCCGCCTGGTGCGGAGCCAGGCGATCACCCTGCCCGCCCTGCTCGCGCCGCGCCGCACGCGGATCTACGTCGGGCCCGGGCACTGGGACCCCGGCACGGTCGAGGGGCTCGGCACGCTGGTCCACGAGGCGTACCACGCTCTCCAAGCGCAGGAGTCCGGCTGGGGCTTCGGCCCGCTGCGGCCGTTCCTGGTCCTCTACTTCGCCTGCGGCGCGGCGAACCTCTTCCGCTATCACGGCCATCCCATGGAAGAGGACGCCTACCGCCTGGCCGGGCGCCGCCGGAGCCGGTTCGAGTCCACGTTCGGAAGCGTGGACGCCGCCGGCGTGGAGCGGGAGTCCGCGAGCCTGGCGGCTCTGTCGAGCGGCCTGCGGTTCTGGCGCCAGCTCGCGGCGAGCACGCCGCTCGTGAAGCGTTTTCTCACGCCGGACGCCCGGCGGGCCTGGGCGGTCGCCCTCCTGGGCTCGCCGCTCGTCGCTTCCTGGCTGCTCCTCTGGACGGGCGCCGCTGCCCTCGTCTGGCTCGCGCGGCTGCTCGTCGAGGGTGGAGGCGCTTTGATCGCGGGATCGCTGTGGGGTGGCGGCTATCTCTTGTCGTCTATTGAGAGAATGTTGCGGCGTGGCGCGACGGCCGATAATTCAAAGCGGTAAAACGCTGGAATGGGTGGACGCGGCACCATCTTTATAATTCATTCGTATAACTTCTGACGCTTGTCTCTCTTCCCGACATTTCAAAAAATGTCACTCCAAACGCCCGAGAGGCAACTGCTAAATGAGAGCTATTTTGGTAACGTAAGGCGTCGCCCGAACGCCTGATCCTTTGCCATGGAAAGGATTCAGCAAGCCGGCGGGCTTTCCGTTCTGTTGTGGAGGGAATTGATGGCCGGGGGCAGTGAGTGGGGTAGTTCCGAGCGTGGCACACATCGGGGAGCCAAGGCAGAGACCCTGAAACTGGTGATCCTCGATCCTCATCAGCTCTTCCGGGATTGCTTGGCTGCGGTCCTCGCGGAAGAGGAACGGTTCGAGATCGTCGGCAGGGTGTCGAGCGGCCAGGAGGCTCTCGACCGGCTGACACAGACCCGTGTCGACATCCTGCTGGTAGCGCTGGAATCCTCTAGCGACGGCATCCGTGACCTGCTCCAGGAGATCGAGGAGCGCTCGCCGCAATCGAAGGTGGTGCTCCTCGGGCGCGAGGAGACCGAGGAGCGGATCCTCGAGTACCTCGAAGCGGGAGTCGGCGGCTATCTCGTCCGTGATCAATCGGTGGCGGAGCTGCGGGCTGCGATCGAGGCCGTCTGGCGCGGCGACACCATCTGCACGCCGCGCATGGCGCACTCGCTGTTCGCGCGCTTGGCGCGGCTCGGCCGGGAGCGGCGGCGCCGCGACCGGCTCGACTACCTCACGTTGACGCCCCGCGAGCTGGAGATCCTGCGTCTCGTCGGCGATGGCTTGAGCAATCAGGAGATCGCGCGGCGGCTGTTCCTCTCCGTGCACACGGTGAAGAACCACATCCACAAAATCCTTGAAACTCTCGGAGTCCACAGCCGGTGGGAAGCGGTGCGTTATGCTATCGCACGGGGCTGGCTCCGCGATCGCCGACGCCGATGAGTCTCCTGGTTTTCACGCCACGCGGGGATAAACCGCTTTTGGTCCCCCAGGTTCATTGCTGGGTTCAGGGCCACGGTCTTATCTCGGTTCCCATGCAGCCCTCCGTTCTGGTGGCCGTGGTGAGCGGGGACCGCATCTTTCGCGAGGTTCTGGCCGCCTCTCTTGCCGCTCGGCAAGGCCTGGAAGTGATCGCGGTCGCGGGCGCTCCGGAAGCGCTGACGACAGGCGAGGGAGAGGACAGGGCCGGCGTCGTGCTGATCGACGCGGGTGCCGATCTCGACGGGGCCTTGTCCTACACCTGGGAGACGCGGGAGAGGTGGCCGGAAGCCAAGATCGTGGTCGTGGGGATCGATCGGGAGGACGAGCGCGTGGTCGATTTCGCCGAGGCGGGCGCTCAGGGCTACGTTCTCAAGGGCGCGACTCTCGACGAGCTGGTCGAGGTGGTCCGCGCGGTGCTCGCCGGCAAGACCCCCTGCTCGCCGCGCATCGTGTCCTCGGTGGTTGCCCGCATTTCCTCGCTGTCGCAGATGGAAGCCGGTCCGCCGCTGCCCGCGGTGGAGCCGCTGACCTCCCGCGAGCGGGAGATCCTCGCGCTCGTGGCGGCCGGCCTCGGCAACAAGGAGGTCGGACGGCGCCTGCGCATCACGGTGCAGACCGTCAAGAACCACGTCCACAGGATCCTGGAGAAGCTCCAGGTCCACCGGCGCCGGGAAGCCGTGAGGCTCGCGTATGACCTCGGGCTCCTGGCCGAGCCGCGCGAGGTGCCGTTGCCGGAGGGAGGGGGCCGTGGCGTGGACCGCTTTTGAACCCTTCTGTTTATTGCCTGCTGAACCATGGGCCGGTAGCTTCGGGCTGCCGAGCCCTTTGACAACGCGAGCGCGACAGCCTGCAGGGGCTCTCGAATCCGCTCGTGGGACGGAGGAGAAGGCGTGAGCACCAATGCAGAGGAGATCAGGGCCCGGATCAAGCAGATCATCGCCAATGTGGCTGGCCTCAACGCGAGCCGCATCACCGACGACGCCACCTTGCGGAGCGATCTGAAGCTCGACTCGCTCTCGCTGCTGGAGATCGGGGTCGACGTCGATCTCGCCTTCAAGCTGGAGCTGCCGGACGAGCGCTACAAGGAGATCGACAGTCTGCCGGCGATGGTGGCGCTGGTTGAGCAGCGGCTCGGAGAGCTGACGGCTCAGCCGCGGGCGGTGCAGGCTTGAAACCGCGGATCGCGGTGACCGGCCTCGGGCTGGTCACCCCGATCGGCGCCGGCCGCGAGGAGGTCTGGCAGGGGCTCCTCGCGGGCCGCAGCGGGTTCACGCCGGTCGAGTCCTTCGATACCCGGGCGTTCAGCGTCCACTTGGGGGCCGAGGTCCGGGGCTTCCGCCCGGAGCCGCACGTGCGGCGGCTCGATCCCGCGGCGCTCGGCCGCGCCTCCCAGCTCGCCATCGCCGCGGCGCGCATGGCCCTGGAGGATGCCGGGGTCGAGCCCTCCGCGGTCGCGCCCGAGCGCGCGGGGGTGGCGATGGGCACCACCTCCGGGGAGCCGCTGGAGGTGGAGCGCTTCGACGACCGCTTCCTCGCGGGAGAGCTGGACCGGGTGGGACCCGAGTTCATCTCGCTCTATCCGTGCCACATGATCGCCGCCCACGTGGCCCGCGAGCTGGGCTTCGCCGGCCCCAACGCCATGATCCCCACGGCCTGCGCCGCCGGCAACTACGCCATCGCCCACGCCATGGACGTGCTGCGGGCCGGCCGGGCGGACATGATGCTGGCGGGCGGCGCCGACGCCTTCTCGCGCATCACCTACACGGGTTTTTTCCGCCTCGGCGCCATCGCCCCGGAGCGCTGCCAGCCGTTCGACCGCAACCGCAAGGGGATGATCCCGGGCGAAGGGGCGGCCGTGCTGGTGCTGGAGCCTCTGGAGCGGGCGCGGGCCCGCGGCGCGCGGGTCTATGCGGAGCTGGCCGGCTATGGTCTCTCCTGCGACGCCCATCACATGACCGCCGCACACCCCGAGGGGGACGGGGCGGCGCGGGCCATGGAGCGGGCCCTCGCCGATGCCGGGGCCTCGCCCGAGGACGTCAGCTACATCAGCGCTCATGGCACCGGCACGCCCACCAACGACCGCCTGGAGACCCTGGCGGTGAAGCGGGTCTTCGGCGAGGCCGCCCGCCGCACGCCGATGAGCTCCATCAAGTCGATGATCGGCCATACCATGGGAGCGGCCTCGGCCATCGAGGCGGCGGTGTGCGCCCTGGCGGTGGCGGAGGACCGCATTCCCCCCACCATGAACCTCGAGGAGCCGGAGGACGACCTCGACTACGTGCCGAACGTGGCGCGCGACACCCGGGTCCTCCTGGCCATGAACAACGCCTACGCCTTCGGCGGCAACAACGCCTCGGTGATCCTGCGCAAGGGTGAGGCCTGATCATGCGCCGGCGCGTCGTCGTCACCGGGGCAGGAGTCATCTCTCCACTGGCGGATTCGCCGGCGAGCCTGCACGCGGCCCTCTGCGCAGGGCGGAGCGCCTTGAAGCCCATCGAGCTGTTCTCGACGGAGGGGATCGGCTGCCATCAGGCCGGCGAGATCCGTCCTTTCGAGCCTCGCGACTACCTGGGAGAGGACCGCAACCTGCGCCCCGTCGACCGCACCTCGCGGCTGCTGCTGATCGCGGCGCAGCAGGCTCTCGCGGCGAGCGGCTGGACGCCCGAGCTGCGCGCCCGCAGCGAGGTGGGCCTGGCTCTGGGCACCACCTTCTGCAGCGTGCGCACCATCGCCGAGTTCGACCGCCGCGGGCTCCAGCTCGGACCCTCCCATGCGAGCCCCATGGACTTCGCCAACAGCGTCATCAACGCCGCCGCCGGGCAGGCGGCCATCTGGCACAACTTGCGCGGGGTCAACTCCACGATCTCGGCCGGGGAGACCTCCGGGCTCCAGGCCATCGCCTACGCGGCCGACCTGATCCGCGGCGGGCGCGCCGCGGCGCTGCTGGCCGGCGGCGCCGAGGAGCTCTGCTTCGAGTCGTTCCTCGGCTACTACCGCGCGGGCCGGCTCTGCGGCTCCGGGAATAGGAGAGGTGGCGAGTTCCCCATCCCGTTCGACGCCCGGCGCAACGGCTTCGCCCTCGCCGAGGGCGCCGCGATGCTGATGCTGGAGGACGCCGGCGCGGCCAGCGAGCGGAGCGCGCCGGTGCGCGCCGAGGTGCTGGGCTACGGCAGCGCCTTCAGCGTCTCGCGGCAGGAGCGCGAGGCCGCCGGGGCCGTGGCCCGGGCCGTCCGGCTCGCCCTGGACGATGCCGGCCTCGGACCGGAGGACGTCGATGCCCTGAGCGCGTCGGCGAGCGGCAGCGTCGAGGTGGACCGCTGGGAGGCCCTGGGAGTGGCCGCCGCGCTCGGTCCCGGCGCGGCCGAGCTGCCGGTCGCGGCGATCAAAGCCATGCTCGGCGAGGCGCTGGGGGCTTCCGGCGCGCTCCAGGCGGCCGCCATGCTCGAGACCTTCGAGGACGGCGTCCTGCCGGGCATTCGCGGACTGGAGCAGCGGGAGCCGGACTTCCCCCTGGCCGGAGCCACCGCCGAGAGCCGCCGCGCCACGGTCCGGCGGGCGTTGCTCACGGCGGTCGGGGCGGACGGTCACTGCTGGGCCCTGGTGCTGGCAGCGCCCGGCGCCGCGGGAGGTCCCGCCTGATGCGCGACCCCTCGCCGTTCCCGCTGGGCGCACGGGCACCCGATCTGGTCCCCCGCTTCGAGGAGCAGGGCTACGCCGAGGACGACGTCGAGGCGCGGCGCCGATGGGTCGAGGAGCGCACGGGCGCGAACCTCCGGCACGTCGGCGCCTGTTCCATTCCCGGCGAGCAGATGCGGGGCAACGTCGAGAACCCCATCGGCGCCGCGCAGGTGCCGCTCGGCGTCGCCGGCCCGCTACGCATCGAGGGCGAGCACGCCCAGGGCATCTTCTACGTCCCGCTGGCCACCACCGAAGGGGCCCTGGTGCGCTCCTACGAGCGGGGCATGACCGCGATCACGCGGGCCGGGGGAGCGCAGGCGCGGGTCCTCGCGGACGAGAACCGGGTCTCGCCCGTCTTCTCCTTCTCCGACGTGGCTGAGGCCACGGCCTTCGCCCGCACCCTGCCCGGGCTCTTCGACGGTCTTCGCGAGGCCGCGGAGTCCACCACCCGCCACGGCCGGCTGCTGCGCGTCGAGCCCCGGCCCCTGGGGCGCGAAGTGGCCGTTCACTTCGTCTACTCGACGGCCGACGCCCACGGCATGAACATGATCGTCAAGGCCACCGACCACGCCTGCCGCTGGCTGGTGGAGGGGGGGCATGCCCGCCGCTACTACGTGTTCAGCGGCGCCGAGTCGGAGAAGCGGGCCAGCGGCTCTCTGTTCGGCGGCGGCAAGGGCAAGAAGGTGGTGGCCGGCGTCCGCCTGCCGGCCCGGCTGGTGCGCGCCTATCTCCACACCACGCCCGAGGGCATGGCGGATGTCTGGCGGCAGACCGTGCTCGGGCACCTGCAGGCGGGCACGCTGGGCTACAACGGCCACTTCGCCAACGGCTTGGCGGCGCTCTTCATCGCCTGCGGCCAGGACGTGGCCAACGTCGCCAACTCCGCCGTGGGGATCACCGCCTTCGAGCGCACGCCGGAGGGCGACCTCTACGCCAGCGTCACCCTGCCCGCGCTTACCGTGGCCACGGTCGGCGGCGGCACCGGCCTGGGCACGGCCCGCGAGTGCCTGGAGGTGCTGGGCTGCGCGGGGTCGGGCGGGGCGCCCCGGCTCGCCGAGATCGCCGCCGCGACCCTGCTCGCCGGGGAGCTGTCCATGGGCGGCGCCATCGCCAGCGGCGAGTTCGTGGAAGCCCATGAGACGTACGGCCGCAATCGGCCGGAGGGCGCGGCATGAAGAGACCCTTCCGCGGCCTGCGCCGCCCTCCCGATCCGTTCTACGACATCGTCGTGATCGGCTCAGGGATCGGCGGCCTGATCGCGGCCAACCTCCTGGCGCGGGAGGGTCTCAAGATCCTGCTCGTCGAGCAGCACTACATGGTGGGCGGCTACTGCAGCACCTTCCGCCGCGGCGGCTACACCTTCGACGCTGCCACCCACTTCTACCCGCTGCTGGGCAACCCCGACACCTTGACCGGCCGGCTGCTCGGCGAGCTGGGGGTGACGACCGGCTGGGTCAAGATGGACCCGGTCGACACCTTCCACTTCCCGGACGGCACGCGCTTCGCCGTTCCCGCGGACTTCGACCTCTATCTCGCCAAGCTCAAGGCCGAGTTCCCCGAGGAGACCGGCGCGCTCGACAGCTTCTTCCTGGCGGTGCGCGAGGTCTATCTGCTCGGGCTGCTCCATTACTTCCGCGGCCGTCCCGAGCCCGGGCGGCTCGCCGTCTATCGCGACCTGACCCTGCGGGAGGCGCTCGATCGCTGGTTCCGCGATCCCAAGCTCAAGCTCCTGCTCACCGCCGACTGCCCGCACTGGGGCTCGCCGCCGGGCCGCACCTCGTTCGTCTTCGACTCCATGCTGCGGCTCTCCTACTTCCTAGGCAACTACTACCCCAAGGGAGGCTCGCAGGCGTTCGCGGACGAGCTGGCCCTGCGCTTCGAGGAGCGCGGGGGACATCTCCTCATCAGCACGCCGGCCCGGCGCATCGTGATCGAGGACGGCGTGGCGCGGGGAGTCGAGATCGAGACGTTGCGCGGTCCTTATTCCGGGCTGCGCTCCACGGTGCGGGCCGGCGTCGTGATCTCCAACGCCGACCTGCTCCAGACCCTGGAGGCGCTGGTGGGGCCGGAGCACCTGCCGCCCGGGACCCTCGACGAGCTCCATCGCCTGCGGCCGAGCTTCCCCTGCTGGCTCACCCATCTCGGGTTGAGGGACATGCCGAAGGAGGTGCTGGAGGAAGCCCAGGGCTACTACTGGGACTCCTGGGACATGGACCGGGTGGGCCGGGGCGCTCTGCGCTTCAAGCTCTTCGCTCCCACCCTCTATGAGCCGGCCATGGCGCTTCCGGACAGGGAGATCCTGATCGTCCAGAAGGTCTTGGAGATGGACTACGAAGCCGTCCAGGACTGGGCGGCCCACAAGCAGGGGATCGAGGAGTTCATCTTCGGCAATCTCGAGCGGGTGATCCCGGGCATCGGCGAGCGCATCGCCGTCCGTGCCAGCGCCTCGGCCCTCACCTCCTGGCGGTTCACCTGGAATCACCGCGGGGCCATGCTGGGCTGGGAGATGTCGCCCGACCAGTTGGGGGAGCGCCGCCCCGCCCTCGAGACCGCGGTTCCGGGCCTCTACTGTGTCGGCCACTGGACGCGGCCCGGAGGAGGGATCACGCCGGTGATCGTCTCCGCCCAGCAGGTGGCGCGGGAGGTCCTGCGCGGAGCTCCCGCCGCAGCATCGGTTTTGCCGGCCCATCTCCGCGCAGTGGCCTTATTGGACTGAAGGAGGGATGAAGCTTGAACGTCTGGCTGGTCGGACCCGATGACAGCGTCACCGCCGCGATGGCCAGGCGGCTGGGCGGATGCGAGGTCTCTCACGCGGTGGCGGAACCCCCACCCGGCGTGGACGTTGCGGTCTACCGTCCGCGCCCTCGCGACGGCCGTCCGGATCTGGAGGAGGCCTTGGCGCTCCTGCGGGCCGCCGCCAGCGTTCCGCGGCTCGTCCTGCTGTCGAGCGCCGCGGTCCACGCACCGAGCCACCACAACCTCGGATACGTGCCGGAATCGTACCGGTCACAGAAATCGAACCCCATCGCAGACGCCTGGCACGCGCTCGAAGGCCTGGCCGCCGAGCGGCTCCCCGGTGTGGAGACGATCGTGCTCCGGCCCGCGCCCGTGGCGGCCCGGGACGCCGGAAGCCTCTTCGCCCGCCTCCTCTCCGGCCGCTCCGCCGTGGTGCCGCCGGGGTTCGATCCGGCCCTCCAGTTCCTGGCGCCCGCAGACCTGGCCGAAGCCGTGGCCCTGGCGGTCGAGAAAGGGGCTGGCCGGCCCGGCATCTATCACGTGGCTCCCCGGGGGGCCGTCTCCGTGCGCGGCGCCTTGCGCCTGGCCGGCGTGCGGCGCGTCCCGCTGGGCTGGATCGACCGCAGCGGCTGGAGCGACTACCTGCGCCACAACGCGACCGTCTCCGGCCGCAGGATCGCGACCGAGCTGGGCTTCGTGCCCCGGAAAAGCAGCGTCGAGGCCCTGCTCGCCGCCACCGGCCGGGAGGCAGCCGCCACCCCCGCGTTCGACGACTTCGGCCTCGACCTCGGCTACATCGCCGCCTACGAGCGCACCCTGTTCCGCTTCCTCCACGACCGCTACTGGCGGATCGAGTACCAGGGGCTCGAGAACGTGCCGCGGCAGGGCAGGGCGGTGCTCACCGGGATGCACCGGGGCTTCATGCCCTGGGACGGCGTCATGGCCCTGGTGGGGGTCCGCCGGGCCACGGGGCGGACCCCCCGCTTCCTGATCCACCCCTGCCTGGTCAAGCAACCGTTCCTGGCCAACTACATGACCAAGCTCGGCGGCATCGTGGCCTGCCAGGACAATGCCGACTGGGTGCTGGGCCAGGAGGATCTGCTGGGTATGTTCCCCGAGGGGATCCACGGCGCCTTCACCCCCTACCGGGTCGCCTACAAGCTCGGCAAGTTCGGCCGCGACGAGTACGTGAAGATGGCGCTGCGCAACCGCGCGCCCATCGTCCCCTTCGTCACCGTGGGGAGCGCCGAGATCTACCCCATCTGGGGCCGGCTCGACTGGAAGTGGGTCAAGCGCGCCACCGAGTGGCTCTACCTGCCGCTCTGCCCCAACTTCCCGCTCCCTGGCCTGCCGCTCCCCTCGAAGTGGCACACCCGGTTCCTGGAGCCCATTCACGTCGAGCGCCAGTACGGGCCCGAGGCGGCCGACGATCCCGCGGTCGTGCGCGAGATCAGCCACGAGGTGCGCTCGCGCATGCAGGAGGCGATCGACGAGATGCTGGCCCGCCGGAAATCGATCTTCCGGGGCTCGATCTTCAGCGGCGAGGCCGGGGAGGGGCGGGCCGGCGCGCGGAAGGAGGCGGCGTGAGGCACGCCGACTCGTCGAGCACGTTGAGCTCGCGGAGCTTCGCCGGGTAGGAGCCGGCGCAGCCCGAGCCCAGCCAGGTCACCCTCACCTCTTCGATGGCGGTCGCCCGCTCGAGGCCGATGTGGGCTAGGTAGGGGGCGCTGCCGAAGCCCGTCTTGCCGTCCATGTTGTAGGTGCGCACCACGGCCGAGCCGTCCGCCCGGCGCGCCCTCACCTCGATCCGCGAGCCCAGGCCGTAGAAGTTGCTGCGCCGGCCGCGCAGGCGGATCTTCACCCACGAGTTCCCGCTCCTGCTCTCGTTGACGAAGAGCTGGCTCATCCAGGGATCGGCGGGCCACATGCCGCCGAGGCTGGAGTAGACGTCCTGGTCGCCGTCGAAGTCGAAGTCGAAGAACACGATGCCGTGCCCCTTCTGCACCGTGCCGAAGCCTGAGAGCATGGAAACGTTGGTCATCCGGCCCGTGCACCGGCCGTCGCGCTCCTCGCCCAGGTACATCAGGTTGGGCAGGACGAACCAGGGCTCCGGGCTGCCGGTGCCGAGATAGAAGTCCAGGCAGCCGTCGTTGTTCAGGTCGCCGTAGGAAGCCCCCATGGTGCTGATGGGCATCTCGCCGCCCCCGAAGAGCTCCTCGTGGGGCGCGAAGCGGCCGTCCGGCGCCTGCAGGTAAAGGCTGCTGCGACCGCTCTTGAAACGGCCGCTCCGCTCGCCGAACACGGCCTGGACCACCGAGCTGCGGCCGTCGCCGGCCCCGGCGCGGAAGAGATCGAGCCGGCCGTCCTGGTTTACGTCCACGAAGGCAGCGGTGAACCCTGGGTCCCGGGAGGCCGGAGTGTCCACGGCGACGAAGCGCCGGCCCGGGCCGGGGCCGCGGACGTTGTGAAGCAGGACGCTGGTGCCGGGCAGCGGGCTCGCGATGTAGAGGTCGAGCCAGCCGTCGCCGTCATAATCGCCGAAGGCTGCGCCAATGAAGTGGCGGTCGTGCACCATCTCTTCGAGCCCGAGTTCGGCCGTGGCGTCGCGGAACCGGCCGCCGCCCGTGTTCAAGAACAGCTTGGAGTCGATGCGGGGCTTCGCCGGCAGGCCGTGGACGAACGGCACCGCGAAGGCCCAGCTCGAGACGAAGAGGTCGAGGTCGCCGTCGTCGTCGACGTCCCCCCAGGTCGAGATCCAGCTCGCGGCGAGGGCTCCGGGAGGCTTCGAGTCGAGCAGGCCGGAGGCGGCGGTGACGTCGCGGAAGGTGCCGTCCCCGTTGTTGGCGAAGAGCTGGTAGTGGGCGAGCTGGCGGGCCGCGAACAGGTCGAGCCAGCCGTCGCCGTCGTAGTCGGCCGCCGACAGCGTGATCGGCTGCCGCACGCCGGCCAGCCCCGAAGCCGCCGTGACGTCGGTGAAGCGCCGGCCCCCGTCGTTGTGGAAGTAGCGCACGCCGCCGTAGTAGCCGGTGGTGATGAGGTCGAGGTGGCCGTCGCGGTCGAAGTCCTCCACCACCACGCCGCGGCCGGTGCCGAAGCTTGCGGCCCCCAGCTCCCGGGCCCGGTCCACGAAGCGCAGCTCCGGGTGCTCGCGGCGCGTGCGCGCCGCCCGCTCGCCGTAGAACGTGTCGATGAAGGGGGTGTCGATCCGGTACCGCGGAGGCACCTCGTCCGGGAAGCCGTCGAGCGTCATGTACGAGAAGTTGAGGAGCCACTGGTAGAGGCGGCGGTCGGCCTCGTGCGAGCCGTAGCGGTCGAGCAGCCGCTCGAACAGGCGCGCCGCCTGGCGCGAGGCTTGGCGCCTCTCATGGGGAGTCAGGAGCGGCAGCGAGCAGAGCCCCGCGTGCTCATGAGCGCCGTGGCCGGCTTTGAGCTTGTCGAGGCAGTTCACCACCTCGGCTTGGCGCATGTAGGAGAGCGCGAGCCAGAAGAGCGTCTCCTCGTCCTCCCGGTCGCGCGCGCGGCGCTCGAGCAGCCGGATCGCCCGCGTGAACTCGCCACGGTGGAAGGCGAGGCGGCCGAGCTCGAAGCCGTCGAGGCCGTCCTGGGGAGTGTTGCGGAAGTTGTACGTCCCGCTCGCCGGATCGAAGGTCAGCTTCTGCAGGAACGTCAGGTGATAGCCCAGGTACTGCCAGAGCGTGCGGTCCTCCGCGAGCGAGGCGTAGCGCATCTGGTGCCACAGCCCGGAGGTGAGCCCCGGATAGCGCAGGCGTGCGAGGAGGGCGAGGATCGCCACCAGGGCGAGCAGGCCCAGCGTGGCCCGGCGGACCCGGCGGGCCACGGCTCACCTCGCGGCGGCTGGAGCGGACGGGGCCGACCAGAGGCTATAGCCCAGAGCGATGTTGGCCACTCCGTAGATGATGCAGCCCACCAGACGCACGGCGGCTGGCATGAGGGGGCTCATGCCGAGGATGGGAGCGCTCAGGGCCAGCAGGACGGCGGCCCAGCGCGGGAAGACCCCGGCCCGGAACGTCGCGATGCCGAACAGCACGTAGCCGAGGGCGAACGTCAGGCCGGTGATCGGGGCGTACTTCCCGAGCGCTCCCTGCATGAGGGCGCCGGTATCGCCCAGGAGGCTGCTGGCGTCCGCCGTCAGCACCGGCACCACGTAGGCGTCGAAGGTGCCGAGGCCGACGAACAGGGCCAGGCCTATGAACCCGAGCACGTAGCCGAGGAAGCCGAGGAGCCCGCTGCGCTCCACCTGGCGCAGATACAGGCCGGTCAGCCCCCACAGCAGGAGCACGATCAGCGTGATGAATCCCGTATTGACGTACATCCAGCGGCCGAGGAGGGCGTTGCGGGGATCGTCCAGCCCGGGGTGGACGAACCAGAAGAGGGCGGTGAGGACGCCGGCCACAATGTTGGCAAGACCGCTCCAGCGGAAGAGGTTCGTCCTGCTCATAAAAGCATCTCCTCGAAGGATGACCTAGGCCGCAGCCCGCGGGAAGCGCGGGCTCGCCAGGACGTCGCGGATCTGCGCCTGGTGGCGCCGGTCGTGAGCGGTGATGAAGTCCAGGATCTCGGGCACGCTGTTCACGCCGAACAGCGGGTGCTGGTGGATCATCGACGCCCAGTCGAGGTCCGGGTTGTCCGCGAACAGCGACTCGAGCGCCTGGAAGGAGGCGCGCAGGTCGCGATTCAACTCGGCGGCCGGCCGGCCTCTCCGGGGCGTCGCGCCCTCCGGGTGCTGGAAATGGATCGTGCGGTTAGCCGCCATGGCGGCCCCGAGCGACTTCGGCATGAGCCGGGACATCAAGCCGAAGGGGACCTCCAGGAACCGCAGCCAGGACTTGGGGACCGCGGCGGGAGCCGCGTCGAGGTCTGCGAACCGCCGCTTCGCGTAAGGGCGGCGGCCGGACCTGGCGAGGTCGACGAGGAGCGCGATCTCGCGCCGGTACATGCTATCGGTCTTCGACAAGTGGTCGAGCACTTCGCCGGGCGACCACTTGCCGGGAGCGGGGGAGTAATCGAGCTGCTCCTGGGAGAGCGGCGCCACCAGCTCGAAGGTGTCCTCCCGCGCCTGCCGGAAGGCTTCAAGCTGCTGGGGCACGGGCATGGCGTCAGCTCCGCGCGGCGGCCGCCTTCTTCCGGCCGCCGGACTTCTTCTTCGCCCTGGGCTTCACCGACGCCGCGTACTCCAGCGAGCGCCGGATCCAGGGCTCCAGCGCCTTGGGTTTCCGCACGAGCTCATGAGGGACGACGACGTACTCCTTCATGACGCGGCCCGGGAACGGCTGGAAGATCTCGGTCTTGTACTCTTTGAGGAACCGTTCGCGGTCGCCCTCGGGCAGGCGCATCAGCATGTTCTCCTGGTGAAGGCCGATGAACATGTTGTCGTTGGCGAAGGCGCAGGGGTAGCCGAACATCTTCCGCCGCTCGACGCGCGGATCCTCGTCGGGCACGATTTCGCCGAAGGCCTCGACCAGCCACTCAGGGGATTTTCTCCAGGCCATGGAGCGCTCCTCGCGAAGGCTACTCCTTTGCCTTCTAAGCCGGCGGCGACTTTATCACTCCCAGCCCGGGGAACGGCCCCATGAGGAAGAAGATCCCGACGTCGAGCGGCAAGGGCTGCGGTGGTGGTGGTATCTCCCCCGCCTTGCGGATCGAAATGCCGCCTGGGTTGGACTGCTGCTGGTTGGCGGTCGTCGCGACCGCCGGCACGTACGTCGCGAACTGGACCGGGTCTGGCACCTCGACAGCCAGCCGCTGTACCCCGGGCAGCGACGGGTCGTCCGCCACTCCGACCACCTTGGCGTCCTTGCCCCCCAGCGTGACCTTGAGATTGGCAGGGTCGGGCTTCACACCGAAGCCGGTCCCAAAGAGCGTCACCACCTCACCGGGAGAGCTGGGCTGCTGGGCGTAGTTGAGCAGCGACGGTGCCTTGGGATCGAGCGCGTTGCCGCTCGCGGCGAGGTTGCCGTTGTCGAGCAGGAAGGCCGGCTCGGCCACCTCGCCGTAGCTGTAGAGGAAGAGCGCCGGGCTGGTATCGGCGACCGGCAGCTCGACCGGGATGGCCTGCGGCTGGGCACCCGCGATCTTGACCTCGACCGCGGCTCGGCCCAGACCCGGGTCGAGGGTCTCGGGAATGCGGAAGACGAGGCGAAATGGCAGCACATCGAGGACCTGCGCCGCCGCGCCGGCGACGGTGATCTCGACGCCGGGGGGTGGCGTGCCGGGAGCCGGAGCCAGGTTGGCGCCCACGATCAGCACCAGGGCGCCGGGAGCGATGGGCGGCTTGATGAGCTGCGCGCTGCTGAAGATCGGGACGAGTGGATCCGCGACCCAGCCGGCTTCCGGCCGGAAAGTTTGAACCAGGCGGGTGGCGACGCCCGGCGGCGGATCGAGGAAGCCTTGCGACCGGCCGCCCACCACCACCAGCTGGCCGGCTGCCACTGCGGCGCCGCAGCCCGCGGTGGGCAGGGGCTGGGGCAGAGAGCCGCGCCAGACCCCGAGGTCGAGGTCCAGCTCCTGGGTTGGCAGGAAGGTTGGATCGAACGGCTGCGTGGGGCCATCTACCGTTGGCCGGCCGCCGATCAGGAGGATGCGGCCGTCGAGATGGGCGGCCGCAGCCTGGTACATGCCGACAACGGTATCCGGGCCGACATTCCACTGGTTGGCGGCGGTTTCGAAGATCACCGTTCGACGGGTGACTTCCGTGTCGCTGACGCGCCCGCCGATGACGTAGATCTGTGTCCCGCGCGCCACGGCGCTGGCGCCTGTGGCCGGTAGGGAAGCGGGGGGAGGCGCGTTGGGGTCTTGCGACGAATCCGCGCTCGTCACCCAAGTGCCGGTCGTGGTGTCGAGGACCTGCACCAGCGCGCTGATCTTGAGGCTCTTGCCTGCGGCCTCCCAGCCCGAGAACACGTAGATCTTCTTGCCGACCGCCGCTGCCGTGCCTTCGGCGATGCCAACGGGGAGCTTGGGGCCGTCTTGCCATTGGCCGGAGTCGAGGTCGAGCACCTGAACGCGATCTGTCGGTGCTTTGCCCTGCTGCTTGAAGCCCCCGAGCACGTAGAGATGCTTGCCCACCACCGCGCCCTGGGCGGAGGACACGGCCTGCAGCAGCGGCGAGGCGTCCTGCCAGCTCCCGGACTGCGGGTCCAGGTAGCGCACCCGGCTGGTGACCGCGCCCTTCTCGTCCACCCCTCCCGCGGCATAGATCCGCCCGTGGGCCGCCAACACCACCGGGTGGGCCAGCGGCGCATCGAGGCTGAGCGGCACTGGCCGTGGGGAAGGCGCCTCGTCCATCCGCCGTGCCACCAGGTCGATGTGGGGATGGAAGAAGACGTTCACCGAGGTCTTGATGCCGTCCGGGTTGTCGAGGTCGTTCGGGCAATCGGCGGGCGGTGTGCCCAGCAGGCACCGGTCCGGATTGGCGAAGTGGAACTCGAAGTTGGGACCGAAGGTGAAGGGCGGGAAGAAGCCGTCGGGCCCGATGAAATACGGGAACAGCCCGACCGGTGCCAGGGTCTCGCTATGCAGCTCGAAGCCGTTGATGGTCCCGTCGGGCGCAGTCCTGAACTTAGCCTGGCCGCCGATCGGCGGGGGCGATTGGGGCGGCACGTAGTCGGGCGGCGGCACGAAGCTCGGCGGCGGCGGCAGCGGCGGGAAGATATACGGAAAGGCATAGGGAATGCGGTTGACGCGATCGGTACGACCGATGGTGGTGCCCTGGAAGTTCGCGAATATCGTCAGGCCCTCGACCTCGCCCGTGTGGAGGTTCAGCCGGCCGCGGTTGGTGGTGTCCAGGGGCTTGCCGCCTTGGAGGAAGAACGGCGTCGGGAAGGTGCGGGTGCGGGTGAAATCGAACTGCTGGCCGCCGCCCCAGGTGATTACCACCGGCGTGCCGACCCCGAAGTAGGTGATTGTGAGATCGACCCAATCATCCTTTGGCTTGCCGAACTGCACCTGCACCCAGCCGGTGAGCTTGGTGTGGCCGGCCGCCGGCCGTGCCCCGAGGAAGGGGGGAAAGTTGTAGAATTCATCGCCGAACTCGCTTCCCACCCAGTCGAGCGGACCGGCGATCACTCCCGTCTTCGGGAGCCGAACGCGGTGGTGGTGATCCTCGCGGCGGATCGCGTTGCGGATCTCCTTGAGGACCTCGATCTGATCCTTCTCGAAATTGACTTCCGGCTTTTCATAGCAGCGCAGCACCTGGCTGTAGACGCGCACGTAGCGGCCATAGGAGGGCGGGATCTTGGGGTGCCTCTCGAAGAACTCGGCGACCTTCCAGGTCTCGAACTCCGACTGCGTCATGCAGGCCGAGATCAGCTCCTCGCGCACCTCGGGCTCGGGGAAGAGATCATAGCCCGGCTTGACCGAGACGATGCTCCAGCGGACCAGCTTTTTGTAATCATTGCAGCAATTGTCCTTCATAGGATTCCGATCCTTTCTCTTTCGTCTTCGTCCGGGTGGGGCCGCCTGCGGCGGGCCTCGTCCGGGCTGTCGTCGTCGTCCGTCAAGCAATCCGACACTGAGCAATCGTGTTCGACCGCGTCGCGGTATCCCTGCTCGATCAGGGCTTCGATGTGGTCGATATTGAAGTTCAACAGGTCCGCGCCGCCCGCCAGAGTGCCTCCGGGAAGATAGCGATGGATGATCAGCCGCCGCTTGGGCTCGCGTTGCATCCGCCTTTGGAGCTCCAGCACGACGGGGAGGCGGCGCAGCAGATCCCCGGTGTCGCCGGCGACGCGCTGGCCGCGCAGGAGCGCGAGGCCCTCGTTGATGCGCTGGGCCTTGCGGATGTCGGTGCGGATCTGCTCGGCCGCCAGGATCGAGAAGACGCGGGCTATGTACTCGAAGGTGCTGGGATAGCGCGGCGGCTCCGAGTTCTCCACCAGGGGATCGAGGTAGATGACGTGGAGCACGTTGGCGCCGGCCCGGATGGCCGGCTTGAGCGGCGTGTTCATGGTCAGGGCGCCGTCCACGTAGGGCACGCCGTGGATCTCCACCACCGGAAAGACCCCCGGCACCGCCGCCGACGCCAGGATGGCATCGAGCTCGCGGTGCTCCACGATCTCCTGCTTCCAGAAGATCTTCGTCATGCCGTCCTGCCACGAGGAGGTGGCCACGGCCAGCTCCTTGGAGGAGCGGCGCAGCCCCTCGATGTCGACGGTCCCCCATACCAGCTCGCGCAAGGGCTGGGGATCGAAAAAGGCGCTGATGTCGGGGGCGTCCAGGAGGCGCCCCGGCAGGGGAAGGTCCGAGGTGGCGAAGCGGGCCATGCGGATCATCGCCTGGTTGGCGAGGTAGACCCAGTCCAGGGAGAACTGGGTGAAAGCCGAGACCGGCTCGAGAAAGCAGGCGGGCTCGAGCTCCTGGATCGGCAGGCCGCGCAGCCGGAAGACCCCGTTGCCGCACCCGCCCGGGATGTTGGCGATCTGCTGCCGCCAGATCTGGATGAGAGCGTCCAGCGTCTGGAGCGGGGGGACCCCGGGCTGCGAGGCCATGATCGCCGCGTTGTACGCCCCGACCGAGGTGCCGGTGTAGACGTGCGGATCGATCGGCTGGTAGCGGGTCGCCGGCGATGCGCCCGAGAGGACGGCCCGCATGACCCCCAGAGCGTAAGCGCCCTTGGCGCCTCCTCCCGACTGGATGATGGCGGTCCGGGCCCCTTCGTCCCGGCGGGCGCTCCGGCCGCTGTCGCGGGGGACCGGGCGCATCAGGTGCTCTCTCCCGTGATCACCCAGCGGGGCAACGAGGCCTCGTTCAGCCAGTCGCGGATCTGCCGCCAGGTCTGGATCGAGCCGGCGACGGCCTGGTAATGCTTCATGAAGTGTTGCAGGATCAGCCGTTTCTCGAGCTGCTCGCGGGAGATGCAGAACTCCTGCGCCGCCAGCCCGCCGGTGAACAGGTTCGCCAGCGCGACGAAGGCGAAGACCGGATCGAAGCGGAAGCCGCCGACGACCGGCAGGTGCTCCGAGGCCGTGCGCACGGGCGCGGTGAGCGCGCTGGTCACGCCCCCGGAGGCGGTGTCGAGGAAATCGCAGCTCCACTGGAAGGGATCGAGCGAGACGTTGGCGATGCTCGTCGGCCGGTTGGCCACGAAAGCCATGTCGACCCGGATGCGGCCGTCGCGCAGCACGCGGAAGTGGATGGTCTGCATGGCGGCGTCGAAGCGGCCGGGCCCCCAGCCGAGCACCCCCTCGACCGGGTTCTTGATGAAGGCGTAGCCGAAGCCGTAGCGGCCCAGGTCGGCCGGCTGCGGGCCCCTCTCGTCGAGGATGAAGTCGCGGTTGAGGACGAGGTAGCTGTGCTCGTCGAGCGGTATGGTGATCGAGGGGGCGGCGGCG
>DASWME010000064.1:0-3281 GCA_036399915.1 Thermoanaerobaculia bacterium
GAGAGGGGGCCAGGGGGTGAGGCCTCGAAGGGCAGACCCGTCCGAAGGCCAAGATGTGTATAAGGGGTAGGGCTGGCGCCCCGGGCTATTCAAATTCCGCCCCTGCGGGGCGGTTCCACGGCCTTCTTAGCAGAGGCAGGACGCTTCGTTGTTGCCGGTCGGGGGCGGCGGGCAGCTATAGGACGCCGTGCAGGTGCTGCAGCACACCATCGGGCCGGTTTCGCGGCCGGCCTCGGCGTCTTGAAGCTGCTCGTCGGTCAACTTGTGGAGGGTCTCCCGGTTCAGGCTCAGCCGCTTCATGCCTTTCTTCTTCATCGCACGCTCCTTTCTGGGATCGTCGCAGATTTGCCGCTCAGCACTCTAGGGCAGGCGTCGAAAGCTGTCAACGAGGTAGAAAATGCGGAGTGGCCTGGCGAAATATCTCAGCACCGCTCAACCACGACCCGGCGCGGCCCTAGGTTTCACCGGCCTGAGAATCATCCGGAGCCCCGTCGATCAGCGCTCGTTCCTCACTCAGAAGCTCCTCTCTTCGCTTCTGCCACTCCGAGATCTTCCGCTTCAGAGGCTGCCTGCTGCCAAAGTGGTCTTGCTCCTCAGGGGGCAGATGTTGGAGCATCTCCCTCATTCGTTCGATATCTCTCCAAAGGGCATCTGCTTCTCTCAATATGCTCTGACGACGGTGCTCGTCTCGAAGACGCTTTTCTTGAAGGGCCCGCTCCTCGCGGCGAAGCTGGTCCTCGCGAGCCCTTTCCTCCTCTCTCAGCTTATCCTCGCGGGCCCGCTCCTCGCGGCGCAGCTCGTTCTCCCGCGTCAGTTGTTCCTTCAAGCGTCGTCCTTCGAGCTGATGAGCGATGAGAGCTGTCACCAGGCTGCTGACGAAACCGATTATGCCCCCGGTCAGCAGCAGCAGAAAGTCCTTGTCCACTTAGCTGTTCCTTACTAAACAACGCCGAAGGCGATCGGCTCTCAAGGGGTCTCAGCGAGCGTGTACTCGAAGTCGTAGGAATGCTTTCCGTCCGCGATGTTGATCGTCATCTTGCCCACAAGGCCCATGAGCTGACCGCTGCCGGAGTCCGGCACCACGGCGATCGTCAGTTGCGGTGCGCCGCGCGTCATGGTGCCGCTGTGCTGGAGCACGAAGGTGCCGCTGCGGCCCTGCAGCTTGCCGCGGACCCGCTCGATCGCGACGTAACCGGCCGAGCCCTGGACGCTCGTGCCGGCGGTCAGCATCTCCCCTTTGCTGATACCTTCGAGATCGCCGTGGAACTGCTTGTCGATCGACATCCTGCCGAGCTTTGCGCCCTCGGCGTTGTCGTCCGCCGTCTGAGGAGTCAGCTTGACTTCAAACGTTCCGCTTGCACGAGTCACGGCCGCCTCCTTCCGAACTGCACCTGGAACCGGCGAATGGGCCTGCGCATACGCAGAGGAGCAAAAACCAAGGGAGAGCCAGATCCCTGCGATGACTCCAGTCGCGACGTGAAATTGGTTCTTCATACTTGCTCCGTTCTGCGCCTGGGGCTTCTTAGGTCGGCATAACGGACTATGAGTTAGCCGGCGCGCCAACGGTGGTGCGGGCCGCTGCCCGAAGCAAGGCGTAGACGTGGAAGTCTCGCGCGACGCCTCTGGCGATGCGGAACTGCCGAAGAGTACCTTCGTGTTCGAACCCCACAGCCTCGAGCAGCCTGATAGAGGGCACGTTGGTGGTCATGACGAAGGCGTGGATGCGATTGAAGCCAGCACGGTCGAAGGCCCACGCCAGGACTGTCTGAACAGCGGCACGCATGAGGCCGCGGCCCCACATGGCCGGCGCGAGGTCGTAGACCAGTTCGGCATGGGCGTGTGGCAGTGACCAGTTAGAGAAGCCGCAAGTACCCACGAGCGTGTCACCGGCGTCGACGAGAGCCCACCGACAGGAGGAGCTAGCGGAGTAGGCCTCGAGCTGGCGGGAGATCATCGTTTCAACGGCAGCCACGTCAAGCTCAGGGAAGCTGGTGTGTTCGAGAACCCGCTGATCGCGGAGATACGCCTGCCAAGCTGCCGCGTCGGAGAGGCGAAGCGGGCGCAGCCGGCAGTCACCCACCGGCCACGAGGGTGGGTTGACTACTTCTTCAACGGACAGTTGGTTCGGCACGACTGCCAACCGCGACGGCTAACCTCGAGCTCGATCTTCCGCGACCCGCCTTGGCGTGCTTACCGACAGGCCCAAGAGTCTGTCGCAGAGGTTCGCGGAAGAGGAGCTATATCATTCATTCTATGGACCTTGAAGATTTTACGCCAGTTCCGCTTCCTGGTCAATCCAGGCACACCGGTCATGTAAGAATCTCATGCACTGTTTGGAATGCCAAGAGAACTTCGCGGGAAGGGGCCAGTGCCACCTCTCGTGCTGGGACTGTCGATGAGCGAGGCGTCCTTTCTATACGGCAGGCGTGCGCGGAACGGCTCAGTCTCCTCCCGGAGCCGTCCGGGGGCGCGGCGGAGCGCTGCCAAGGCTCCCCGGAGCACTCCGCCGGCGCCGCGGAGTGGTCTCCACGGATCCCGGACCGCTCCGCCGCTCTCGCGGAGCGATCCGCTCGCCCTATGGAGGCTCTGACACACCCGCGGAGCACTCTACAGGGCCGCCGGAGCACTCCGGCGAGGCCCCGGAGTCGTCCGCGGGACCGTTGGAGCAGTCCGGCGCAGTCTCCGAGTCCTCCGGGGCCGCGAGGGAGCGGTCCGCAGGACTCGCGAAGCGCTCCGGGACGGCGGCGGAGCGATCCGGGAGCCCCGTGGACCGCTCCGCGACGGCTCTGGGAGATTCCTCTCTTTTGTATCCATACGCGCTATGGGACTTGACATCCGGGCCCATCCTCCTTACCATTTCCGCAGCTAGGTCGTCTTTGTAGCAGTAAAGGTCGAGGAAAGTCAAGATGCCTCAGTCCACCGGCAGGCACAGCAGGAGGAGGCGTCCAGGAAGGTTCATTGACAATTGACGGAAACTGCCAGGGGGCAGAGGGGCGCTGCTCCCTGGCCCTGCCTTGGTTCAGCCTGGGAGGCCGAGGCGGCTGCCTCCCTGGCACGGCTCCCCGGCTCTCAGGCGTCAGACCCGGGACGGTCCTGTAATTTTCCTGCTATCGGCACGTTGCATGCAGTAACATCGGGTCTCCAAGCCCCGGAAAGCACCCCGGGCCCCGATCAAGATGCGCTGTTCCGCGCTCCGCCGACGAGCCGTCCCGCCACGAAGGGAACGGTGCGTCCGTCTCGCGTTAAGATGGAGGAGAGGATGGCTCTTGAAACTCCCCGGG
>DASWME010000065.1:0-5610 GCA_036399915.1 Thermoanaerobaculia bacterium
CCCCGACGATTTGCCGCACCAGCTCCGCGAACCGGCGGTGGTAGGCCGGCCAGGCGGCTTCCCCGGCGGCGTGCCGGCAGTCCGGCGCCATGGCGCGGACCTCCTGCGGGTGGCGTAGGCACCAGGCCATGCGCTCCGCCAGGGCGGCGACGTCCTCCACGGGCACGATCCAGCCGGTCCTGCCCTCCGTCACCAGGTCCTTGGCCCCCACCATCTCGGAGACCAGGACGGGGGTTCCCGAAGCCAGCGCCTCGGCCACCACCATGCCGTAGGAGTCGTTGCGCGACGGCAGGACGAGGAGGTCGGCCCGCCGCAGCTCCGTCGCCAGCTCGGGCTGCGTCCGCGGTCCCAGGAAGGCGACGCGGTCCGGGGCGCGGCCGTCGAGGAGATGGCCGAGGTCGCCCCGCGGCCCTACGATCCGCAGCCAGCCTTCCCGCCCGCCGGCGGCCCGCTCGAACGCCTGCAGCAGGAGGTCGAAGCCCTTGCGGCGGATCGTCGCTCCGGAGAAGAGGAAGGTGAACGGCTCGCTGTCCTTCCGGGCATCGCCGTCCGGCGAGAACAGCTCGAGGTCGGCCCCCAGGGGCACGGCGTGGACCTTCTCGGGCGGCACGCCCGCCTCGACGTAGCTCCGCCGGGCCAGCTCCGAGACGGTCAGGACATGGTCCGCCAGAGCGATCTCAGCGTTCTTCACCCGGGTGATCCGGTGGTGGAGTCCGGGCGGATCGGTCGTGCCGTGCAGGCGGTCCTGCGCCGCGTGGTGCATCGACGGCGCGTCGAGGAGGGTCGTCAAGCCAAGCCGTTTGGCCTCGCGGAAGGTCTCCAGGGCCGAGATCTCGCAGGCGATGACGGCGTCCGCCGGGGTCCGCCGCAGCTCCCAGGCCGCCCAGTGGTCGAAGAGGCGGCAGGCGGCGAAATCGGTCCAGGCCGCCGCGCCGGCTGGCAGCAGCGCGTCGCCGGCGCGGCGCAGGGCCGGCGTCCAGGGGAACCACCGCGTCCGCGCCGGGTCCAGGGGCACCGGCGCATAGCGGGCGAGCCGGGAGCGCAGGAAGCCCGGCGCCCGCCGGGCCTGCTCTGCCACGGCGGGCACGCCCGCCCAGTAGCCGGCGAGCATCCCGGCGGTCTCCAGGGCCAGCGCCGCCTGGTGCGAGTGTTGCCGGCCCGGATGGGTCACCAGCACCTTCATGCCGTTCCACGGGCCGCGGGCACGGGCACCGCCGCCTCGTGGCGCACCGCCGACGCTGCCGCGGCAGGGGCGGCCGCCTTCACGGCCTCGCGGTCGAGACGGACCGCCAGCATCAGCAGGCCGGCGAAGAACCAGTAGTAGACGTCCCCGGTCACATCGAAGACCACGGCGCCGGGGAGGGCCGTCAGCGAGACGAGGAAGGTCGCAGTCGCGATGGCCCGGTGGAAGCGGGTGCGCAGCGCGAAGACCTGGCGCAGGGCGAAGCCGGCGAGGTAGAGCCGGAGGAAGTAGATCAGGAGGAAGCCCAGGGCCCCCAGCTCCAGCATGACCCGGCCGGACTCCACCTCGACGAGCAGTCCATGGAGCCAGCTATAGGGCACCACGTTCGGCGCCAGGGCCGCGGCGGTCTGATGGGTGGCGCCGGTGCCGAAGCCCAGCAGGCCCGCGTCCGGCAGGAGCAGGTAGGGCGACAGCAGCGGCGAGGAGATCCGGCCGGGGACGTCCGAGACGCCCAGGGCGCGGCCGTAGAAGGCGCCGAGGGCGTCTTCGCCCGCGAAGACCAGGAACCCCGCCACCAGGGCCATGGCCAGCACGAGGCGGCCAAAAGCCACGCGGCCGCCCCGCTCCCGGATCACCGCCAGCCACCAGTAGGGGGGAAGCAGCAGGGCGAGCATCAGCACGGGGGTGCGCGAGCCCGTCATCAGCATGCCCAGCACGGTCATGCCCAGGGCGCCGAAGAGCGGCAGGTGGCCGCGGAACCGCCAGCGGCCGGCCCCCAGCAGGGCGAGGACGAGGATGACCGTCGCCAGCAGGTAGGCGGTGTAGCCGGTGATGAAGGAGAAGGTCGCCGTCACCCGCACGTAGGTCGAGCTGCCGAAGGTGGCAATGTAGACGTCCTCGCTGGTCCGGGCATAGGTATTGAGGACGCTCGTCGCCGGGCTGAAGAACTGCGAGACCGCCAGCAGCCCCACCGGGATGGAGATCAGGGCGTAGCGCCGCAGGAACCGATAGAGCGCGGCGTCGCTCGGGAAGGCCGCCGGCACGACGAACAGGAGCGGCGCGTAGAAGAAGTACGCCTTGAACCCGAACACCCCCACCAGCAGGTTCGGCAGGGCCGGGTTGAAGACCTGCAGCAGGGCGAGGACCGCGGCGAGGACCAGAACGCCGTAGAAGGCCGGCAGCGGCGGCGGGCGGTAGCGCAGGCGGGGCAGGTCGCGGAGGAAGCCCAGGTAAGCCCCCAGGAAGAAGACGTCCTTGGCGAAGTAGACCAGGTCCTGGGAGCCGGGGAAGAGCCACTTGCGGATGGCCCCTTCGAAGATCAGCAGCACCATGGCAACCTGGACGGCGGTGCGCCAGCGCCAGAACGACCAGACGACCGCCGCGCCGCCGGCCAGCATGAGGAGGACGCGGGCGTTCACGCCGCGGACCTCCGCAGGGCTCCCGCCCGCGCCCGCGCGACCGCCCCCTCGATCTCGCGCAGGTACGACTCCGCCGCCCGTTCGGCGGTGTGGCGGGCGAGGTGCTCCCCCGCGTGCCGCAGGTAGTCCGCGTGGATCTCCGGGTGCCGCAGCAGGCGGCCGAGGACGCGGGCGAGGCCGGCCCGGTCGCCGTTACGGAACGTCTCCCCGCAGGGGCCGATGGCGTCCTTGAGGCCGCCCCCGGCGGAGCCCACCACCACGCAGCCGCAGGCGATCCCCTCCAGGGCCACGATGCCGAAGGGCTCGTCGTAGCGGGAGGGGACGACCAGGATGCGCTGCCGGTTGAGGATCTCCACCAGCTCCTCGCCCGTGCGCGTCCCCAGGAAGTCGACCTGCCTGGCCACGCCCGACGCCGCTGCCTGGGCCCGCAGGTGGGGCGCCTCCGGACCGTCGCCGACGACGGCGAGCCGGGGCCGCAGCCCCTCGGCCGCGAGCTGAGCCAGGGCGTCGAGGAGGACGTCCGCTCCCTTGTCCGAGACGAGGCGGCCCACGAAGGCGAGATCCCCCGTCCGCTCCACGTCCGGCAGGCGGCGGAAGAGGCCGTCGCGGTAGGGATTGGGGATCACCACCGAAGGGGTCGCAAGGTCGTCCGCCACGGCCCGGCTGACGGCAATCGAAGAGGCCGCGAAGCGCAGGAGGAAGCGCTTGAGGCGGTCCTGCCAGGCGATGCGCCCGTCGCTGCGGCAGTACCAGCTATGGTGGGAGACCACCCAGGGTCGGCGGACGAGCAGGAGCGGCCAGAGCCCGCGCAGGCTGACGTTGGCCTGGAAGAAGACGTCGCACCAGCGGGTCCAGCGCAGGAGCTCCCGGGCCGAGGGGCAGCGGACGACCCGGAAGGAGAAGCGGTCGGGCTCGGCGCCGGGGGTCGTGGTCACCACGGTGACCTCGTGCCCCGCCCGCTGGAGGTGCTCGGCGATGTTCGCCACGTTGAGCTCCAGACCGCCCACCTTGGGCAGGAACGCGGGCGAGTAGTGGAGGATCTTCACGCCTCCTCCCCGGGTCCTGCCAGCAGGCACCGGAAGGTCTCCGCCTGTCGGGCCAGACCATGGCCGGCGTACCAGGCCCGGGCCGCCGCGGCGATCGCCTGGGGATCTCCCGAGCCCGCCCAGTAGTGCCGGCCCGCGGCGACCTCGCCGTCCCGGATCGGCTGCGGCCACGAGCAGACCGGCAGCAGGCCGTGGGCGCAGTAGGCTGCGAAGATGGTGGACTTCGGCAGGAAGAAGGTGGGATAGGCCACGAAGCCGGCCAGGGAACCGAGGAGGAGCGATCCCACTTCGGCAGGCGGCAGGACGCCGAGCCGCCGGACGGGGACGCCCTCGACCACGGCCGGCGCGTCCTCCAGGGGCGGGCCCACGTCCGCGATCTCCTCGATCTCCAGGGCCCGGCAGGCAGCGGCGAGGGCCGGCCGCAGCTCCCCGTAGGCGCGGGAGCGGGCGCCGCGGCCGCCGAAGAGGACCATCCGCCGGGCCCGGACCGCCAGCGGCGGCGGGCTCTCCGGCTCGCCCACGGTTGAGAAGACGGGGAGCACCGCGGTCTTCTCCGGCGATGCCGCGGCGCCGAGCCGGCGGACATAGAGATCGAGGCTGGTGACCAGGGCGTCGCTCGCCCGCGCCGTCGCCGCCGCGATCCGCTGCTGGAGCGGCAAGGTCCAGAAGGAGCTGCGCCAGGGCGGACCGGTGGCGTAGACCTCGTGAAAGACGGTGACGAGCCGTCGCTCTGGACCGCCGCGGCGCCAGCGCCGCACGGCCTGAGCGAGCCAGACGGGGCAGCCGCGCCGCTGGTAGCCGTAGTTCACGTAATGGAGGAGCACCGTCTCCTCGCCCTCGAGCCCGGCGAGCAGGTCCGCCGCCGTCCGCGCCGCCACCGGGCGCGCGCCGTTCCCCGTCCCGCCGTTCCAGGCGGGGTCGCCCACCACGAACCGCGTCTCGACGCCGAACCGCTCCGCCAGGGTGCTGGCGAGCGCCGCCGCGTAGGTGCCCACCCCCTCGAAGGGAGGCGGCAGGTGGGGGGCGATCTGGAGGACCCTCACCCCCGCCCTCCGTTCCCGGCCGCGTACGCCTCCAGGCAGCGGTCCACCACGCGGTCCCAGGTGAAGCGCTCCTCGACCGTCCGCCGGGCGCCCAGGGCCAGCCGCGCCCAGAGGTCCGGGTCCCGGCGCAGGCGCAGGACCGCCTCGCCGATCGCCTCCGGCCGGTTAGGCGGCACGAGCAGACCGTTGACCTCCGGCGCCACGATCTCGGGGAGCGACGCCGCGTCGGAGGCGATCACCGGGCATCCGCGCGCCATGGCTTCCACCAGGGCGAGGCCGAACAGCTCGTTGACCCCGGCCGAGCCGCTGTCGTCCACCGGCGTGGGATGGACCAGCGCCATGGAACGGCCGAGGATGGCGATCACCTCCTCGTCCGGCAGGGCGCCGTGGAAGCGGACGGGCTTGCCCGCGGCGAGGGCCTGGAGGCGGCGGAGATAGCCGGCATCCGTCGCCGGCCCCACCACGTGGAGCGGCGCCTCCGGCGGCAGCCCCTCGATCAGGAAGTGGACGCCCTTGTGCGGCAGCACCCGGCCGAGGAAGACCACGGAGCCGTCGTGGGACAGGTCCGGCCGCAGGGGGTGGCGCTCCAGATCGACCCCGCCGTAGATGACGCGGTGGCGCCGGTTGCGGCCGGGGAGCGTGCGGGCGGCGTAGTCCGAGAGCGGCAGGTGGGCCGCGATCCAGCGCGTGGCGTCGATCTGGTAGCCCGGGGTCCAGCCGCCGCCGCCCAGGTCCGAGACGAAGACGCGGCTCCCCTGGAGCCGGCCGAAGGCGGCGGCGAGGAACGTGGGCAGCACGAAGAGCTGGTGGCAGTGGATCACGTCCGCGCCGCGCAGCTCGTGGAACAGCCCGGGCGCAAAAGGCGTCATGCGGTCGCGCGTCCGGCTCCTCAGGATCACCCGCTCGTAGCCGGGCCGCGG
>DASWME010000066.1:0-2535 GCA_036399915.1 Thermoanaerobaculia bacterium
CAGGGAGAGGGGGCCAGGGGGTGAGGCCTCGAAGGGCAGAGCACCCCGACGGGCAGGATGTGGAAGAGGGTGTGCCCTCTGGGAGAGGAGGGCCGGGAGGGGGTCAGCGGCCTGAACTCTAAAGAGAGGGCTTAAGGGCTAAGCCCTCCCCGGCAGGCACCCCGTCCAGCACCTCCCGAACCCTCTCCAGGAACTGGCCCGGTGCAAAGGGCTTCTGCAGGAAGTGCTGCTCCGGGTGGAGCACGCCGTGGTGGGCGATCGAGTCCTCGGGGTAGCCCGAGATGTAGAGCACCCGCGTCTCCGGCCGCCGGCCGACGAGCTGCTGGGCAAGCTGGTTGCCGCTCATGCCGGGCATCACCACGTCGGTGACGAGGATGTGGATGGGGCCCTGATGCCCCTCGGCCAGGGCCAGCGCCTCGGCGGCGTCTCGGGCGGCGAGCACCTGATAGCCCCGGCCCTCCAGGACCTCGACCGCCGGCTCGCGGATGTTGTCCTCGTCCTCGACGAGCAGCACGACCTCGGAGCCGCGCCGTGAGCGCCGCCCGGACCGGGCGGGCGGCGGCGTGGGGGCGCCCTCCGCGGCCTCGACAGCGTGCGGCAGCAGGACGGTGAAGCGGGAGCCCCGTCCCGGGTCGCTCTCCACCCAGATGTGGCCGCCGCTCTGGTTCACGATGCCGTGGACGGTGGCGAGCCCCAGGCCCGTGCCCTTGCCGCGCTCCTTGGTGGTGAAGAACGGCTCGAAGAGGTGCCCCATCACCTCGGGGGTGATGCCCGTGCCCGTGTCGGTCACCGAGAGCTGGACGTAGGAGCCCGGGGGAAGGTCGAACCCGCTCAAGCGCTCCCCAGGGGCGATCTCGAGGCTCTCGGCGGCGAGCAGCAGGGCGCCGCCTTGCGGCATGGAATCGCGGGCGTTGACGACCAAGTTGAGGACCACCTGCTCGAGCTGCCCGAGGTCGACGTGGACCGCGCCGTCCGCCGGGTCGAGCCGGATCTCCAGGCGGATGTGCTCGCCGATCAGCCGCCGGAGCATCGGCTCCATGTCGTGGATCACCTGGTTGAGGCGCAGCACCCGCGGCTGGAGCACCTGCTTGCGGCCGAAGGCGAGGAGCTGGCGGGCCAAGGCCGCCGCGCGCTCGCCCGCCTTCTGGATCTCCTCGACGTACACGCGCCGCTCGTCCTCCTCGGGGAGGCGCTCGCAGAGCAGCTCGCACTGGAAGGCCATGGCCGCCAGCAGGTTGTTGAACGAGTGGGCGATGCCGCCGGCCAGGCGGCCGACCGCCTCCATGCGCTGCGAGTGCCGCAGCCGCTCCTCGCTCGCCCGCAGGGCCTCCTCGGCGGCCCGCGCCTGCGAGACGTCGCGCATCGTCCAGCGCAGCCTCGCCGTCCGCTCCTGGCCCTCCAGGTCGCGCACCACCGTCAGCACGGCCGCGAACGGCTCCCGGCCGCGCCGCTGAAGCTGGACCTCCACCTCGCCGCAGGGCTCGCCGGCGCACGCCCGAGAGATCAGACCGCTGACGATGCCGCGGTCCTCCCGCACGACGTAGAGGAGGAAGGGCTTGCCCGGCAGGAGAGCCTGGACGAAGCCCATCAGGGTGGCGGCCTGCTGGTTGACCTCCTCGACGATTCCGTGGGAGTCCGTCACCATGTAGCCGAAGGGGGCTTCGTCGAACAGGCGGAGGTAGCCGTGGCGCTGGCGCTCCAACTCCTCCCGGGTGGACAGGAGCTCCTCGTTCTGCTGCTCGAGCTCCTCGTAGGCCACCTCCAGATCGGCGAGCTGGGCCTGCAGCACCTCCAAATCCCGCGTGAACTTCTCGGGCTCGGAGAGGGCGTCGACGTCGTCCCGCAGCTCGCGGAGCTGCCGTTGGGCCGAGGAGAGCTTGGCGCTCGGCAATCCCTTCGGCAACGAAAGCCCTCCTTCAGCCCCGCGTAGGCAACTCCGGCTCGCCGGGAACCTCTTCCATCAGCAGGATGGCGCCGGCCGGGCCTGCGCCGTCGCTCAACCGGGTACAGGCGACCTGGCAACGGATGGCCCGGCCGCGGCGGTTGACCCCATCGAGGACCAGCTCGGTGCCGTGGGGGCCGCTGTTCAGGCACTGCAAGATCGGTTCCCGTAATTGCTCCACGGGCAGGCCGATGTCGAGCGACAGGAACGGCTTTCCCTGGACTTCGGCGCTGCGCAGACCCCACAGCTCCTGCGCCTTCTCGCTCCAGATCTCCACCTCCAGGGCCGGGTTGAGCACCACGACCGCCGCCCGCAGGCCGCTCAAGATGGAACTGAGATAGGCGTTGACCCGCCGCAGCTCGTCCGACCGTTCTTGGATCTGGTCGTTCATGGAGCGCAGCTCCTCGTTGGTGGACTGCAGCTCCTCGTTCATCGTCTCCAGCTCTTCGTTGGCCGACTGCAGCTCCTCGTTGGTGGTCTCCAGCTCCTCGATGGTGGACTGCAGCTCCTCGTTCGTCGTCTCCAGCTCCTCGTTGGCCGACTGCAGCTCCTCATAGGCCATCTCCAGCTCCTGGTTGGCCCGCGTGAGATCG
>DASWME010000067.1:0-5666 GCA_036399915.1 Thermoanaerobaculia bacterium
CCGGCGAGCTTCCGGTCGTACAGGGCGACGATGTCGAGGCCGTCGGTGCGGGTGTCGATGGCGTTGGTGAAGAAGAGCACCTGGCCAACTCCGATCGGCTCCAGGATGGCGCGGATCGGGCAGCGGGACGGGCTGAAGGGAGTGCCGCAGGTGCTCAGGTCCTCCGGCTGGATGTTGCTCGAGAAGACGATGCGGTCGTCGATGTTGATCCGGTACAGGTCCACCGTGAGGCGGAAGTTGCTCGCCGGCCGGGCGACCAGGCCGAGCGAGTAGTTCTGCGAGGTCTCTTCCTTGAGCGGCGGAATGCCGAAGGCCCGCGTCACGTCGCTGTCCTGGCGCGCCGTCAGCGTGTCGGTCAGCACGCCGGCGGCATTGAGGTTGGTGGAGCGCTGGCTATAGAAGGCCTGCTGGACGCCCGGCGCCCGGAAGCCGGTGGAGACCGTGCCGCGCAGCGCGTAGCGGTCGCTGAAGTCGACGCGCCCCGACAGCTTGCCGTTGACCGTGCTGCCGAAATCCGAGTAGTCCTCGAAGCGCACGGCGGCGCCGCCCAGGAACCGCTTCGTCAACTGGGACTCGAGGTCCACGTAGAGGGCCGTGTTGTTGCGGTCGTCGTCCACCGCCTCCCGGGGCGACCAGCCGGGGAAGCCCTGAGTGCCCGGCTGCGCGATGGCGCCGTTCTGGTCGAGGATGCGGATGCGGCGGTTGTCGCTGCGGCCGTACTCGTAGGAGACCTCGTCTCCCGGCGTGATCTTGTAGCCCTCCTCGCGCCACTCGGCGCCGGCGGCGACGTTGAGCGGTCCGCTGCCCAACCCCCAGGCGACCTTGCCGGCGAAATCCAGCGTGAAGCTGAGCTGGTCCAGCTCCAGCGTGCCCGTGTCGGCCGCGGTGGGCGACTCTGCGAACCTGGGTCCCGTCGGATTGCTGGGATCGCGCGGCTCGTACCAGTAGCTGACGTTGACGGTGTTCTCCTCGCGGAACTTGAACTCGCTGTTGCCGTAGTTGGCGCCGAGGTCGTACGTCCAGCCGTTGCTGAAGGCTCCCCGGTAGCCGGCGGCGAGGGAGGTGTCGGTCGGCTCGGTGATGATCGTCGGCAGGAATCCGTTGGGATAGATGTCCGGCACGGTCCGGCCGTCGGTCCGGGTGCGGAAGAAGCCCGAGGAGTTGCCCTTGCGGTTGGACCAGCCGCCGAAGGCGTAGAGCTGGCTGTTGCCGGCGGGCACCGCGGCGTTGAGCCAGACCGCGGCGTCCTCAGAGTCGGCATCGCCGATGCGCTGGGTGACGCGCGGCGGGGTCACGCGCAACAAGTCCGGGCCGGCCCGGTTGGTCTCGCCGCGGTCCCGGTACTCGACGCTGAGGTCCACGAAACCGTCCTTGGCCACGGCGAAGCCCGTGCTGACTCCGGCCGCGAAGGTCTCGCCGTCGCCCGCGTAGTACTGGCCCCCTTCGAGGTTGACGTCCGTCACATCCGTCTGGTTCTTGAGGATGATGTTGATGACGCCGGCGATGGCGTCCGAGCCGTACTGCGCCGCGGCGCCGTCGCGCAGCACCTCGATATGGTCGATGGCCGAGACCGGGATGGTGTTGATGTCGTAGCCGGCCGAGCCGCGGGCGATCGTCTGCTGGACGTTGAGCAGCGCCTGCTGGTGGCGGCGCTTGCCGTTGACCAGCACCAGCACCTGGTCGGGGCCGAGGGCGCGCAGCGTGGCCGGCCGGATGATGTCGGTGCCGTCGCTGATCGTGGTGGTGGAGAAGTTGAAGGACGGCTCCAGCAACTGCAGGACCTTGCCGGTCTCCGTGGCCCCGGTGCTGCGGATGCTCTCCGAGTCGATGTAGTCGACGGGGGCCGGCGTGTCGACGGCGCTGCGCCCCTCGACGCGGGTGCCGGTGACGGTGATCTCCTCCTTGAACTCCGTCTTGGCTTCTTCGCCCTCCTCCTCCGGCGGCTTCTGCTCCTCCTGGCTCTGAGCCGCCGGGGGTGTCTCCGGTTCCTGAGCCTGAGCCGCCGGTAGCGGAGCGAACGCCATTCCGACGGCCAGCAGGGCGATGAGCATCAACCTTGCTAGCAGGGTCGCCATGGTCTGTCCTCCAATGGACGCGGGCCGGCGTGGATCACCGGCCGGAAAGTCGTGGTTGGTCAACCCCTCCACAGCGAAGACCTGGATTTTCTTAAAGAACTGGCAGAACGTTGTCATGGTAGCACAGCGCCAACCTCGCGGAGGGGCCGCGCGCTCGTGAACGGGACGGTCGAGGCAGGGAAGGGCGGGGTACGACTCAGCGCTCCAGGAGGCGATCGATCCGGCGCCCTGACGAGCGCCGGATCGGCCTTGCGGACTCCTCCGGGTCAGGAAAGCGGGGGAGCTTCTGCCCGGGCCCGGAACGTCCCGGGCGTCGCCAGCGCCGCGATCTCGCGCCGCACCGCCTGGAGCTCCAGGATGCGGTGCTCCCACGGCCGGTACTGAAGGCCGTCCCGCTTGCGCCGGGCCACCTCCTGTTCCGCGGTGCGGAGACGACGGTTGATGACTCTCAGACACTCGTCGAGCTTCATGTGATCAAGCCTCCTGGCCCAAACTGTGTGAACGTAGGAAAGTTGTCTGAGCGGATTGTACACCCTTCAGCAGCGCGACGTCTAGGGGGAAGGCGAATTTTTTTGTAAGGGTGAGTATCGAATTTTTGCTATATCTATAAGCGTTCGATCCGTTTCCTCGTGATCGCCTGGGCTGTGGTGCGGCCGAGGATGCGCACGGCGCCGATCATCGCGGCGAAGCGCTCGTCGCGCGTGAGGCCCTGTTGGTAGCGGAAATAGATCTGCTGAGCGATGACGGCGATTTTGAAGAGTCCATAGACATAATAAAAGACCAGGTTCGAAACGTCGCGGCCGCTGCGCGCGGCATAGCGTTCGGCCACCTCGGCGCGGCTGAGGTTGCCCGGGAGCGTGGTCGGCCCGGCGGGCAGGAGGCGCAGCTCGGGGGCGTCGTCCGGGTCCATCCAGTAGCCGAGGCTGGTGCCGAGATCCATCAGCGGGTCGCCGACGGTGGCCATCTCCCAGTCGAGCACGGCCACGATGCGCGCCGGCTCCTGCGGGTGGAGGACGAGGTTGTCGTACTTGTAGTCGTTGTGAATCAGCGCCGCGCCGCTTTCCGGCGGCAGGTTGGCGGCGAGCCAGGCGGCGGCGCGGTCGAGGTCGGGCACGTCGTCGGTGCGCGAGCCTTGCCAGCGCGCGGTCCAGCCGTCCACCTGCCGGGCCACGTACCCCTCGGGCCGCCCGAGGTCGCCCAGGCCCGCGGCCTCCCAGTCCACGGCGTGCAGGTCGGCGAGGCCGTCCACCGCCGCCTCGCTGATCGCCCGCATCCGCTCGGGCGGGAGGTCGAGCCCCGCGGGCGGCTTCTGGTGGCGGAGGACGATGCCACGCACCCGCTCCATGACATAGAAGGGCGCGCCGATCACCGACAGGTCGTCGCAGTGGAGCAGGGCCCGGGGGGCCCTGGGATAGGCGGCATAGAGGCGGGAGAGCACCCGGTACTCGCGGCCCATGTCGTGGGCCGTCTTCACCCTGGAGCCGAAGGGGGGGCGGCGGAGCACCAGCTCGCGGTCGCCGAAATGGAGGAGATAGGTGAGGTTCGAGTGGCCGCCGGGGAACTGCTCGATCTCGACCGGCCCTTCGACGCCGGGCAGCCGCGGCTTGAGCCACAGGGCCAGGGCCGCGGCGTCGATCTCCTCGCCGGCGCGCACCGGCCGGGTGGAGTCGACCGGGTCCGCGCTCACCGCTCCCTCCTCATCCCATACCGCTCCAGGATCCGCCGGGCCGCGGACGTCTTGTGCACCTCGTCGGCGCCGTCGTAGATGCGCGCTCCGCGCTCATGGCGCCACCAGAAGGCGAGGGGCGTCTGCTCGGTGAGGCCGAGGGCGCCGTGGGCCTGGATGGCGCGGTCGAGCACCCGCTGGAGCACGCCGGCGGTGTGGAACTTGATCAGGGAGACGTCGTCGCGGGCCGCGGCCGCTCCCTCGCGGTCGATGCGCCAGGCGGTGCGCAGCACGAGCAGGCGGGCGGCGTCGATCTCGGCGCGGCTCTCGGCGATCCACCCCTGCACGATCTGGCGCGAGCCGAGAGGCCTGCCCGGCGAGAGCTCGCGCGCCACCGCCCGCTCGCACATCAGGTCGAAGGCCCGCGCGCAGATGCCGAGCCAGCGCATGCAGTGGTGGATGCGCCCCGGCCCCAGCCGCTCCTGGGCGAGGGCGAAGCCCTCCCCTTCGGCGCCGATGCGGTTTCCGGCCGGCACGCGCACGCCAGTAAGGCGCACCTCGGCGTGGCTCGCCCAGCCCTCGCCCCGCTCGCCCATGACGGCGAGGTTCTGGACGATCTCGAAGCCCGGCGCGTCCGTGGGGACGAGGATCTGGCTCGCCCGGGCGTAGGGGCTGGGCGCCTCGGGGCTGGTGACCGCCATGACGATGCAGAAGACGGCGCCGTCGGCCGCGGAGGTGAACCACTTGTGGCCGTCGAGGACGTACTCGTCCCCGTCGCGCCGGGCCGTGGTGCCCAGCCAGACCGGGTTCGAGCCGGGGAACTCGGGCTCGGTCATGCCGAAGCAGCTCCGGATGTCACCCGCCACCAGGGGGCGGAGCCAGCGCTCCTTCTGCTCGTCCGTGCCGTGGTGGAGCAGCAGCTCCATGTTCCCGGCGTCCGGCGCCTGGCAGTTGAAGACGAAGTGGCCAAGCAGGCTCCGCCCGAGCTCCTCGGAGACCGGCGCGAACTCGGTGAGGGAGAGCCCGCCGCCTCCCCACTCCCTTGGCACGTGCGGCGCCAGCAGGCCCATCTCCCGCACCCTGCCGCGCAGGCGCTCGATCTCCACCCCGGCGGCGCCGAAGCCCTTCTCCAGCACCCGCCGCTCGACGGGGAGGATCTCCGCGTCCACGAAGCGGCGGACGGTCGCGGCGAGATCGCGGATGCGGTCGGGGATGGCGAAGTCCACGGGGAAGTCCCTCCGATGGGAGGAGTCTACAACCCAGGGGATTGACAGGCGACCCAATCGGCGTATTGTTGTTAGTGAGGACTAACTAACGGGAAGATCCGATGAGCACCAAGGATGTTGCGATCACCCCCCGCCAAGAGGAGATCCTGAGCCACACCCTCGAGCTGGTCCGCGAGGGCGGGCTGGCCAACCTGACAATGAAGAAGGTGGCCGAGCGGATGGGCTTCACCGAGCCGGCCCTCTACCGCCATTACCCGACCAAGCAGGCGCTCGTCCTCGGACTGCTCGATCGTCTGGAGGGAATGCTCCTGCCGCGGATCCGGGCCCTGGCGGCCGAGACGGCGGTCCCGCCCGTCGAGCGGCTGGAGGGAATCGTGGCCCATCACCTGGGGCTGATCCTCGATACCGACGGCCTGCCCTTCCTGCTGCTGGCGGAGGCTTCCGCGGCCGGGGACGAGGTCGTCATCCGGCGCATGAGCAGGATCGCGGGCGGTCTCCTGGAGAGCTTGGCGCGGGTCCTTGCGGAACTGCCTCTGGCGCCTGGAGACCCGCCGCCGCAGACCCTCGCGCTGCCGCTGCTGGGGTTCGCCGCCGCGCTGGCGGTGCAGCGGCGGGTGATGCCGGAGAAGAGGCTCGGCAAGGAGGAGGCGCTCGCGCTGGTGCCCTTCTTCGTGCGCCGGATCGCGGGCGGAGGAGACA
>DASWME010000068.1:0-2383 GCA_036399915.1 Thermoanaerobaculia bacterium
CGGCGACGAGTGGCTCTTCATCGATCCGCTCCGGGAATACGTTCCCGGCGCTCCCGCACGGCTCGCCGTCGTCTACCGTGAAGCCGATGTGCGGCCTGAGGCAGGTGGCCAGTGCGGGCTCGAGCACCTGCGCAAGGCGGGTCGTACCTTCGGCCTCGGCCCCAGCGGTGGTAAAAACCACACTACTCTGCGCCGCCTGGACATCGCCACGGAGGGCGATGGGGAGTACTACCAACTCTACGGCGTCGGCGGGTTCGACCGGATCGCCGCGATCATCAACGGTGTTGACGGGATCTACCGCGGTCAGATCAACCTCTTCCTCAGGATCACCTTCCAGCAGCTCTGGACCGATCCTGCGACCGATCCCTACACTTCCACGGACAGCTTGACGACGCTGACCCAGTTCAAGGACTGGTGGAACGCCAACCGGGCCAACGTGAACCGGGACCTGGCTCACCTCTTCTCCGGCAAAGACTTGGCAAGTAACATCATCGGGCGGGCATATCTCTCTGTCCTCTGCAACGACCCAACTCTTTCCTACGGCATCTCGCAGGATATCGAGCCTCTGTTCCTTCGCGTCGAGCTGACGGCTCATGAGCTGGGTCACAATCTGTCCGCCACTCACGACGACCAGTCACCTGTCTGTGCCGGCGTCTCCTGCAACGGTTCCGGACCGATCATGTGCTCGATCATCCAGACGAACGGTTCGAACACGTTTTCTTCCTGCTCGAAAAGCCAGATCGACAACCACACCCATAACAACGGCTTCTGCCTGAACTGAGTCGTGGGAGGAAAATTCCGATGATCACTCACCCCCTGTCGAAGCTCCCTCTCCGCAGACCCCATGCAGTGCTGGTGCTGGCCTGCCTCGCTCTCGCGGGCCTCCTGGCGCCGGCGGAGGCGGCGCTGCCTGGGCGCGACCTGGAGCGCCTGAGCAGCTCCCCCAAGATCTCCCCCGCCTTGGTGGCGACCCTGGAGCGCGCTGGCAAGGCCTACGTCAGCATCACCTTTTCCCTGCCCTCGCGGGAGGACCCCGCCTACGCCGGCCACCCGGCCTGGGGCACGGACGTCAACCCCCTGGTGTTCGATCTGGCGAGCATGGCGGCCTCCACCGATGTGCACCTGGAGGGCGTCGGCGATGTCCAGACGTTCACCGGCCCCATGAGCGCCAACGCCCTCCTCACCCTCCTGGACAATCCCCACGTCCTGTCCATCGGCTCAGCGAGGCGCCCGAAGCCTAGGACCTCTGGAGAGCAGGTCCTGAAAGCGGCTTGCGCTCCCAGCTCCACCACCGCCTGCCTCCAGGGAGGGCGGTTCTCGGTCAGCGTCACCCACGGGGGCAACACGTCCCAGGTGGTCAGCAGCACCTCAGACTCCGCCGTCTTTTGGACCTTCTGGTCCACCACCTACGAGATCCTCGTCAAGGTGGGCGATGGGTGCGCTTTAAACGGCAGGTACTGGGTGTTCGCCGCCGGGGCGACGAGCACCTCCTACGACGCCACGGTCCAAGATCATGTGAGGGGGCTCGTGGTCCGCTACCCGAATGCGAGCTGTCCTCTTATCGATACCGACACGTTCACCTGCTAGCAGACGAGCCTGGCAGCGCGAAAGCGGGCCGGCGGAGCCTTCACGTCGCTCCGCCGGCCCTTTTCATGCCGAAGTGGACGCGGCGATGCCGATTGTCCTGATCTCTTAAATTCGCATTGTGCTATACAATAGAAGTAGAGGGGCTCCCTGGGCTGCCCCTCTCATCTCTCGGATCACGCTCTGGCCGGGAGAAAGCCTCCCGACCGTTCACCGTAAGGAGGTAGAGATGACCAAGGCAGCGAGAAGTCTCATCCTCATCGTCTGGCTTGCCCCGCTGGCGCAGGTCGCCGATGCCCAGGCCCCGCCGAGGAGCCTGATCGTGCCGGAAGCCGAGGTCCCGGCGCGCTCCGTCCGGGTCGCCCTCGAGCGCATGTTCTACGACTACGACGTGGTCGAGCTGCCCCTCGCCGCGCTCGACCAGCAGGTCAAGGCGCAGGGGCGCCTCGCGCTGCTGTTGCGCAACCGGGTCTACCAACTCGAGCTCGCGCCCAACGACCTGCGGGCCGAAGGCTACCGTGAGGTCCTCATCGCCGGCGGCGCCACCATCGAGCATTCTCCCGGGCCGGTCGTCACCTTTGCCGGGCGGGTGGCCAGCGATCCGGAGAGCGTCGTGCGGGTGACGGCGACCCGGGGGATATTCACCGGCTACATCAAGACCGGCGACGAGTGGCTCTTCATCGATCCGCTCCGGGAATACGTTCCCGGCGCTCCCGCACGGCTCGCCGTCGTCTACCGTGAAGCCGATGTGCGGCCTGAGGCAGGTGGCCAGTGCGGGCTCGAGCACCTGCGCAAGGCG
>DASWME010000069.1:0-2612 GCA_036399915.1 Thermoanaerobaculia bacterium
TGAAGGGCGCGGTCGGCTTCCTCCTCGCGGCCGAAGTCGCGCAGGAGCCGCTCCCGGAGGAGCTCCATCTCGGCCTTGTCCAGCGGATCGCCCGTCCCGTCCTCCAGGCAGTCGCGGGCCGCTTCGTAGGCGTCCCAGGCCCCGGCGAGGTCGCCGCGCTGGCGCTTCGCCTCCGCGAGAGCGGCGAGGGCGCCGGCCCGGAAGTCGGCGATCCGCTCCTCCCCATGCTCCTCGGGCTTGAGGCACCGCGCCACGGCGAGGGCCATCTCGGCGAAGTCCGCGGCCATCCGTGGATCGCTGCCGGCCAGGTTCCTGGACCTGCGGAGGAGGAGTTGATAGAACCCCCAGGTCTGGAAGCGGTGGTCGTTGCGGATCCTCACCAGCCGCCGCGCCTGCGGATGCTTCTCCAGGGCCTCCCACTGAGCTCGGGCGAGCTTCTGCTCTTCAGCCAGACGCTTCTGCGTCGCTCCCACACCCGCGGTCATCCTCTGGAAGACCTCCTCGTAAGCCGCGGGATCGGCGGGCGCGCTCCGCCGCCGTGCCGTCTCGTTCCTCTCCCGGGCGGCGGCTTCGAGGAGCCGCTGGAGGGTCGCCCAGGAACTGCTGCTTGCCTCTTGATTTCCGCCGAGACCGCCCATCGGTACTCCCTTCAGAAAAGATTTCCTCCACCTCCCATAGGCTGCACGAACCTGTGCACCCGCAGGCGGAAGGGAAGCACAAACCGTGCCCGTTTGAAGAGCGCGCGGCGGAGGAGCCGGATCTGGCATTCTCTTTGCCAAAGGGAGGAGTTGCCATGGACATCCTGCCCGTCCCCCATGTCACCCAGCCGGGGCTGCTGATCGCCATCGGCGGCGCCGAGGACAAGACCCGCGAGCGCGTCATCCTGCGCTACTTCCTGGAAGCGGCCGGAGGGCCGGACGCGAGCATCGTGGTGCTCGCCACCGCCTCGGACGTCCCGGAGACAGGGGACCGCTATGCCGACCTCTTCCTGGCCCTGCGCGCCGAGAACGTCGAGGTGCTCAAGGTCGAGACCCGCGAAGACGCGGTGGAAGCAGGGGAGGAGGCGCACGACCTGCTGGAGTACGCCACCGGGCTCTTCATCACCGGCGGCAGCCAGCTCAAGCTCTCCTCAGCCCTGGGCGGCACCCAGATCGCGGATACCATCCGCCGCCGCCACGCGGCCGGCATGGTGGTGGCCGGCACCAGCGCCGGCGCCGCACTCTTGTCCGAGCACATGATCGCCCTGGGAGAGAGCGGGGCCACGCCGCGGCGCCGCCTCGTCCATATGGCCAAAGGCCTGGGGCTCGCTCCGGACCTGATCATCGATCAGCATTTCCGGCGGCGCGACCGTCTCGGCCGGCTGCTGACGGCGCTTTCTTACAATCCCGCCCCCCTGGGCGTGGGCATCGACGAGGACACCGCCGCCATCATCAGCGGCAGCGGTGAACTCTCCGTCTTGGGCGCTGGGGCCGTGATGGTGGTGGACGCCTCCGGCATGCGCTTCACCGACAGCCACGCCATCCACCGCGGCCAGCCCGTCGCCATGATGGGCCTCAAGCTCGACTTCCTCACCACCGGCTGCCGCTACGACCTCAAGAGCCGGCAGGGGATCGCTCCGCCCCCGATGGTCCGCCTCGACCCCATGGACCGGCGCGCTCCCGAGCGGCCCCCCGTGCTCACCGAGCCGGAAGAGGTCCCCGTCACCTCCAAAGATGGGGGGGAGTGAGGGCCGGGCGGGGGATCGGGCAGAGACGATTCGTGGCACAGGAATTGCTCAATTTTGTCAGCGAGGGTCTTCATCCAGGAAAACCATCTCGAGAGATGTAAACAGCATGAAAATCCTGGAGACCCGGGTCTATCGCGGTCCCAACCTCTACGCCCGCTGGCCGATGATCCGCCTGCGCGTGGACCTGGGCGAGCTGGAGCACTTCCCCACCGGCAAGCTCCCCGGATTTGCCGACCGGCTGCTCGAGCTGATGCCCTCGCTGTGGCAGCACGGCTGCTCCTACGGCGAGGACGGCGGCTTCGTGCGCCGCATGAAAGAGGACGAGGGGACCTGGCTCGGCCATGTCCTCGAGCACGTCGCGATCGAGCTGCAGGTCCTCGTCGGCACCCCTGTCAGCTTCGGCAAGACGCGCAGCGACAATCTGCCGGCCGGCCAGTACCACGTCGTCTACAGCTTCGTCGAGGAGGCGGTGGGACTCGCGGCGGGCGACTTCGCGTTGCGCATCATCCGCCACCTGCTTCCCCCCGAGCGCGAGGCCCATGACCCCTCGCCGTTCGATTTCCAGGCCGAGTTCGAGGAGCTGGTCCGCCTCGCCCAGCGCCGCGCCTTCGGGCCTTCGACCGCCGCCCTGGTGCGCGCCGCCGAGGAGCGGGACATCCCCTGGATCCGCTTGAACGAGGGCTCGCTCGTGCAGCTCGGCTACGGCAAGTACCAGAAGCGCATCCAGGCGACCCTCACCAGCGAGACCCGGCAGATCGCCACCGAGATCGCCTCCGACAAGCGGCTGACCCACCAGATCCTCGAGCAGCTCGGCCTGCCCGTCCCCCGCCAGGCGATCGTCTACGACGCCGGCGAGGCGATCGAGGAGGCGGAGCGGCTGGGCTAC
>DASWME010000070.1:0-87707 GCA_036399915.1 Thermoanaerobaculia bacterium
AAAGAGATCTGGGACGTGGGAGGGCGTGGGTGGAGATCTCTTAGGCTCTCCTCCGCGGAGCTTTCCACTCGTTGAGGGGTTCCGTTCTCCGGGAGCTTGAAAGGGCTGCTCGCTTCCCCGGCGGAAGACTGGGCCAGCACCCGGTAACCTTCTCCATCCGCGACGATTCTGAGATTGAAATCCTCGTAGGTCTCCACCGGTGAGGTCCCTCCAGAGCGATGCAGTCGTCCTCCCCCTGCCAAGACACGTCTGGGCACGCTTTGTTTAGAGAGGCGCAGGGGGCCGGTGCCGAGAGCGATGGCAGCCTGACCTGGAGCTACGTGCTTGGGCTCACCCCTTTTCCGGGTCGTGGTGTCTTTGCAAGAGACGAAGCATGGAGACGGAGGCTATGCCAGCTCTGACGAAAGTGGTTGAGAGGCGTTGTGAGCGGCGCGGGTGCGACCGGTTTCTGGTGCCGGTGGACTCGGGAGAGGTCTGCCAGGCTCCGGACTGCGGCACGCCGCTCGCCATCAAAAGGAAGCTTCAGGCTTGGGTTCCAGTAGCCGCGGGATCGGTCCTTCTCCTCTGTGTGATCCTCGCCGGTCTCCTCCGCTCGGGAGGTGCAGGAGTTGCCCTCTCCGCGCCACCCGCTGGCACGAGCGAGCCGGCGCATCGGCAGCCGCCAGCGACCGCCGCTCCGTCGAGCGCGATTCGGGAAGCGGCGCAAACCGTGAGCCGGGGTCAGAGCTTGGCGAGCCAGGGTCGATATGAGGAAGCCCGGATCGAGTTCCAGCGCGCCGCCGTGGTGGATCCGGACAATCCGGCCGCATGGGCGAACCTGGGTGCGGCCAATGCCGTCACCGGCCGTATCGAAGAGGCCCGCGGTGCCTACGAGAAGGCCCTCGCTCTCGCTCCGGACCACTGGCTGGCTCATTACAACCTGGCGGTGCTCCTCGCCCGGGAGGGGGACCGAGACGGAGCCGTCCGCCATCTCGAGAGATTTTTCTCCTTGGCCGGAACACGAGAGGAGAAGCGTCGCAAGGCGATCGAGGATCTCCGGCGCGATCCTTTCTTGAGAGGGATCCTTGGCGATCCCCGGATTCGCGGTTTTGTGGAGCGGTGACATAACGAGGAGCGCAGACCATGCAAACCTTTAGACGATGGAGAGTTCTTCTGGCCTGCGTCTTCCTAATCGCGACGGAGACGAGGGCTGAAAGCCCCGAATGCGCCCAGGCACGGGCTATGGTTGCCGAGATCCGGGAGATGTATACGGCAGGCCAGCCGGATCACGCCGCGATTCTTGGCAAGGCGAAGACGGCCAGCAGCCTCTGTTCGGCCTTCGGGGAGGCCTGGAAATATGCTTTCTGTAGTGCCGTGGCACTGGGAGACAAGAGGGCGAACTTCTTCCGCAGCCAGGCGGTGTTCAATGGAGTGAAAAACCTAGCCTGCGATGCCGCCGCTACCGGTGGCCCTCCGCCCCAAGCGCCCCTGCCCGGATATGTGCGGGATAAGTTCGCCCTGGTAATTGGCATCGGAAAATTCAGAGACCCCTCCATCCCCACTCTCCAATTTGCTGCCAAAGATGCTCGTGACTTGGCCGCTGTACTCACCGATTCCCGGTACGGCCGTTTTGATCCTTCCCACGTCGTCCTCTTGACCGACGAGAAGGCCACTCGAGCCAACATCCTGAATGCCCTGCAAGACCTCTTCGTGAAGGCGAGAGAGGAGGACTTGGTCTTCCTCTATGTCAGCAGCCATGGCTCACCGCGGCAGGATGACCTTGGGCTCCAAGGCGTCGGCCATATCGTCACGTATGACACGGCGGTCAAGAGCCTCTGGTTGGGCGCGCTGGAGTACGAGGACTTCTCCCGTAAGGTCTCTTTAATCAAGGCTAGGCGCAAGGTCGCCGTTCTCGACACTTGCTTCAGCGGCCAGACGAAGGGTGCCAAGGGGCTCGTGCTCGACACCCGTGGCGTCGACGACAGGACGGCCCGTCTTTTCCTTTCCGGCGAAGGGACCTATGTCATCACCTCCAGCAGATCCTCGGAGCGGTCGTTCGAGAGCGAAACACTCCACAACAGCTACTTCACATTCTACCTAATCGAGGCGCTGAGGGCCGGCCCGGAGCCGCCCAGCGTGCGCCAAGTTTTCGACGTGCTAGCGCGCAAGGTCCCAGAGTCTGTGCTTAAAGAAAAAGGAGCGTCACAGCACCCGCAAATCCTGCCGGAAGATGGCCGTGGAGACGTTCGAATCGGAGTGATTCCCCGCTTGGCAGCGCCTGCTGATCAGCCGCAGAACCAATGAACCAGATTCAGGAGAACAGCTATGAAACACTCCTCCTTCTTTAAAGCTACAGCGTTGCTTCTTGCCGCCCTCGTCCTCACACCCCTTTCTGCCGGAGCAGCCAAGGAGGGCTTCGGGTTCAACAAAAAGACCGCTACACTGGTCCGTGTGAATCCTCCGAAAGTCTTCCTTATGGGCACGCGGATCAATGTCAAGGTCGTCAGCCAGGATTCGACGAACCAGGCTCTGGCAGATAGGATCCGGAGCCAGCTTGAGAGCGAGTTGATCAGCGCCGATAGCCGGCTCGCCGTAGATTCGGCCCGCCCGGAGGTGCAAATCGAGGTCAGAGTCCTGCAGAACGCTTACAACGAGGAGTGGCAGAAGCGGCGGGAGATCCAACAACGCCAGGTCGGTAAAGATGCGAAGGGCAAGCCGGTCTATCAGAGCTACGAGGTCATGGTCGATTATAAAGTAGTCTCCTATTCCTTCGGAGCTTCCTACCAGGTAACCGATTTGGTGAAAGGTGCGAGTCTTGACGCCGACAATGTCCGCTACGAGTTGAAGAAGGACTTTCGAGAAGGATCGGGTGCACCAGAGAAGTTCAATCTGGAAAGCTCCGGGGCTTCCGCGGTTGTGAATCACATAGTTCCCCGGTTGACCCCTAGCCGAGAGAATCTCGGTGTCTTGCTTCCCAAGGGAAGCTTGGAAAGTTACCTACGTCTCGCCGAGAACGGCCTTTGGAGCAAGTACCTGGAAGCCTTGGAGAGCTTACCGGAGAAGTCCGCTGCCAACGAAGAGTCTTACCGTCAGTATGCCATAGGCACAGCGTACGAAGCCCTCGGATATGCCGCGGACGATGCGGATACGACGCTGAAGTACCTTGAGCAGGCGGCTACATACTACAACAAGGCGATCGACGCTAATCCAGGAGAGAAGTTCTTTTCCAAGCCTTACGACAGCTTCTTTACTTCCAAGTCGGGAGCGCCGCCCCTCGATCGCGTCAAGGAAGCTTTGGCCGATTATCGACGGATCAAGGAATTCCGCGAGAACTACGAGAAGATGCAGGTTGCCGCAAAGTCCGCAACACCCTTTGAGGGAGGTAAATCACTCGATCACGCCAACAGTGAGGGCGAGATCATCGATAATGCCGCGGTGATCCAGATGGTTCAGTCGGGCCTGCCAGAAGACATCATTATGAGGGCCATCAATTCCGCACCCCATTACAACTTCGATGTCTCTCCCACGGGTTTGATCAAGCTGTCTCAGGCTAAGGTGAGCGGCCGACTTATCCAACGTATGCAGGAAATCGCGGCTAAGGGTAAGGACTCTAGAAAGGGCAAGAAACCAATACCGAAGAAAAATTGAGAAAGGGAGACGAGGCTATGCAAGTGACTTGTGTTCTCGCGATGATGGTTTACCTATTGGGGAACCTGCCGAGTGGGCTTGAGCACCCTATCTCCGGCGCTAAAGAGCTATTCTATGACCCGGCGAGTGGCGACCTTTCGAGCGGCTCTCCCACAGCGCTTCCGCCGAAGCCGTCTGTCGGCCGCTCCCCGGCGCTGCCACCGAAGCCAAGAGCTGATTCCGCTGGCCGTCGTTCCGTTCGAAAGGTATCGAACCCGGCAGTCCAAAAGATCTTGGGGTTGAGCTACTGGATCGAATTGGCTGACCCGAAAGGCGGACCCGGGGCACAGGTGACCGATCATCGAATCTTTAAGTCCGGTGAACGGATCAGGCTCCACTTCCGCAGCAATGCTGACGGCCAGATCACGCTGCTACAGCTCGGATCCTCCGGCGGCTCGAATCTCCTCTTTCCCGACCCTGAGCATGGATTGTCCGACGCAGCAATGACCGCAGATCGGGATAGAGTCTTGCCCAGCGAAACTCACTGGTTCCGCTTTGATGAACGGCCCGGAACAGAAAGGCTGCTGGTGCTCTTCGCCCGTAGTCGCGAGGACCTCGAGCCACTCTACATCCGACCAGCCATGGACTCTAAGATGACGCAGGCAGTCTTGAAGACGGCGGATGGCCTGCGCGGAAGTAAGGATCTGATCATAGAGACCGAAACGAAGACAGCCTCGGAGGTTGGAACCTACGGCGTGACCCTGAGCGGCAAACCCGTGATTCTAGAGATCAGCTTGAAGCATGAGTAGGGCTTGAAGCCGCCCGCCTCCCCCATGCCGGGCGGCCTTTAACCCCTGTGTCGTTCCCTACTTCCCCTTCACCGCCCCCAGCGCCCTCTTCCGCGCCGCCTCGAACTCGTCGCCAGGATTCCAGGCGGGGAGGCGGGGGTTGTCGGCGATCGAGAGGCCGGCGAGGAAGCCGAGTTGAGCGTCCTCGATCATGCCGTCGTAGTTCCACTTCGGGTCGAACTCGTCGCTCGGCTGGTGGTAGCGGTTCTCCTCGTAGTCCTCGACCTGCTTCTTGCCCCAGTCCCGGGGCTTGCCGATGAACTCGGTGCCGTTGTCGAGGTAGATCGCCGGGACGCCGACCTTGGCGAAGTTGAACTGGTCGGAGCGGTAGAAGAAGCCGCGGTCGGGGAACTGGTCCCCCTCGAGCCTTCTCCCTTGGCGGGCGGCGAGCGCCTGGACCAGGCGGTCCAGCGAGGACTTGCCGAGGCCGATGTAGGTCAGGTCGCGCGTGCGGCCGAGGACGTTGCCGCCGTCGTAGTTGATGTTGGCCGCGATTTTCCCCGCCGGCACCGGCGGATGCTTGGCCAGGTACTCCGAGCCCAGGAGCCCCTGCTCCTCGGCTGCCACGAAGGCGATGAGGACGGAGCGGCGCGGGCGCTGCGGCAGCTCGGCGAAGGCCCTGGCGATGGCCAGGACCTGGGCGCAGCCGGCCGCGTTGTCCACGGCGCCGTTGTAGATCTTGTCGCCGGTCTTGTCGGGCTCGCCGATCCCTAAATGGTCGTGGTGGGCGCTGTAGAGCACCACCTCGTCCCTGAGGCTGGGATCGCCGCCGGGGAGCCGGCCGAGCACGTTGGCCGTTTTCACCCGGCTGAGCTTGTTGGTCAGGGTCAGCGAGGTGGTGATCCCGAGCGGCACGGGCTTGAAGTCCCGTCTCTTCGCCTGCTCGACGAGCCTGGCGAGGTCCTTGCCGGCGGCCTGGAAGAGCCTGCGGGTGGCGTCCTCGGTGGTCCAGGCGGCCACCTGGATGCGCGGCTCGCCGGCCGCGGGGAGCTCGAACTGCTCGCCGCTCCAGGAGGTCTGGACGACCTGCCACGGGTAGCCGGCCGAGGGGGTGGTGTGGACGATGATCGCCCCGGCCGCTCCCTGCCGCGCCGCGCTCTCGTACTTGTAGGTCCAGCGGCCGTAGTAGAGCCGGCGGTTGCCCTCGAAGAGCTTGGGGTCCCAGTCGGGATCGTTGTTCAGCATCACCAGGACCTTGCCCTTGAGGTCCATCCCCTTGAAGTCGTCCCACTGGTACTCGGGGGCCTCAATGCCGTAGCCCACGAACACCAGCTCGGCGTTGCGCAGGCTGGCGGTGGGCTCCTGGACGCCGCTCGCGGCGATGAAGTCGTCCCACCACTTCAGGGGCACGGCCTTGCCGCCCGCTTGGAACTCCCAGGTCTTCGGCACCGCGGCGGTGATGCCGACGATGTCAAAGGGCTGCTGCCAACCGCCGCCCGGCGCTCCCGGCTGGAAGCCGAGGAACTCCAGGGTGCTCGCCAGGTAGAGCCGCGCCAGCTCGTCGCCGCGGCTGGCCGGTCCGCGGCCCTCCAGCAGGTCGTCCGCCAGGAAGCGGATGGGCGCCTCCAGGGAGGCGCGGTCGATCGCTTTCGCCGCCTTCTCGGCGCCGGCCGGAAGGTCGAGGGACGTCTGGGACCGGGCCGGCTTGTTCTCGGCACCGGCGAGGATCGCCGAGATGAGGGCGAGGAGCAGGATCGCTCCGAGTATCCAACTCCAGGCTTGTTTTTTTGAATTTTCCATAAGAGAAAACCTCCGTGCTGCACGTCCTTGACTGTAGCAAACGGGATACCCGCGAAGCCTCGCGTGGCGGTCCGGCTGGCAAACCGCTTGCAGCCGCGGGCGGCGCACGCTATGGTTCAGCAGGGGCGGAAGGAGCCGACCATGCTGCGGACGACCGTGCGAGACTGCCTCTACCTGAACTGGGCGCTGCCGGCCGAGTCGCTGCCGGAGCCGCCCGCGCCGCTCCGCCATCAGCTCCACTGGTGGCAGGGCCGCGACTGGGTGTTCGCCTCGGCGCTGCTGTTCCACCAGGATTCGCTCCACTTGACGGCCCTGCCGCTGCTGCGGTTCGGCTACCCGCAGCTCAACCTCCGCATCTGCGTGCTCGACGACGAGGGGGTCCCCTCGGTGCTGTATCGCAAGATGCTGATGCCGGCCTGGGTGGCCCCCGGGCTGCGGCTGATCACCCATCAGCCAGCGTCGCGGGCGCGCCTGGATTTTCCCCACCCTTCCCGTGACGTGAACGGCGGCCCGTGGCAATGGCGGGCCGAGCGGCGGGGGACGCTCGAGGTGCGGGCCTGGCCGGACAGCCCCGGGCTCGGCGTGGGGCCGCGGCTCGGCTCCTGGGAGGACGTGGTGCGCTACTTCCAGGAGCGCCCCCGCGGCTATGCCTTCGCCTCCGGCGAGCTGCACCGGATCTCGGCCCGCCATCCCCCTGTCCCGGTGTGGCCGCTCAAGGCCGAGGTGGAAGGGGACGGCCTGCTGCCGCGCCTGCTCGACCTGCCCGACGGGACTCCGTTGCCCGGGCTGCACTCGGCGTGGCTCTGCCCGGAGATCCCGTTCGTCTTCGAGTTGGGGATCGTCCTGCGGGTGCCGTCGGTGCCTGCCATGCCGCAGCCGGCGGCGGGCCGGGTGGTGAGCCTGCTCCAGCGGCCGGTCTCCCGCGAGGGAGCCCCTGCCGAGAGGCGCCGGGCCTCGTGCTAGCATCCGCGGCATGAACCCGACGCCACCCTCCCAACGCCGGCCGCAACGCATCGCCGTGCTGGCCGGCGACGGCACGGGCAAGGACGTGGCCGCCGAGGCGGTCAAGGTCCTGGAAGCCGCCGCCGAGGCCTGGGACCTCCCCCTGGAGCTGGTCCACCTCGACTGGGACGCCGACCGCTACCTCGCGACCGGCGAGACGCTCCCCCAAGGGGCGCTTGAGGACTTCCGGGACAACTATGCCGCCGTCTTCATCGGCGCCTACGGCGATCCGCGGGTGCCGGACATGAAGCACGCCTCGGACATCCTGCTGGGGATCCGCTTCGGGCTCGACCTCTTCATCAACCTCAGGCCCGTCAAGCTCTACGACGCGCGGCTGTGCCCGCTCAAGGACCGCACGGAGAAGGACGTGGACTTCGTGGTCTTCCGCGAGAACACCGAGGGGGCCTACGTCAATGTCGGCGGCAACTTCAAGCGGGGCACGGCGGACGAGGTGGCGATCCAGGAGGAGGTCCACACCCGCAAGGGGGTCGAGCGGATCGTCCGCGCCGCCTTCGACTACGCGGTGGACCACGGCCGCCGCGAGGTCCTGATGGCCGACAAGTCGAACGTGATGCGCTACGGGCACGACCTCTGGCAGCGGGTCTTCGCCGAGGTGGCGGCCGACTACCCGCAGGTCCAATCGCGCCACATGTTCGTGGACGCCCTGGCCATGCAGATGGTCAGGCACCCCGAGGGCCTGGACGTGATCGTCACCAACAACATGTTCGGCGACATCATCACCGACCTCGGAGCGGCGCTCCAGGGGGGCCTCGGGGTGGCGGCCTCGGCCAACCTCCATCCGGGGCAGACCTCGATGTTCGAGCCGGTCCACGGCTCGGCGCCCAAGTACGCGGGCACCGGCCGGGCGAATCCCGTGGGAGCGATCCTCTCGGCGGCCCTGATGCTCGACTACCTGGGGCACGGCGAGGCCTGCCGCGTCATCGACGAGGCGGTCGCCCGCTCGCTGCACGAGGGGCAGACGACGCCCGACCTCGGCGGGTCCATGACGACCTCCGAGGTGGGGGACCTCATCGCCCGCGCCGCGAGCCGCGAGACCGTGGCGCGGTAGGAGGATTCGAATGCACCCCAGCGAAACCGATCTCATCTACGACTGGAACCGCGCCGGAGGCTCCGACCTCCGCCCGGCCCGCGGCCGGGTCGAGCTGGACGACGAGACCCTGCGCGACGGGCTGCAGTCGCCCTCCGTCCGCTCGCCCTCGATCGAGGACAAGCTCCAGATCCTCCACATGATGGCGGAGCTGGGGATCGAGGCGGCCGACATCGGCCTGCCCGGGGCGGGGCTGCACGTGGTGCGGGACGTGGAGCGCCTGGCCCGCGAAATCGTCGAGCAGCGCCTGAAGATCGCGCCCAACTGCGCCGCCCGCACGGTGGTCGCGGACATCCAGCCCATCGTCGAGATCTCGCAGCGCGCCGGCATCGCCATCGAGGTCGCCTGCTTCATCGGCTCCTCGCCGATCCGCCAGTACGCCGAGGGCTGGACGCTGGACCGCATGCTCAAGCTGACCCGCGAGGCCGTCGAGTACGGAGTCGAGAACGGGCTCCCGGTGATGTACGTCACGGAGGACACCACCCGCGCCGCGCCTGACGATCTGCGGCGCCTCTACACGGAGGCGGTCGAAGCGGGCGCCCGGCGGGTGTGCGTGGCCGACACGGTGGGGCACGCGACGCCGAACGGGGCGCGCAACGTCATCCGCTTCATCCGCGAGGTGGTGGACGCAACCGGCGAGGACGTCAAGGTGGACTGGCACGGCCACAAGGACCGGAGCCTCTCGGTGATCAACGCCCTGGCCGCGGCCGAGGCCGGGGCCGACCGGCTGCACGGCACGGCCGTGGGCATCGGCGAGCGGGTGGGCAACTGCCCGATCGACCTGCTGCTGGTCAATATGCAGCTCCTCGGCTGGATCAACCGCGACCTGCACCGCCTGCAGGAGTACTGCCGCTTCGTGGCGGACACGACCGGCGTGCCGCTGCCGGACAACTACCCGGTGGTGGGGAAGGACGCCTTCCGCACCGGCACGGGCGTGCACGCCTCGGCCATCATCAAGGCGCGCGCCCGCGGCGAGGACTGGCTGGCCGACCGGGTCTACTCCGCGGTGCCGGCCGGCCTGATCGGCTGCCGCCAGGTCATCGAGGTGGGGCCGATGAGCGGCGAGTCCAACGTCGTCTACTGGCTCCAGGAGCGCGGCATCGAGGCCGCTCCCGACCTGGTGAAGGAGATCTTCCAGAAGGCGAAGTCTTCCCCGGCAATCCTTGCGGAAGACGAGATCCTGGAGATCTGCACCGCGCGCGGCGTCACGGCCCAGGCCCCGCGTCCGCGGGCGCTGCCGTGACGGCCGTACCGGTCTGGAAACGGGCCCTCGACCGCTATCTGGAGAGCCTGGCGGTCGAGCGCGGCCTCTCCCGCAACACGGTCGACGGCTACAGGAACGACCTCACCCGTTTAGGCGAGGCGCTGGCGAAGAAGGGGGGGCGGGACCTGCTCGCCGCCCAGGCGCCGGATCTCTCGGCCCACCTGCGGGACCTCCAGCGCCAGGGGCTCTCCCCCCGTTCCAGCGCCCGGGCCCTCTCCGCCATCCGCGGCTTCTATGAGCACCTGGTCACCGCCGGCGAGCGCCCGGACAATCCATCGGTCAACCTGCTCCCTCCGAAGCTCTGGAAGCCCCTGCCGAAGGTGCTCTCCGAGGACGAGGTCGAGGCCCTGCTCGCGGCGCCGGACGTGGGCACGCCGCGCGGCCTGCGCGACCGGGCCATGCTCGAGCTGCTCTACGCCACCGGCCTGCGCGTGAGCGAGCTGGTGGGGCTCCAGCTCCCGCAACTCCGGCTCGACGTGGGCTTCCTCGTCGCCTTCGGCAAGGGGAGCAAGGAGCGGGTGGTGCCGGTCGGCGAGCAGGCGGAGCACTGGATCCGGCGCTACCTGCGCGAGGTCCGTCCGGAGCTGGCCCGGGGCCGCCACCAGGCCGTCTTCGTCAACAAGGACGGCGAGGGCATGAGCCGCATGGGCTTCTGGAAGAACCTCAAGGCCTACGGCCTCAAGGCCGGCATCCGCGCTCCGCTCTCCCCCCACGTCCTGCGGCACAGCTTCGCCACCCACCTGCTGGAGCACGGCGCCGACCTGCGGGCGGTCCAGACGATGCTCGGCCATGCAGACATTTCGACCACTCAGATCTACACTCATATCCATCAGCAGCGCCTGAAGAGCCTCTATGACCGGTTCCATCCCCGGTCGTAGGCTCGCGGTCATGGAAGCATCCTCTCCGGGCTACCTCCTCAAGGTCCTCGCTCTGGACGGCACTTCCGTCCGGCGCTTCTACCTCGGTCCGGGCGAGCACGCTGTGGGCTCCCTGCCGGAGTCGGCGGTCCAGATCAAGGAGCCCGGCATCTCGCGCCGCCACGCCCGCCTTATCGTGCTGCCGGACGGCGGCGTGGTCGTCCGCGATCTCGATTCCAAGAACGGCACCTTCGTCGGGGGCCGGCGCATCCGCGAGACCGCCGTCTGCGGCCTCACGATGGTCGCCTTCGGCTCGGTCCAGGCCGCGCTCCAGCCGGTGGACCGGGCGCGGACGGACGTGCTGCTCGGCGCGGGCGAGGTGCCCCTGCATCCCGGGGCGCCGGTGAGTGAGGCGGGCCCCACCACACAGGGGCTCCATCCCATGGAGCGCCTCGCAGAGAGCCTGGAGGAGGTTCTGCCCTCCCTGGCCGAAGGGCTTTCCACCGCCGAAGAAGCGGCGGACGAGCTGGCGCACCGCTGGCTCTCCGTGCTCCCCGTGGGCCGCGTCGAGTTCCTCCGCGTGGGACCGGCGGGAGAGGCCGTGATAGCGGCAGCCTCGACCTCGGGCGCGGTGCCTCGCGCCGTTGACGGCCTGGACGTGAAGGGTCCCGACGGCTGGAAGCTGCGCCTGCGTGCTCCCTCTTCCGTGAACCTGTCGCCACTTCAGCCCCTGCTCCGGTTGGTCCTCGCCTCACTGGCGGCCCGGTCGACCGTGCGCCAGCGGGGAGGTCGGGGGAGGGCAGCGCTTCCGGAGAGGGAGGAGGGATCTCCACCTCCGCAGGGATTGGGGACGGAGTTGTCCAGGATCTACCGCCGGGCGGGCAAGGTGGCGCGCGGTGACGTGCCGGTGCTGATCCTGGGCGAGTCGGGGTCGGGTAAGGAGGTGCTGGCGCGGTGGATCCACGAGCGGTCGCGCCGCGGCGCGGGACCTTTCCTGGCCGTCAACTGCGCCGCCCTGCCGCGGGATTTGCTGGAGGCCGAGCTGTTCGGCATCGAGAAGGGGGTAGCCACCGGCGTCGAGGCCCGGCCCGGCCTGCTGGAGCGGGCGAGCGGCGGCACGGTCCTCCTCGATGAGATCGGCGACATGGCTCCCGAGATCCAGGCCAAGGTGCTGCGGGTCCTGGAGAACCCGAGCGTCTACCGCGTCGGCGGCAAGGTGCCGGTCGAGGTGGACGTCCGGTTCATGGCCGCGACGAACCGCGATCTGGAAGCCCTGGTGGAGGAGGGGGAGTTCCGGCGCGACCTCTACCACCGCCTGGCCGCCTTCGAGGTGAGGCTCCCTCCGCTGCGCGAGAGGCGCGAGGAGATCCCGTCTCTCGCCGGCCGCTTCTTCCACCGCGAGCTGGAGAAAAATGGCCTCGCGAGCCCCGGCATCACCCGTGCTGCCCTGGGCGCGCTCGTTCAATATCCCTGGCCGGGCAACGTGCGCGAGCTGCAGAACGAGATCGCCAAGGCCACCCTCCTGCTGGAATCGGGGGAGCCCCTCGACCTCCAGCACCTGTCGCCGCGGGTCCGAGCTCCCGAGGGTGGGCCCGCGGCTCGCCCCTCGCTCACTCTGGAGGAGACCGTGCGCCGGGCCGAGCGGGAGGCCTTCGCCGTCGCCCTGGCCGCCGCGCAGGGGGATGCCGTCAAGGCCATGGAGATCCTCGGCGTCTCCCGGACGACGTATTACCGGAAGCTCAAGGAACTGGATTTGGGGTAGTCCCAGATTCGGGACTGCCATCCCCGCTTCTCGCTGGCCCCGTCCCGGACGCGGGACCGGTCTTCCCAAGAAGAACTTTTGTTTTCATATATTTAGGTCTTGGCAACCCCCTTGCCCTATGGACACGGCGCCAACGAGGTGGGACGAGCCGGACGCCCTGAAACCGAAGGCGCCTGCCGTGACACCGCCAGACGCCACAGAGTGGCAAGGAGGAGATCATGAAGAAGGTCGTTCTGTTTGCTCTGCTGTTCGCCGCCGTCGCCGCGTCCGCCTACGCTGTCACTCCGCCGCTAGAGAACCGCCTCTACAAGTGCGATTACACCAACCCGACCATGGGCGAGGTGGACCCCGGCTTCTCACGGTTCGACTTCATCTACCTGGACACTCCGACCGACAAGCGGGGCATCGAGTACTTCGACGCCACCTGGGGTCAGGACAATCGCAAGGTCACCTTCGCCAAGCCGGTCGACGGCAACAGCTTCCTCTACGGCCCGTTCACCACCTGGGAGTTCACCATCAACCCCTACGGGCCGCAGTGCAAGCGGGCCGCCGTTCTGTTCGGCGGTCATCGGATCGACTTCAGCGACTGCTCCGACGGGCACTCCCGCATCTGCACCACCTACTACTAGAGGATCCGTGGGCCAGGAGGGCCGCTCCCCTCGGGGCGGCCCTCACCGTTCCGGAATTCCCTGCCCCTCCAGCACGTTGAACCCCTTGAGAGCGAACACCCAAAGGAAGGCTAGGCGTTTCCGCCGGCTGTTCCGTAGAATAGAGTGGACCGTGACGACCGGAGTGGAGACCTTCGCGCCGATGCCCAGCCCCAGGCCTTTCCCGCTCATCCTCGCCTTTGGTCTTCTTTGCGCCTTCGGCTCCCTCGCCCCGGCCCGCGCCGAGCTGGTGATCCTGGTGGACGGCAACGTCATGAAGGTCGCCTCCTTCGAGGTCGAGGGCGATGACGCCCGGCTGATATTCGCCGGGGGCGGGCGGATCACGATGCCCATCACCCGCGTCGAGCGGGTGGTGGACGACGAGATCGTCCCCGAGCCCGAGCCGCCCGCGGTCGCGGTCGCCACCCCGGACGACCCCGCCGCGGCGCCCATTCCGCTCCGCTTCGAGGAGACCGTGGCCAAGGTTCCCGAGGGGCCCTACGGCGCGATGATCTACGAGACGGCGCGCCGCCACAAGGTCAGTCCGCAGGTGGTCGCGGCGCTGGTCCGCGCCGAGTCGGCCGGCAACGTCCGGGCGGTGTCACACAAGGGCGCGCGCGGGCTGATGCAGCTCATGCCGGCTACCGCCGAGCGCTTTGGCGTCCGCAAGGAGAAGCTGTTCGACCCCAAGGAGAACCTGGAAGCCGGCATCCGCTACCTGAGCTGGCTGCTCGACCAGTTCCCCAACGATCTCGCCAGGGTCCTCGCCGCCTACAACGCCGGCGAGAACGCGGTCCTCCGCTACGGCGGGATTCCCCCCTATCGCGAAACGCGCAACTACGTCCGCCGGATCTACGGCACGTTGGGACTGACGGTCACGGGGCTGTAGGCGCCCCTTCCCACCGCATCACCATCAGCGTACGGTCGTCGGCCAGGGGCTGGCCGGCGGCGTGGCGCTCGACCGCGGCCAGCAGGCGGTCGCGGACGTCCACCGCGCGGTCTTCCGCGGGGCCCATGCGGCCCGCCAGGGCCTTGGCCACGTTGTCGTAGCCGAAGGGCTCGCCGGCGGCGTTGGTGGCCTCGATGAGGCCGTCCGAGAGCCAGACCACCACGTCCCCGGGCTGGAGGGTCAGCGTGGCCCGGCCGTAGTGGTGGCCCAGGCCGCCCAGCGGCGAGCTGGGGAGGAGGATCTCCTCGACCTCGCGGCCGCGCACCCGGTAGGTGGGAGGGTGGCCGGCGTTGGTCAATCGGAGGACGCCGGTCCGCACGTCGAGCAGGCCGAGGGTGGCGGTCACGAAGAAGCGGCTCTCGCGGTTCGAGCGCACCACGGTGTCGAGGCGGCGCAGGATCTCCTCCGGCTTACGGGTCTCCTCGACCAGGATCAGCAGCGCCGACTTCAGCATCGCCATCCGCAGGCCGCTCGACAGGCCATGCCCGGAGACGTCGGCGATGACCACCGCCAGCTCGTCGTCCGACAGGCGCAGCACGTCGAAGTAGTCGCCGCCGATAGCGGCGCTCGGCTCGAACAGGGTGGCGAACTCGACCCCGCCGCCGGCCGGCAGGTCGCTGGGCAGCAGGCTCTTCTGGAGGTTGCGGGCGAGGGCCAGCTCCTTCTCCAGCAGCTCCTTCTGCGCCGCCGTGGCCACCAGCGACTCCAGGTTGCCGGCCATCTCGTTGAACGACCGCTGCAGGTCGCCCACCTGATCGCGACGCCGCACGGGGATGCGCACGCTGAACTCCCCGCGGCGGACGGCCTCGGTGGCCCGGCTCATCCGGTTCACCGCCCGCGACAGCCCGACGATCATGAAGACCGCCATCAGCGCCGCTGCGGCGTAGACGTCGAATAGCAGGAAGGCCACCACGAACAGGGTGGCCCAGGCCAGGGCGTCGATCTCGGCGGCGCTGGAGAAGAGGTGGCGGAGCACCGTGCGGGGCGTGCCGTTCAGGTTGGCGGCCAGGTAGTCCGCGACCTCCCGGCCGGTGGCGAGGTCGAGCAGGGGGCCGGAGATCTCCCCCCACGACAGCACCGGGTCGTCCCAGAACCTCTCGCCCTTGGAGAGCCGTTTGAAGAATCGCGTCGCCTCCACGGCCTGCCCGTCCTTGCGGATGCGCTGGAGGGGGACCTTGCGGCCCGAGAACTGCAGACCGATGAGGTCCAGGTCGGGGTCGTCCGAGCGGTAGGTCTCGACCCAGAGGTCGCTGCGCCGGCTGATCTCCGAGTCGAGGTCCCCAGCGTAAAGGGCGACGACCCCCAGCCCGCTCCGGGAGGTCACCGCGGCGAGGGTCGGGCGGCCGTCTCCTCCGGCGACGAAGCGCGGCATCGCCTTCTCCGGCGCCGCCGGGCGGCGGGCTTCCCCCCAGGCCGGCCAGGCGGCAGGCGTCCGCCGGTCGCCGGCGATGCGTTTGCCGCCGCGGTAGTAGCCGAAGATCACGTCCGCCCCGCCTTCCTGCCCGGAGGTGCGGGAGCGTTCGAAGTCCTCGAGGCGTGCCTGGGCCCACGCATCCAGGTCGAGCTGGAGCGACTGAACGGCATCGCGGTAGAGGTGGCCCAGGAAGAAGCCGGAGAGGAGATAGGCGAGCACCGTCAGCAGCAGCAGCAGCAGGGGGATCGGCAAAACGCCCAAGAGGAGGTAGGAGAAGGCCAGCCGCCGCCCGACCTTCCAGAGGAACTTCTGCAATACCCGCCAGAGCAGCCAGATCAGGAGGACGACCGCCGTCGCAGCCAGCGCGACACGGGCGAAGGCGCTGGCGTAGGGGACATCCGCCAGGGCGAGCAGCCCCAGCGCCGCGACCGGCGCGGCGAGGAGGAGAAGGCGGCGAGAGCGTTCTTTCACGGAAGATCGGCGGGGCTCGCGAAACGGCGTCCCCGGAAGGCACTACGGCAAGGGCGAGACCAAGGTTCCGCGGGGAGCGGCCCGGGTTGGACAACCAACCCGACTTCCATAGAATGGCCGCGCCTTACCCTGGCGGGCGGGCTTCCCTCGGGTGCCAGGGCATCTTAGCGCGAAGCAGGGAGGAGAGGAGACACCGTGTCGAGGATTCCGCGTTCCCAGGAGCACCTGAAGACCGGCTTCACCGCCGAGGCCGCGAGCGCCGCCCGCTTCCGCGCCTACGCCGACCGCGCCCGGCGCGACGGTCTGCCGAACCTCGCCCGCCGCTGGCTGCGCCTGGCCGCGGAGAAGGACGCCCTGGCCGTCGAGCTGCTCGAAGCCGCCGGCCAGGTGCGCGGCGCGGACGCTGACCTCGGCAACGCCATCTCCGAGGAGCGGTTCGAGAACGACATCCTCTACCCCAAGATGATCCGCGACGTGGACCAGGACACCGCCAACGTCTTCCTGCGGATCGTCAACGCCCAGAAGGAGCACCTGCTTCGGCTCGAGGCCCTCCGTGAGGAGGCGAACGTCGCCCAGGGCGACGTGGTCCTGCCGCCCGAGGTCGACCGCGGGACGGCGCCCTCGGCGCCTGAGTCATAGGCTTCCCTCGCAAGAAAAAAGCCGGCGGGATCGCTCCCGCCGGCCGACACGTGGAGATTGTCTACCGCCGCGCTGTTACGGGCGGTCGATGTTGAAGGCCGGCGACGTCCAGGTCTCCCAGTGCGCGGGGTTGAGCGCATCGCCCAGTGCCTTGAGCACGGACAGCTTGAGCACGTACTGCCCGTCGGGCACGGTGTAGACCTGTCCGCCGGCGGTGGTGACGCCGTCCCAGCTCAGGGTGAAGAAGCCGGTCGCGCTGCTGTTGCGGCCCAGGTAGTCGACCTGCAGCGCCCGGTGCCAGGACTTGCCCGACGCGGCCTCGAAGACCTCCAGGCGCACGATCCGCGACTGGTGCTCGAAGTGCGCCAGGACGTAGGGGATGTCTCCCCCGGCGAGGGTGAACGTGGTGCCGGCGGGCACCGGCGCGAACGACCCCGGCGCGACCTGCCGCCCCAGCAACGGGAACCCGTTGGCGGTGGGGACGAGCACCTGGATCGACTGGTAGTCGCCCTTGAGGCCCGCGTACGGAACGCGGTAGGTCGCGCCACCGCCCTGCGGGGTGAACACGATGTAGCCGCCGTACTGGCTCTTGTTCGCCAGGGCCGCATTGGCGGTGACGGTGACGTCGACGCTGGCGGAGCCGCCAGCGGGGACGGCGATGCTCGACACGGGCACGCCCAAGACGCTGAAGGCCACGGATGCGAAGCCGGTGGTGAACGTCGGGGCGTTGGTCGGACCACCCGTCGAAAGCGCCGGGACGTGCGACAGGTCGAAGGTCACGGACGAAGCGCCGTCATTCCTGAGGGTGAGGGTGCGGGTTGCCGGTCCCGACTCGCTCTCGCCGAGCGACAGCTTCGCCGGATCGACCTTGATGGTGGAGAGCACGGCGCCGGGGATGTCGAGCATGCCCGCGCCCTGCCGGTGCGCGTTGTCCAGGAACCCGAGACCGGGGTTGCCGAACCACGGCCGTGGATCCGCGCTGTTCTGCAGGATGCCGCGCACCGCCTGCGAAGGCGTGTTCGGCCGTGCCTGCAGTAGCAGGGCCACCGATCCCGCCGTATGCGGCGCGGCCATCGAGGTGCCGCTCAGCGTGGCGTAGCCGCCGAGCTCCAGCGGATAGGTCGAGTAGATGTTGCCACCCGGAGCACCGATGTCCGGCTTGAGGGTGAGATCGGGCGACAGGCCGAAAGAGCTGAAGCTCGAGATGAGGCCGCCGGTCGCCGGATTCGGGAAGCTGGCGAGGTTCGCCGTCCAGGTCATGGTAAGGGACTCGGCGTTGGCGGCGAGCCGGTTGTTGATCGTCACGCCGTCGGCCTGGACGATCGCCACCACCGGGATGGTGACCGGCTGGCCGTCGACCACCGGCGGGGATGGCACCGCCACCGTCGGGTTGATGAAGCCGGTGGTGTTGTTGTAGAGCACCACGGCCACCGCGCCGGCGAGCTGCGCCCGGCGCGACTTCTCGTAGAAGCCGCACGTGCCGCGCCGGATCAGGGCCACCTTCCCGGCGAGGCTGCCCGCTGGCAGCGCCGCGCAGGCGTCGTTGGTCGTGGTGGGGGTCCCGGTGCGGGCCATCGGGAAGCTGCCGGTGGTCGGCGCGTTCGGCGCCGCCGTCGCCTGGTTGTATCCAATGGCCATGGCGTCGGGGGCGATGGTGAAGTAGGGCAGCCGCACGTGCGTGTTGTCGAAGGACGCCACGCCGATGACCTTGCTGCCGACGCCGGGAGCTCCCGCCGCGTAGGCGCCGTTGGCGCCGGAGTTGCCGATGGAAGCCACCACGACCATGCCCTTGTTGACGGCGCGGTCGCTGGCGGCGGCCGTCGGGTACTGCGGCCACTGGAAAGAGGAGCCGATGCTCATGTTCAGCACCTGCATCCCATCCGCCAGCGCCCGCTCCATGGCCTTGATCATGACGTCGGAGCTGGTCGTGCCCACGCAGCCGAATACGCGGTAGGCGCCGAAGGTGACGCCGGGGGCCACGCCCTTGACCACTCCGTTGGCGCCGATGATCCCGCTGACGTGGCTGCCGTGGCCCGCGCAGTCGTCGGGGTCGTTGTCCGGGTGCGGCACCAGAGCGTCTCCCGACCCGCTCGAGTTGTAGGCGTCGCCCACGAAGTCGTATCCGGTCGCCACTCGGCAGCCGGCGCCGAAGCAGCCGCCCAGGTCGGGATGGTTGTAGTCGATGCCGGTATCCATCACGCCGACCTTGATCCCGGCGCCGGTGAGGCCGAGGGTGTTCTGCGCGTAATTGGCGCCGGTCATGCCCAGGGCGGTGAAGAGGTCGGGATCTTCGGCCGTAATCTCTTGCGCGGGTTCTACCTGCACCACCGGCCAGATGGCCTTCACGCCTGCGATCCGGCTCAGCTTACCCACGTCCGCGGGCGAGACTTGCACGGAAAGGCCGTTCCAGAGGGTGTCGAAGGCGTACCGCTCGGCATACTTCAGGCCGGCCGTGCCGGCCGCGCGCCGGAAGGCGTCCTTCTCTGCCTTGACAGTGGCAAGGCTCGTGCCGTCGGCCGTCGGCGGGCTGGCCAGCTCCACGAACCACGCCGTGGGCGTTTCGTTGACGGGGGCGCCCGACTCGGCGGCGGGCTCGGACCCGGAAGGCTCGGTCGTCAGGTCCTGGGCGCCGAGCGCCAGGGAGCAAAGACAGAGCATCGACAAAAATACTGCGAACAACGGACGTTTCATGTAGACTCCTCTTCCTCGGATCACGGTTGTGAATCCATGTTGGGTGAAACGGAGCTATGACACGAGAACGGGCCGGCCTGCCGGCCCGGGGAAACGCCCTGTAGGAGGGAGACACACGACGACAGTGACTGCTGCAAGCGAGCGACTCCTTAGGAGCGACTGCCGGTTGAACCCAGTGCTCGCCCCCGCCCCGGCTTTGTGATTACAAACCGAAATGCGAAAACTCTTGGACGCCTTCCCAAACGGTTTCGAGCGAGGCATTATTCCCAACTCTGGGGAAAAAATCAACCCAGGCGCCCCGCCCGCCCGCTTCGACCGGGTGGAGAGATGTAACTCCTAGAAACAATTGAAGTTCCTCCACCTTGTGACACCCAGTCACAAGTGATAGACTCTCCGTGGCGAGAGGATGCCTGCCATGAAGACGATCGGAGAAAGCTGGGTCACCACCAAGTTCGAGACGCTGGAGGACTGGGCCGCCCGCAACTCTTTCTGGCCGTTCCCGTTCGGCACGGCCTGCTGCGCCATCGAGTTCATGTCCACCGTCTCCAGCCACTACGACGTCTCCCGCTTCGGGGCCGAGGTGGTGCGCTTCTCGCCCCGCCAGAGCGACGTGCTGCTGGTGGCGGGGACGATCAACGACAAGATGGCGCCGGTGCTGAAGAAGATCTACGACCAGATGGCGGACCCGAAGTGGGTGATCTCGATGGGCGCCTGCGCCTGCTCGGGCGGCTTCTACCGCGCCTACCACGTGATGCAGGGCATCGACGAGATCATCCCCGTCGACGTCTACGTCCCCGGCTGCCCGCCGACGCCGGAGGGGCTGATCTACGGCATCCTCCAGCTCAAGGAGAAGGTCGCCCGCGACCGCGACCGGTTCCGCCGCGAGAATCCGGACCACGAGGACCAGGAGAAGGCCGAGAGTGTCAACACTGGCGCCGCCACCGTCTGAAACCTCGACCTCGACGATCCCCGAGCTCGAGGCCGTGCGGGCGAAGTTCCCGGCGGGCAGCGTCCTGCCGCAGGACGGGCTGGACCAGCCGTGCTGGATCGTCAGCCGCGACGTGCTGGCCGCCGTGGCCCGCGAGCTCAAGGAGAACCCGCAGACGCAGTTCGACCTCATGCTCGACCTCTGCGGGGTCGATTTCCCCGACCGCGAGGAGCGCTTCGAGGCGGTCTACCACCTCTACTCGCTCCCCCGTGCCGCGCGGCTGCGCCTGAAAGTGCCCCTGCGCGAGGACGACGCCGTCATCCCCTCCCTGATCCCGGTCTGGAAGGGGGCCAACTGGTTCGAGCGCGAGATCTACGACATGTTCGGGGTAAAGGTGGAGGGGCACCCCAACCTGCGCCGCATCCTCACCCACGAGGCCTTCCAGGGGCACCCGCTGCGCAAGGACTACGACCCGGCGCGGCGCTGGATCCTGACCGAGGACAAGATCTACAAGCCCCATTTCGATCTTCCTGAAGGGGAGGACGACCTCTTCGAGCGGATGACGATCAACATCGGCCCGTCGCATCCGGCCATGCACGGCACCTTCCGCCTGATGGCCGTGCTGGACGGCGAGACGATCATCGCCTCCGACGTCGAGATCGGCTACCTGCACCGCTGCTTCGAGAAGATGTCGGAGACCCACACCTGGCAGCACGTCATTCCCTACACCGACCGGCTCAACTACTGCTCGGCCTTCATCAACAACGTCGGCTACTGCAAGACGGTGGAGAAGCTGCTGCGCGTCGAGCCGCCACCCAAGGCGGTGTGGGCGCGGACGATCCTCTCGGAGTTCTCGCGCATCATGGACCACTGCGTCTGCAACGGCTCGACGCTGGTGGACGCCGGGGGCCTCACCAACTTCTGGTACCTCTTCCAGCCCCGCGAGGAGATCTACGGCCTGCTCGAGTCGGTCTCCGGCGCCCGCCTGACCGTCTCGGCCTGCCGCATCGGCGGCCTGATCCAGGACCTGCCGCCCGACTTCGAGGCCCGCTGCCGCCGGCTGCTGGAGATCATCCCGCCGTTCATCGACGACACCGAGAAGCTGGTCAACAAGAACCGCATCTGGCTCGACCGCTCGGTGGGCGTCGCCGCCCTCTCCGGCGAGGAGGCGGTCAACTGGAGCTGGACCGGCCCCTGCCTGCGGGCGAGCGGCGTCGCCTACGACGTGCGCCGGGCCCATCCCTACGACCTCTACGACACGGTCGACTGGGAGGTGCCGGTGCTCTACGGCGGCGACGTGTACGACCGCTACCGCATCCGCATGCTGGAGATCCGCGAGTCGCTGAAGATCATCCGCCAGCTCCTCGACCGCGGCATGCCGGACGGGCCGCACATCGTCAACGACCCGCACGTGGCCCTGCCTCCCAAGGAAGCCTGCTACAACCAGATGGAAGCCATGATCTACCACTTCAAGCTGATCATGGACGGCATCCAGGTGCCGGCGGGCGAGATCTACTCGATGGTGGAGGGCGCCAACGGCGAGCTCGGCTTCTACACGATCAGCGACGGCACCAGCAAGCCCTACCGCAACCACTGCCGGGGGCCGTGCTTCCCGATCTTCTCGGCCTTTCCCCGGCTGATCAACGGCGGCTCGGTCTCCGACGCCATTGTCTCGCTAGGCGGCCTGAACATCATCGCCGGAGAGCTCGAACGATGAGCCAGCCTTTGACTCGAAACCCAAGCGCTCCGGCGCGGCCTGCGGGCCGGCCCGTCCTGCGGCCGGGAGCGCCTCATCCGAGCGAGGTCCGGCCCTACAAGCCGGGCCTCGCGGAGCGGCTCTACCTGCCCTTGCTGGGCGGGCTCATGGTGACGATGCGGCATTTCCTGCGCAACCTCTTCGGGCGCAACCAGATGTACACCATCGAGTACCCCGAGGAGCGGCGCCCGTACAGCCACCGCTTCCGCGGCCACCACATCCTCACCACGCGGCCGGACGGCTCGGTGCGGTGCGTCGCCTGCTACCTCTGCGCCCAGAACTGCCCGGCCGAGTGCATCCGCATCGAGGCCGGCGAGCATCCGGACGTCAACATCGAGAAGTACCCGGTCGTCTACGAGATCGACATGCTGCGCTGCATCTTCTGCGGCTACTGCGTGGACGCCTGCCCGGAAGAGGCCATCATCATGTCCAACAACTACGACATGGCCTACTTCACCCGCGAGCAGTCGATCGTCGGCAAGGAAGACCTGATGAAGCCCTTCACCTTCGACGAGAGCCAGTTGGGCTACCGGCCGCTCTTCCCCGAGGAGGACGTGCAGCGGGCCAAGATGCGCCGGGAAGCCTTCAACTTGGTCGACGCCGCCCGCAAGGCCCAGGAGCGCGAGGCCGCGAGGGCGGCGGCGGGGCGGTGAGCCGCTCCTTTCTGAGCAGGACGTCCTCGACCGCGCGCCAGGGAGAACGGCGATGAAGGTCCTCTTCGTGGCTCCGGTCGAGCAGGGGTCGGGAGAGACCATCACCTGCCTCCACATGGCCGAGAGCCTCACGGCACAGGGGCACGAGGTCCACTTCCTCGCCTCGCCTTTCGCGCAGCGCCTTTTAGGCGAGCATTTTCCGGACCGGATTCGCCGCCTCGGTGACGACCTCCAGGCGAACCGCCGAAGCTGGGAGGAGGCGGTCGCGGAGCTGCGGCCCGACGTGGTGGTGTTCGCCGATTATCCCCTGCTGTTCGTGCCCACCGGCGTGGCGCCCCTGGCGGACGGTCCCGGCTGGCAGGAGGAGCTGGAGTCGCTGGACGCCAGCCTGGTGACGCTCGATCACTTCGGCTTCGCCCAGGAGGAGATGGCGCTCTTCCTCGGCCCTCCCCACCTGAGCCTTTACTATCAGAGGTTCCCGGCGATTCCGGAGCGGATGCACATCCTGCTTCCCTGTCCCATGCACGAGCCGAATCCCATCCCCGGGCGGCGGGGCCATCCCTTCCGCTATTGGGAAGTGCCTCTGGAGCTCGCCGATGCGGCCCGCCGCCAGATGCGCTCCCGCTATCTACGCAGTGAGGACGAGCTGCTGATCTTCCACTCGGTGCCGAACTGGGCCTGGCGGCAGGCCGCGATGCTGGGCCTGCCCTTCTATCGTTACCTGCCGGCGATCCTCGACCACTACCTGCGGGACCTGCCCGGCCCCGTCACCGTCGTCTCGGTCAACAACGGGTCGCTGCTGCAGCCGCCTGCCGGCTCCGCGGTCCGCTTCGTCAATCTGGAGCCGGTTTCCAAACCCGAGTTCGAGGCCCTCTTGTTCGGCAGCGATCTCGTCCTCACCGAGAACAGTGTCTCGATCGCGATGGGGAAGGCCATCTGCGGTCTGCAGACCTGCGCAGCGCTACGGAACAGCTTCCGGTTTCTCGAATTGCTGGCGCGACTGGAAAGTCCTCTGAAGGACCTCGTCCTGGCGATGGAGCGCGAGCGGATGGGAACGGTCTTCCCGTTCAACGTCTATCCGGCCGGCATGACCGAGGAGCTGGACCGCATCGTCCTCTACCGCGACAACTCCCTCACCCGGGCATTCCGCGCGCTGGAGATCTTCGGCAACGGCGACACCCGGCGCGCGCTCCAGGGCCTCCTCACTGATGAGCGGGAGCGCGAGGCCCTGCGCGACGCCCAGCGGGAGTACGTCGACCGGCTGCGCAAGCTCGGCGATTGCACAGAGGTGCTCGAGCGGGTCGTCGCGGAGGACCGGGCTGCCTAGCGCGCGCCGGCGCGCAGCCCTGGAGGCGGTGTGGCAACGAGCCTGAAGCGCTTTCTTGCGGCGATCGCCGTCGCTCCCGACGCGCTGGTGCGCTTCCTCGTGGCTCCCGAGAGCGCCATGGCGGACGCCGGTGTCGGCGAGGAAGACCGGGAGCTCTGGCGGCAGGGTGAGACGCCGGCCCTGATCGCCCGCCTCGCAGCCGAACCGACCGCGACGGCCGCAAGCCATGAGAGCGGAAGCGACCCTGGACCGTCGAGCCGCCCGTCGCCGGGCTCGCTGACCGTCGTCGGCACCGGCATCCGCAGCGTGGGCCAGCTCACGGTGGAGGCGATCGCCCACATCCAGAGCGCGGAGAGGGTCTTCTACCTCGTCGCCGAGCCGGTGGCCGAGGAGGTGATCCACCGGTTGAATCCGGCCGGAGCGCGATCTCTGGCCGGCCTTTACGGCGAAGGCAAGCCGCGGCGCGAGACCTACCGGCAGATGGTCGAGAGCATTCTCACCAGCGTCCGGCACGGACGGCGGACCTGCGCCGTCTTCTATGGCCATCCAGGAGTCTTCGTCGACCCTGCTCACGAGGCGGTCCGCAGCGCCCGCAAGGAGGGCTTCGCAGCCAGGATGCTGCCCGGCGTCTCGGCCGAGGACTGCCTGTTCGCCGACCTCGGCCTCGATCCCGCGACCGCCGGCTGCCAGTCTTACGAGGCGACGGACTTCCTCGTCAATCGGCGGCAGGCCGATCCCTCGAGCCATCTGGTGCTGTGGCAGGTGGGAGTTCTCGGGGATCGTGCCTTCAGCCTGGAGGTGCGGGAGTCGAGCCCTCTCGATCTCCTGATCCACCGTCTGTCGGAGGTCTACCCTCGCCACCACCAGGTCTGCGTCTACGAGGCGGCGGTGCTGCCGGCCTGCGAGCCGGTGGTCCGGTGGACGGAACTTGCGGGGCTCGAGCGGCGGCACCTGTCCATCGTCTCCACCCTCTACGTCCCCCCAGCCGAGCCGCCGCGCTTCGACCCGGAGCTCTACTTCGCCGTGCTCCGGCCCGGTTGAGGACCTAGCCACCGCCGAGAGTGTTGAGGCGTTTTCCCACCGCCTCGTTCAGCTCCCTGAGCTGCCCGAGCCGCGACTCGTGGAAAACGACCTCGGCCTGGATCACCCGCTGCACGAGCTCGAGCGCGCTGCGATCCTTGACCACGTCGAAGAGTGTCTGAACGTCAAAATCCCTCAGCGTCGTCATTCGGCACCTTCCTCTTGGGCTAGCTGCGGCGATGGGCCGCAGGAAATGGAACCCTCCGGTGTGAACAGCGTCCTCTCCACAGAGCCTCTTGCGACCACCTCCGTGCCCGGGAACACCACGACTTCCTTCAGGAGGTTCACGCCTCGGACAGCCGCGCCTTCACCAACCACCGTCCTCTGAAGCTCCGTCTGTCCGTCGACGAAGGCTCGGTTCGCCACCAGGTTGCTCATTCCGTGGCGATCCAGCCAATCCAGGTTGCATTCTAGCAAATCTTCGGGCCGGGTGAGGTTGTAGTCCCAGTCGATGATCTCCTCCGCGTAGAGCGCGTTGCCCGCCTGCACGAACAGCTCCAGGGAGACCGTCAGCTCGTACTCGTCGCGCAACGCCGTCCGCGGGGTCCTCGTCACGGCGTCGAGAGCCTCGGGAACGAGCGCGTAGAAGCCGCAGCCCTTGAGATCCGTTAGCGGCCGGCTCGGCTTCTCGACGATGGCGACCACCCTGCCCTCCGCCGTGGTCTCGACCGCGCAGGCTTCGCAGATGAGCCGCGGCTCGGGCTCCCGCTTCACCGCGATCGCCGACTCCCCCCGCGCCAGGCGCTCGATCATCGTCTCCGGCCGGGCCGCCACGAAGTAGTAGTCGCCGAGGAGCAGGAGGAAGGGCGTCCGCAGGCAGGAGCGCACCGCGGCCAGGGCGTGGGCGCTCCCCAGAGGAGCCGGCTGGCGCACGAGCTGGACTTCCAGGCCGTAGCGCTCGCCGTTCCCCAGGGCCCGCTCCACCTGCGCGGCGTGATGGCCGACGACCACCAGGACGCGGCGCACGCCCAGCCCGCCGAGCAGCCGCAGATGGTGCCCGATCAACGGCTCGTTGGCGACCGGCAGGAGGGTCTTGACGTAGTCCTCGCCGAGCGACCCCAACCGGCGTCCCCGGCCGGCCGCCAGAATGACTCCGACGACTTCGTCCATGTTCGTTCCAGGCCGCCTCTACCCGGCCAGCGACAGGAGCGCCTCCTCGGGATCGGGCAGCCGGCAGAGCGACGAGACATACTCCGACTGCCGCGATTGTACCTCCTGGCGGTGCGCTGGATCGGTCAGCAGGGCTTCCAGGGCCCGCCGCGTCTCCTCGCCGCCATAGATCTCCAGCCTGGCGACGCACCGGGTGAGAGGGTTCCCCACGAAGAGGCGCAGAGCAGCCAAGTCCTCGCGGGACCAGATCGGGAAGACCTCGAACGGGAAGACCGCACCGGGACGGTCGCGCTCCATCTCCAGCAGCATCTCGCGGAGGGCTCCCGCGGTCCGCTCGAGCAGCTCCAACAGGCGGTAGCTGTTCCTCAGCACCGCGCAAGGAATGAGCCCGCAAACCGCCTGGCCCAGGCTCACCGAGATCCCGTTGTCGGTGACCATCAGGTCGCTCGCGAAGAGGAGCTCCTGATACTCCTGCGGCGCGAGCTGGCTCAGGCCGACGACGCGCAGCCCGGGCGCCGAGGAGGGGGCCAGAAGACGGTCCCGGTGCACCGAAAGAACGGTCACCGGCCGGCGAAGGCCCCCGAGGTAGGCTTCGAAGAGGCGAGTCAGATACCAGTAGTTGGGCAGCCGATGCCGCCGGCTGAGCTCCTGCGCCCAGGTCGGCACCGAGTGAAAGACCAGCAGGCCGTCTTCGCGCTCGAGGAAGCGCTCCCGGATCTCCCGACGCCGCGCTGCGGAGAGACCTGCCAGGGGGAGCTGCCAGTAGCGGAACGGCGTGCCGCGGAGCTCCGCCGGAGGCATCGGGCTCTGCACCGGGCAGGGCAGGAGAACCTTCATCCTCTCCGGCACTGCCGGCAGGTGCATCAGGTAGAGCTCCAGGTGAGGCGGCCCGAAGGACAGGGTCAGAGGTCCCTGGGCCATCCCGAGGTGGTCCAGGGTGACCAGTTGCGCGTCCAGGTCGTCGAGATCGAGGCGGTCTTCCCCCTCCAGCAGCGCCCGATCCGTGGTCGACAGGAAGAGCAGGGGGTAGTCCGCGAACACGACGAGCCGGGGCTTGAATCCCCGGATCAGGCTCTGCCATCTGCGGCGGTCTTCCCGCGCCTGCCCGCACAGCTCTTCGACCGCGGTCGGAAACGAGGCCCGCAAGAAGCCGGCCGTGAAGGCGGAGGCGAGATAGCGCACCTCGTGACCGGCCCGCACCAGCTCGCGCCCCATGTGCAGGGCGGTCACGGCTTCCCCGGATCCGGAGGAGTTCGGTGTGACGAAGAGGATCTTCACGCCTGGGGACGCGACGCCATGGATCGTGGGCTCGGCCGACCGTGACGCTCATCGAGCCTCAGAGCTCATTCTAGCCGAAGCCGGAATCCAGCCGCGCGGCGGCGGAATCTCCCCATTCGGCTCTCGAATCCACTCGTTTCGTTTCCTGAATCCACTCGATTCCAAAGCCGAATCCATTCGTTCCAGACCAGAATCCACTGGATTCCGGCGCCGAAACCATCCGTTCAAAATCAAAATCCACTGGATTCGGAGCCCGAATCGAGTCGATCGGGGACGGAATCCAGTGGATTCTGGAATCGTACGAATGGATTCCAGACCGGAATCGAGCCGTTCCAGGCCCGAATCCACTGGATTCCAACTCCGAATCGGTAGCTGCGGAAGCCGAACAGAGGGATTCGAGGCGCGGAATGAGAGCTGCAGGCGTCCAAACGACTGGATCGGGACCCCGGATGGAGAGGTCCAACCCCAGAATCGAGGGCTGCCGGCTCGATACGGCGCACGTCCCACGCCGCGGGGCGGGAACGCCCCCCGGGCGGAAAGGCGGCGAAGGTGAGGGGCAACCTCTGGTACAATCTGCCGCGATGCAGCACCCGGAGGAGACAGGGATCACGTCGTCCCGGAGTGCCTCCGGGATTGAGCCGGCCCAGATCGAGGGCCCGGGCATTTTTGCCGGGTCTTTTTCGTTTTAGTCGCTGAAAGAGAGGACCATGAGCACCACGGTTGCAGAAAACGAACGACGAGAGATCGTCCCCGCGAAGATCGACGAGGTGGTCATCCGCTTCGCCGGCGACTCGGGCGACGGCATGCAGTTGACCGGCACCCAGTTCACCAACACGTCCGCGCTGCTCGGCAACGACCTGTCGACGCTGCCGGACTTCCCGGCCGAGATCCGCGCGCCCGCCGGCACCCTGCCCGGCGTGTCGGCCTTCCAGGTGCGCATCGCCGACTACGACATCCACACCCCGGGCGACGCCCCGGATGTGCTGGTGGCGATGAACCCCGCGGCCCTGAAGAAGGAGCTGAAGGACCTCAAACCGAACGGCATCATCATCGTCAACACCGACGAGTTCCACCAGCGCAACTTCAACAAGGCCGGCATCACCTCCAATCCCCTGGAGGACGGCAGCCTCGCGAAGTACCGGGTCTTCCAGGTCGCGCTGACCACGATGACCCGGCGCACGCTCGAGGGGAGCGGCCTCGACGGCAGGTCGGTGGAGCGCTGCAAGAACATGTTCGCCCTCGGCATGTGCTACTGGCTGTTCTCCCGGCCGATGGAGAGCACCATCCACTGGCTGGAGAAGAACTTCGCCAAGAAGCCCCAGCTCGCCGAGGCCAACATCAAGGTCTTGAAGGCCGGCTGGAACTTCTGCGACATCACCGAGCTGTTCCACGAGCGCTACGAGGTGCCGGCAGCGACGCTCGAGCCGGGCCTCTATCGCAACGTCATCGGCAACACCTCCCTGGCCGTGGGCCTGATCGCCGCCAGCCGCCGGAGCGGCCTGCCGCTGTTCCTCGGCGCCTACCCGATCACCCCGGCCTCGGACGTGCTGCACGAGCTGGCCCGCTACAAGAACTACGGGGTCACCACCTTCCAGGCCGAGGACGAGATCGCCGCGGTCTGCGCCGCCATCGGTGCCTCCTTCGGCGGCGCGCTCGGCGTCACGGTCTCCTCGGGCCCGGGCATCGCCTTGAAGGCCGAGGCCATGAACCTGGCGGTGATGACGGAGCTGCCCCTGATCGTCTGCGACATCCAGCGCGGCGGCCCCTCGACCGGCCTGCCCACCAAGACCGAGCAGGCCGACCTGCTGCAGGTGATGTTCGGCCGCAACAGCGAGTCGCCGATGCCGATCCTGGCCCCCTCCTCGCCCAAGGACTGCTTCGACATCGCCCTGGAGGCGGTGAGGATCGCCACCAAGTACATGACGCCGGTGACGGTGCTCTCGGACGGCTACATCGCCAACGGCTCCGAGCCCTGGAAGCTGCCGCAGGTCGAGGACCTGCCGGACCTGCGGATCGAGTTCCGCACCGACCCGGAAGGCTTCCTGCCCTACCTGCGCGATCCCGAGACGCTGGCCCGGCCGTGGGCCATCCCGGGCACGCCGGGGCTGGAGCACCGCATCGGCGGCCTGGAGAAGGAGGACGTGACGGGCAACGTCTCCTACGACCCGGCCAACCACGAGAGGATGGTCCGCCTGCGGGCCGAGAAGGTGGAGCGCATCGCCAACGACATCCCGGAGGTGGAGGTCGTGGGCGACCCCGCGGGCGGAGAGCTGCTCGTCCTGGGCTGGGGCTCCACGGCGGGCGCCATCACCGGCGCGGTCAACTCCGCGCGGCGTATGGGCCTCTCGGTCAGCCGTGCCCACCTGCGCCACCTGAACCCGTTCCCGAAGAACCTCGGGGAGGTGCTCGCGCGCTTCCGCAACGTGCTCATCCCGGAGATGAACCTGGGCCAGCTCTCCCTGCTCGTGCGGGCCCGCTATCTCAAGGACGCGATCTCCTTCAGCAAGGTGAAGGGCCAGCCGTTCACCCGCCAGGAGATCCTCGACAAGATTCAGCAGATCCTGGAGCCGAACGCCCATGTCCACTGAGACCCCGACCCTGACCAAGAAGGACTTCCAGAGCGATCAGGAGGTGCGCTGGTGCCCCGGCTGCGGGGACTACGCCATCCTGTCGGCCGTGCAGCAGGTCTTCCCCGAGCTGGGCGTACCGCGGGAGAAGTTCGTGGTCGTCTCCGGAATCGGCTGCTCGAGCCGCTTCCCGTACTACATGAACACCTTCGGGTTCCACTCCATCCACGGGCGGGCGCCCGCGGTCGCCACCGGCTTGAAGCTGGCCCGGCCCGAGCTGGAGGTGTGGATCGCCACCGGCGACGGCGACGCCATGTCGATCGGCGGCAACCACCTGATCCACACCCTGCGGCGCAACGTCGGGGTGAAGATCCTGATGTTCAACAACCGCATCTACGGCTTGACCAAGGGGCAGTACTCGCCCACCTCCGAGCTGGGCAAGCGCACCAAGTCCACCCCCTCGGGCTCGGTCGACTACCCGTTCAACCCGCTGTCGCTGGCTCTGGGCGCCGGAGCGACCTTCGTCGCCAGGAGCGTCGACATCTTCCAGGTGCACCTGCGCGACACGCTGCGGCGCGCCGCCCAGCACAAGGGCACGGCCTTCGTCGAGATCTACCAGAACTGCAACATCTTCAACGACAAGGCCTTCACCTACATGACCGAGAAGGAGGTCAAGGACGAGACCGTCCTCTACCTCGAGCACGGCAAGCCCCTGGTCTTCGGCAAGAACAAGGACAAGGGGATCCGCATGCGGGGTACCCAGATGGAGGTCGTCCACTTCGGCGACGGCGTGGGCCCCGAGGACTGCGTGGTGTGGGACGAGACGCTGGAGAACCCCGCGACCGCCTTCCTCGCCGCCAACCTCCTGCCGCCGAACTTTCCCACGGCCCTCGGCGTCTTCCGCAGCGTCGAGATGCCGAGCTACGAGCAGCGTGTCGTCGATCAGCTCCACCAGGAGACCGAGCGCCTGGGCGTCGGCAAGCTGGACGATTTGCTGAAGCAGGGGGATACGTGGACGGTGGGGGCGGCGGTGCCGGCGGCGAATTGAAGCCTTTCGATCATCTTGGATGAGAGAACGGCCGGCGGAAACGCCGGCCGTTCGTTTTTGGGGGCTACTGCTGCTCGGGCTTGGCCGCGGTCGCCTGCTCCAGTGCCTCCAGTCGCTCCTCGAGCTCGCTCTGCAGCTCATCGATCCGGGCCTGTTGGGCCTTGATCTGCACATCCTGCTTCAGCGTATAGAGGGTCAGCTCCTCGAGCTTCTCCAGTAGCCGCATCTGGAGCTGACTGAGGTTGAGGCCCTCCTTCTTGATATCGCTAGCGCTCGGAACGTTCGGGAGATGCCTCTCTCGGGAGACGAACTCCCTCAACTCGTCCAGAGGCATCAGCCGGTAGTCGGGCTCAAAGACGTAGTCGGGAGCGTTTAGGGTGACACCGTCATCAATGAAGGAGCCGCCTGAGACACGGATGTCACCGCCGTTTACGTGGAGCTTGGAGGCGGGCGTCGTAGTGCCGATGCCGATGTCTCCGGTCGCTTTGATGTGCAGCCGATCGGCGTTGTTGGTGCCGAGGATTAGTGGCTTGTCAGCGGTCGTGCCAACGATCAGCCCGTTGCTGGCACCCGCGACCGCGATCTCCACCCAGCTCGCCAGTGGCTGGCCGAACCTGGAGAGTGTCCTCCCGCTGCCGTGTGCCTGGATATTGGCGAAGGAGGAGTTCGACCCTAATTGCAGGGAGCTGGAGCCATTCACGCCGGAGTTGGCGTTCTCCATTGAAAGCACCATGAACACATCCGCGTTGGGATTCGAGTTCCGAAACCGGGCAGTTACTGAGGAAGAGCCGTTCGATTGCACGTCGAGTCGCGCTGTGGGAGTCGAGGTGCCGATGCCGACGTCGCCGGTGCTGCTGACGAACACTGAGTCTTGTGCACGAGCCACGGCCGGTGCAGCTAGCAGGCAGAGCCCAGCGGCGAGTGCGCTTATTCCGATCATCCGAATGCTCTTGATCACGGTCATTCCTCCTAGTCTCTGTATGCCGTTTTTGGGTTTCTTTGCCACGCCGATCAGGGGACAACCGCTCTGAAGACGGCTCCGGACCTGACCCTGAAGCCGGACCTCAACACAACCCGTTTGCCAGCGTGTAGGGTCACGTTGCCGGTGGGCTCGATCGTCAGGTTGGGACCGGCGAAGATGGTGTCACAGGCTACAAACGTCTGGGTCGAGCTGATGGACTGGTTTGCGAGCTCGAGATTGGCGACCTGGCAGCCCACGGTAGCGCAGTTGCTGACCACGCCGTAACAAGCCGAAGAGGTCCCTGCCGCCACGACGTTGTAGGAGTAGAGGCGGCCGTTCGCCACCTGGGTGTCGGTGTAGCTGAGGCCGGTGGTATCGGCGATCAGCGCCTTGCCGAAGTCGCAGGCGACATGGCCCTCAGTGCGGAACACCCAGTAGCGGCTCGCCCCGGCGACCGCCGTCCACGACAGCGACGTCTGGAAATTGCCGCCGGTGGCGGTAAGCGTCGTCGCCGCGGTCGGTCCGCCGCTGCAGCCGGCGTTCTGGGGCGTTGGCATGGCGCAGGCGATGCCGTGGCGGTTGAAGGCGTTGAAGATCGCCGTCATGTGCGGTGTGCCGTCGTTCAGGTTGCCGTTATCGTCGTCGGCGGTCAGCCACTGCATGTAGCCGTTGGTCGCGCCGCAGCCGTCCGACGTGACGCTGCAGGTGCAGGAGTGCCAGGCGCCGATATTGCCGCTCCCCTGGTAGAAGAGTTTGTTGCCAACGATAAACGCGGTCTGGCTGTCGTAGTTGAAGGGAGCGCCGCGCAGGTCGCGAGCCACCAGGTCCCAGGCGGCCTGACGGGAGGGCGCTGCGGCGCAGTGGACCTGCCGGCCGCAGGGACCGGAGCCCGAGGAGCAGGCGCTGCACACGAACCCGAGCGCCGTGTCCGGCAGGTGATCGGAGTGCTTGTCCCAGTCGGCGTCGCGCACGCCCGAGCAGTCAAGGTCGCAATGGGCAGCGCCCGCCTGCGCCTCGTTGGCATTGAAGCCGGTGCCGTCGGAGGTCTGCCCACATCCCTTGTTTTGGGTCCACCAAAAGCCATAGCCGACGCAGGATGTCTGGAGCCGGTAGATGGCCGCGATGTCGGCGTAAGCCTCGCTGGAATTTGACAGCGCTCCGCCTGCGTCGTTGTCGTCCAGTCCGTGACCCCATTCGTGGTCGAATACGCCGGCGATCTCACCTGTATTGCGGCAGCCGTTCCCCGAGCGGTAGAAGTTGATCGTTCCGCTGCCGAGACTATAAAAGGCGTTGCAATAGTTGGGAAAAGCGTCGAGGTTGACGTTCGTGGTCAGTCGGCTCTGCAGCCAAGGGTTGAAGGGAAGCCAGCCGCGCGCCTGTTCGGCAAGCTTATTGACCTCATAAAACGCGGAGCGGGAAGAGGCCGTGTTTCCTGGCGAGCCTCCGGCGCTATCGCAGTCGTGCTGGCCGTTGATACCGCCTAGGTCGATCGCGCCCGTCGCGCTGTTGCTGATCGCGCTGCAGGCGTCAACGATGCCCACGTACTTCCCGGTGAGGGTGGTCGTCGCGGTACCGCTCGTGTAGTTGAAGATGCCGGCGCTGTTGGTGAAGTCGTTGGGCGAGGCCAGGCCGGTGTCGGCGAACGGCATCGGCCAGCCGCTCTGCATCGTGCCGCAGGTCTGAACGGTGGGACAGATTTCGGTCGAGGTTACCGGGTAGACACCGCCGGTGATCGATTGGTTGACGTAGCGGTTGGTATCCTGAAACGCGATCACCTGGCCCGAGTGCGCGTCGACCATCGTCTCCCACACCGCGTCGTCGGGGAGGCGCCGGAAGGCGAACGTCCAGACCAGCCGGTGCCGGTAACCGGCGCCGATCGGGCCGGTGTAGCCGGCCGCGCGCTCGTGCTCCGGCGGCGCCACCGGAACCACTTCCAGGGTGGGCAGGCGTACCATCTCGTCCATGGCCGAGCCGCCGCCGATGTAGGCGAATCCGGCCGCGAGCGCCTCCTCGCTGCTCAGCTTGGGGGTCGTCGAGAGCCCGCGCACGTTGCCCCACGTCTCGGCGCCGATCACCACCAGATTGCCGTGGCTGATCGAGGCCGCGAGCCGTGCATCGCGCACCAGCACTCCGTGGTAGACCTGCGGGATGTTGACCTGCCAGAGGTCGGGCGTGACCTGTGCGGCGCGGCCCGCGCCGAGCTGAGTAGCGTCTATCGCCAGCAACTCGCGGTGCCGGCCGACGAAGTCGAGGATGGCCGCCGCGACGATCGGCGGGTCGATTCTCGCCGGCCGGCGCCCGAGCCGGGCGCTCAGACTCTCGATGCTCACCTGGTTACCCACCCCGCGGCCGGGTAGGAGCGGGAAGGCCCCAATCAGGCTGGTGGCCGTGCCGGAGCGCGGATCGATGAAGCCGTACGTCGCCCCGTCGCCGGCCGGCGCGCGAGCGTGCAGCAGGCTCGTCCAGGCGGCGCGGTTGGGAAGCGCCGGCAGCACCTCCTCGAGCGGTACGTTTGTGGAGCTGATCGCCAGCTCGGGGAGGAAGAACTCCTTCTGCTCCAGATAGCCTCCCGGCGGCTTGGGCTCGATCGCGTGGGTAATGGAGCTCACCAGGAGCGCGGCCAGGCAAGTCACCAAGGCGGCACCGCGTGTTAAACCTCTCCTTCGCATGACTTCTCCTTCCTCTGCTTGCGCGGGTGGCTGCATGCCCGCGGCTACTGAATCTCCAGCTCCGCTCAGTATCTGGTTACTGCTTGTCGCCCTTCTCCAGGAGGAGCTGCTTGATCTCGCGCAACTCCTTCTGCAGCTCAGCGATCTGCACGTCCTTCTCCTGTACGAGCTGATAGAGGCCCTGCACGGCTGCCATGGTCACGCCCTGGACATCCATCGGGAAGATGTACTGTCCCTCCGTCCCCAGGCCGAACGCATTCCGGAAGTCCTCGACGGTCGGACCGACGTGGCGCAGCTTCTGCTCATCGCTCTTGTAGCTCCACTCTTGGATCGGCAGCCGGGCAAGCTTCTTCAGCACCGTGCTCGGATCGAGCGGAGCGAAGCCCTCCTTCAGCTCGCGTGAGGAGGGATTGCTGAAGGTGCCGTTCACGGTTAAGTTGCCAGCAATTGTCACAGCGCCGGTGCTGCCGTCGATCTGGAGGCGGTTGGTGTTGTTTGTCCCCATTATGATTGGTGTGCTGTTCAGTGTCCCTATGAGGAGCCCGTTGCCGATATCTTGAACGATCTGGGACCAGCCTCCAAGTACCACTCCGAACTGACTGATCGTCCGTCCACTACCGTGGGCTCGGAAGTGGACGACTGCGGTGTTCGATTGGGCCCGGAAGTTGCTGACACCATTCACGCCGGAGCTGGTACTTTCGATACGGAACACAGTGGGCACATCTGTGCTATTGAAGAGGTGGAGCTTGTCCACTGGAGAGCTCGTGCCGAGGCCGACATTACCCGTACTGGTGACGAACACCGTGTCCTGGGCGCGCGCAATTGGTGTGACCAGCAGTCCGAGCCCAGCGGCGAGTGCGCTTATTCCGATCATCCGAATGCTCTTGATCACGGTCATTCCTCCTAGTTTTCCGTATGCTGTTCTTGTTTCTTTACCAAGGCGATCAGGGGACAACCGCCCTGAAGACGGCCCCAGGCTTGACCCGGAAGCCAGACCTGAGGACGACTTTCTTGCCAGCGTGCAGGGTCACGCTGGCGCTGGGCTCGATCGTCAGGTTCGCGCCAGCGAAGATCGTGTCGCAGGCCTCGAACGTCTGCGTCGAACTAATCGACTGGTTATGGAGCTCGAGAATGGCGAGAGGACCGCTGCGCGGATCTTTGCTGGCGTAGGGAAAATCGAGGATCTCGACTCCGTCGCCGAGCCCGTCGCAGTCGCTGTCGGCGACCAGCGGATCCGTCCCGAGCAGGCTCTCGAAGCCGTTGATCACCCGGTCGCCATCGCTGTCGACGTTCGGGTATGCGTACCCAATCACCTCGGCGCCGCCGCCGTTTGAGGTGTACCCCTGACTCTCCATCGCGGGGAGCTCGGACTCCGGGAAGATCGCGAAGTCGTCGCGCTGCGGGTTGTACCGACGGAAGAGCCGCACCGCCCCTGCCGGGATGCAGGAGGGCTCGGGCGTGCACTTCTTGTAGATGTAGCCCTCGACACCGTCAAGCTTGTAGCCGACGTTGCCGAAGGCAACGATCCCTGCGGCCTCCGTGGTGTAGGTGGTGTCCCGGTTGTAGGCGTTGCCGGGATTGTTCGGGTTGGGACCGTTGAAGCTCAGCCGATAGAGTGGCACCAGCAGCGTGCCGTTGGGCAATCGGTCGGTGGTGAAGACGTACACTGAGGCGCCTGGTTCCGGCTGACAGGGGGAGACTACACACCCCGCGCCGGGAAAATATCCGTAGCCCACAACGTCGGGACCGATGCTGGAGTAGCCGGCATCCCTCCAGTACCCATTGAGACCCCCGGCACTCCAGACCGCGGCTGCCCCCATTTGGGGGAACGTCGTGTAGAAGTGGTCCTCGGCCTGAAAGCTGTACATGCTGAACAGCGGCGTCAGCCGGCTGGTGAGGACCTGTCCACCGACTCGGCCGAGTGCAGCCTCCACTGCCGAGCGGACGTTTGGCTTGCCCAGCCCGTTGGCCGTGTTCCAGCCCGGAGGGTTCTCGAGGTTGCTGGTGAACAGCGACCTGATGTTCGTCTTCGTCAGGAGGGGGTTGATCGAGCGCAGGATTCCCGCCGAGCCCGCGAGGTAGGGGGAGGACATCGACGTCCCAGTGCAGGGTCCGAAGCCGTCCAGGGTACCGTCCACGCTGTCGCTGCAGTTGCTACTCGGCGAGTACGGCAGTCCTTCGTAGAAGGTCGACAGAACCTGCTTGGCCGGCGTAACGAGCTGGTTGGGATCGGAGTTCGAGCCGCATTCGAAACCGGGGCAGTCGTTCCAGAAGGCGCCGCCCGGCGCAATGCCACCGACGCCGATCACCCGCGAATCCACCGCCGGCCAGTCGCTGGCGCTGGACCCATCGTTGCCGGCTGCCGCAGCCATGACGGCGTCGCGGTATTCGAGTAGCTGCAGGGCCTCGCAGAACGGGTCGAGTGGCGTGGCGGCGCAGTCGGGTCGCTCATTCGGACGGTAGCCCAGGCTGAGGTTGAGGATCTGGGCACCCCAGCCGATCGCGCCGTTGATCCCGTCCACAACGTCGTCTTTGGTGATCCTTAGATTGGCGCCAATGGTGCAGCCGTCGCCAGCGCTGCAGATCCGGCTCACTTTGGAGATGAGCAAGCTACAGCTCCAGCAGGCTCCCGCGACTCCCAAGAAATTGTTCGGAGTCGCGCCGACGATCCCGGCCACATGGGTGCCATGGCCGGCGCGCGAAACCGTCTGCGTCCCCTGAGCCTGCCCTTCATCGACGTTGTCGTCGTCATAACCGTAGTCTCGGGACAAATGCGGGCGGAAGTTCCCGCCGGTAAAGTTTCCCGACGCGTCGAAGGCGCGGAGGTCCGGGTGGTCGGCATCGACCCCCGTGTCGACGATGCCTACGTAGCCATGCCCCTTGGTGTAGTCCCAGGCTTCATGGAGGTGCAGCGAGTAGCTGCCCCACTGGTGCTGCTCCGGCGGGCGTGGTGGGCCGTCCGGATTGTCGTCGAACAGAGGATCGTTCGGCTCGGTGACAGAGAGCTCAGCAAGCGTGTTCTTGCCCACCCACAGGACGTTCGGATTGATCTCGAGAGCAAACGCCACCGCGTCGACGTTCACGGCAGGCGGGTAGGTTAAGACAACGTAGCGCTGGAGGATGGCCTCTGGACTGTCGGGGTTCTCAACGAGGTACGCGCGAGCCACTTCCCCGGCGCGCTCGGAGATGACAAAGCGCGCCGCGACTGGGTGGCCAATGCCCAGGTCTCCCGGCACGGGGCGGTGTTGCGCCACGGCCTTCACCACGTCCTCAGGCGTTGGAACGATCGGACCGTGGTCCAGGAGGACTATGAGCTCGTTCGGCACGAAGGAGGGGTTGCCGCCGCCTGCTGAAGCGCCTGTCCGCAGCGAGTCCGCTGCCGGCTCATTGCGTGGGTCGGCACCCACGACCGATCCGATGCCAGAGAGCAAGAGGACTACGAACCCGACGCAGGTTACATTTGTCCGCATCATTACTCCTCTTTCTTGGGCTGCCGCGCGATGGAGAGCGGGCGCCCAGTCCACGATTAGAGATCGCCGTCAACGGCGAGAAGGGCGAACCTTTCGTAAGCCGAGGGCGCCGAGCGCCGGCGCGTCATTGGACACGCTAGGATGCTGGAGCTTGGTAGCGGGCCGGCGTGGCACAAGGCGCTCTGGCGGAGCAGCCAAGGTCGGAAGTGACGCAAAAAGGTAAAAAGCAACCGCAACGAGCGAGCGTCGGCTCATAGTCTCCTCCTTCGCATGACTTCTCCTTCCTTCCGCTTGCGCGGGTAGTCGCCATGTACCGCGGTTCTCGAATGTCCAGGTCCGCTTCTTCCCCGGGTCGTGCGTGAGAACTCCTTAACCAATACGCCGCCGCAGGAGGCCTAAAGGTAGACAGAGACTTCTTCGCATATCTGAAATGGATGTCGAAGTGGGGTCACTCAGTAGCAGGGAGGCTGCTTCAATGGGTCACCCCACAGACGAAGAGCTCTTCACCCAAGTTTTCGAGCAAGCTCGCCCACGGCTCCAAGCGCTGCTCAGGCTGTACCGGGTGGGGCCGGAGGATGGCGAGGACCTCCTGCAGGAGGCCATTCTGGCGCTGTGGCGTAAGCGGGTTCAGGTCAAGGACTATGAAGCCTGGCTGCTCTCCGCTCTAAAGGTGGAATGCCTGCGCTATCGGCGGCGAGCGGGACGGCAGATCTACTCCGCGCTCGACGAACCGGCGCTGGAGCGGCTCGCCGGCCCTGACGGCTTTTCGGAAACTGATCCCAGCCTGCGTCAGGATCTGCGAAGGCTGATCCGGCGCCTGCCCGCCCGTCACCAGGCCTTGATCCATCTTCGTTACGGGCTCGGTCTGACCCCGGAGGAGACCGCCAGCCGGCTCGGGTATCGGCTGTCGAGCCTGAAGAAGACGACGACCCGATGTTTGCAGGTGCTGCGAAGTGAGCTGAATCGCGGCCCGACCCTCTAGCTAGACTTCTTGAGGTTTCCCACTGATAGGCTGTAGGTATGCCCGACCTCCTCATCCTCGCCCACGGCGGCTCGTGGGACATGCGGTTCCAGATCTCCTCGCTGGCGGCGAGCGCGGCGGCGGCGGGGGAGAGGGTCGATATCGCGCTGTTCTTCGGGGCGCTGGACGCCTGGACGCGAGGCCGGTGGGACGAACTCGATCCTCAGCCTCCCGTTTCGGCCGAGCGGCTGGAGTCCCTTGGCATGCCGCCCCTCTCCGAGATGCTGGCGCAGGGGCGGGAGGAGGGGCTGATCCGCTTTTATGCCTGCAGCGCCTCGACCCGCATGCTTGGGCTCGACGCGGCCAAGGTCCAGGCTTCGGTGGACGCCCTGCTCGGCTGGCAGAGCTTCTCCAAGATGATCCGGGACGCGGGACGGGTGGTCACGCTTTAGCCGTTCCTCTACAATCCACCCTTCCTTTGAGGAAGGCAAAGCTCATGGACACGCAACGCATCGCTTTCATCGGCTCCGGCGTGATGGCGGAGGTCATGATCAACGGGCTGCTGACCCGCGAGGTGACCTCGCCCGAGCGGATCTGGGCCGCGGGGCCTCGCCAGGAGCGGGCGGACCAGCTCTTCGCCAACTACGGCGTGCGCGGCACCACGGACAACGTCGAGGCCGTGGAGAACGCGGACATCGTGGTCCTGTCGGTCAAGCCGCAGACGCTCGCCAAGGTGCTGAAGGAGATCCGCGGCAGCATCCGCCAGGAGCACCTGGTGATGTCGATCATCGCCGGCGCCCGTATGGCCACCATCGGCAGCGCCCTTGACCATCCGGCGATCGTCCGCTGTATGCCGAACCTGCCGTGCCAGATCCACCGCGGCATGACCATCTGGACGGCGACTCCCGAGGTCTCCGCGCCGGTGCGCGAGAACGTGCGGAGCATCTTGCAGACCATGGGCAAGGAGATCTACGTGCCGGACGAGACGGACGTGGACCGCGCCACCGCCGTCAACGGTACCGGCCCTGCCCTGATCGCCCATTTCGTGAAGTCGCTCGAGGATGCCGCCAACTTCATCGGCGAGTCGCGCAGCCTCGCCCGGCGCTCGGTGCTGGAGACCATCCTCGGCACCGCCGAGATGATCCTCTCCTCGGACCGCCACGTGGGCGAGCTGATCGACGGCGTGACCTCGCCCGGGGGGACGACTTCCCGGGCCCTGCACGTGCTCCACCAGGGCCGGTTCTCGGCGGTGCTGACGGATGCCATCGACGCCGCCTACCGGCGGACGGTGGAGATGGGGGTCAAGCTGGACGACCAGGTGCGGGACTCGAACCGGGAGGCGGCGGCGCATCCGGTCCGGTCATAGGCGCACGAGGAAGGTCTCCTCTCCCACCACCTCGGGATCGAGCGAGAACTCGTAGAGCTCTAGCCCGCCGAAGAGGGCCTTGACGTGCGGCCAGCCAGCGGCCTGCATGTGGCGGGCGCCGTCGATGGCGGTCGCGCCGTCGTCGTCGAACAGCACCACGTCCTCGTCGGCCGGCGGGGACCACTCCGGGCCGGGGTAGGGGATCGCGCCGGCCAGGGTGAGCCGGCCGGGCTGCGGGCGGACATCGACGAGCACCGGCGGCCGGCCCTCCTTCAGCCGCCGGAACAGGACGAAGGGCGAGACCTCGAGCTGGGGATCGAACTGCACGACAGGGGTCGAGTCTTCGAGATAGCGGGTGGGCATGGAGCGATCGTAGCAGGTCCCTACTTCACCACCACCACCTCGACCTCCCCCTCCCGGCGCTCCAGGTGGACGCCCACGTCCTGCTCGTAGCGCTGGAGGATGAGATCGACGGAAGCCGCTGCCACCGAGAGGCCGCGGATCGTGACGCGGTCGAGGCTGGGTGGCAATTCGGGGCGCTCCAGGCAGATCCGTCGGCTGGGCGCGTCGATGTCCAGCCCCAGGCAGGCCTGGAGGAGCAGGAAGACTGCGCCCGCGGCCCAGGCCTGGGGAGCGCAGGCCACGGGGTAGAGCGTCGGTCCCTCGTTCGCCCGCTGGCGGAAGCCGCAGAACAGCTCCGGCATGCGGTGGAGGTCGAAGTGGAGGCTGGCGTCGAACAGCCCGGTGAGCAGCTTGCTGGCGCCGTCCTTGCGGCCATAGCGCGCCATGCCCTGGGCGATCAAGGCGTTGTCGTGCGGCCAGACGGAGCCGTTGTGGTAGGACATGGGGTTGTACCGCGCCTCGTTGGCGTCGAGGGTGCGGACGCCCCAGCCGGAGAAGGATGCCTCGTTGAGGAGCGTGTGGGCCACCCGCCAGCCGCGCTGCGGACTGGCGATGCCGGTGAACAGGCAGTGCCCGGCGTTGGAGGAGCGCACGTCGCAGCGGCGCTTCTCGCCGTCCAGCGCCAGGCAGTAGGTGGAGATCTCCTCGCACCAGAAGACCCGCTCGAAGCTCTGCCGCAGGTCCTCGGCCTGGCGCTCCAGCCGCTCGGCCAGCTCGCCGTGCCCCAGCGCGCGGGCAAGGACGGCGGCAGCCTTGCGGGCGGCATAGACGTACCCTTGGACCTCGCACAGGGCGATGGGCCCTTCGGCCAGCGTGCCGTCGCGGTGGAAGACGGAGTCGACCGAGCCCTTCCACCCCTGCGCGACGAGCCCGCCCTGCGAGCGGCGCGAGTACTCGAGGAACCCGTCGCCGTCCTGGTCGCCGTAGTCGTCGATCCAGGCGAGGGCCCGCTCGACGTTGGGCCAGATGGACTCGATGAAGGCGCGGTCCGCGGTGCGCCGCCAGTAGGCCCCGGCGAGGACGACGAACAGCGGCGTCGCGTCGAGGCTGCCGTAGTAGCTGCCGAAGGGGACCTCGCCCAGGGCGGCCATCTCCCCTGCGCGCATCTCATGAACGATCTTGCCAGGCTCGGCGTCTTTCTCGGGGATCAGCTCCCGCGCCTGGGTGGCGGCGAGGAAGGAGAGAACCCCGCGGGCAAGGGCCGGATCGAGCCAGAGAGTCTCGTAAGCGGTGAGGATGCCGTCGCGGCCAAAGGCGGTGCTGAACCAGGGGACGCCCGCGTAGGGATAGAGGCCGTGCGGGGTCTCGGTGATCATCATTTGCAGGTCGGAGGAGGAACGGTCGATCCATTCGTTGAACCTGGCGTTGGAGGTCTCGATCTGGGTACAGCAGGTCCGGTGGGCCTCCAACTCCGCCGCGGAGCGCTCCAGCGCCTCGGCGAAGCCCAGGGGGCGCGGCGCCTCGCGGCCGGATTCGAAGGAGACCGTCACGTCGAGGGTCTGCTCGCCGCGCGGCGGCAGGTGGAGGCGGAACGAGGCCAGCAAGTCGGTCAGCTCGGCCGGAACGGGGGAGAAGGCGAGCCGGGTCCGCCGCACCCGGCCGTCCAGCCCCTCGTAGCCGAGGACAGCCGTGCCCCGGCCGACGACCGGGTCCAGCTTGTGCCCCCGGCGCTCCCGCCGGGTGCCCCGAATCTCGAAGATATCCGCGTAGTCGGCCGCGAAGCGTAGCGAGACGTGGAGGTCCAGCGCCCACAGCCCGTAGCTGTGGAAGCGGAGGCGCGCGTACCAGGCCCCACGCCAGAGGAAGCTGGTGGAGAAGACGTGGATGGTGTCGCGCGGCAGCGGCCTCGCGGGGCCGTCGGCGAAGTCCGGGTTGGTGAGGTCGACAATCAGCGCGTTGTCGCGCCGCACGGTGGAACTCAGCGGCAGAGGACGCTGGTTCTCGAGCAACAGCTCGAAGGCGCTCAAGAAACGGGTCCCCTCGTGGAAGAGGCCCATCTCGCTTAAGCCCACCGGACGGATGGCACCACCGCGGTCGAGCACCCCGAAGCTCTCGCCGTGCTTCAGGACTCGCGTGCGGTCGTCCGCGCGCGAGCCGGTCGCCAGGATGTGGTACGGCTCCTTGACCGGGATGATCTCGTCCATCCTGCATCCCTTCGATCTGCTTCGGTAGATCTCGTCCAGGCGTCCAAGGCCTCGATTTTCCTCCGGGCACTCACCGCTCTTGGATCGCGTGCTCCAGGGTCGTCCGGACCGCCAAGACAATCCGCTCGGCTAATTCGGTCTGGGTCATCCGCTCCAGCTCCGCCGCATCGGCGTCGAAGAGGGCGTAGGCCTGGACGATGTTCCGCAGGTGCCAGGCGCTCAGGGCGCTGAGCTCCTGCCGCAAGAGGTCCTCGCCTTTCGCGTAGACGGAGAAGGGGTTGAGCACGGCCGGGGGGGCGGCCGGCGCCGGAGCGGTCCAGGGATCGGGAGCCGGTCCGTCATAGGCAGGCTCGGGGAGGACGGCGGGCCTGGGGGGGCGCACCGGCTCGAGGGTCCGCTGCAGGGAACCCTCCAGGTAGACCTGAGTCAACCCCGTGGCCCAGTAAAGGAGGGCGTCGCGGTCGGACTGCCGGCTCTCCCGTTGCGAGCGCAGCACAGGCGAGCCGTCGGCCGGCACGAACTCGATCCAGCCTTCCCATCCACTGTCCGGCGCCGGCCGGCCGCAGGCGCGGGCGACGTAGGTCTTGCCGTCGGAGCCTGTCAGCGGTTCGTTGAACTGTAGGAGTGTCTCTGCCATGGATCTCCACCTCCTCGCCCCAGACGTTGCAAGAGGATTGCCATTCCTGGATCCGCTCCTGGATCCACGGGCCCGCGTCGCGCGGTCCTGCTCAGATCTGCCTCCGCAGCCACCGCGCCCTGGCCATCCGGCGCTGGATGACGCGCACCTTCCGCTGGTAGGCGCGGCTCTTGACGCCCGGATGCCAGATCTTCGGCCGGGGCAGGCTGGCGGCCAGCTCGGCGGCCTGGCGCTCGCTGAGGCGCGCCGCCGATCTGCCGTAGTAGTGGCGGGCGGCGGCCTCGGCGCCGTAGATCCCGCGGCCGAACTCCGCCACGTTGAGGTACAGCTCGAGGATGCGCCGCTTGCCGAGGTGCTTCTCGAGCTGGCGGGTGAGGAGGGCCTCCTTGACCTTGCGCAGAGGGTTGTAGGAACCGGAGAGCCAGAGGTTCTTGGCGACCTGCTGGGTGATCGTGGAGGCGCCGCGGGGCAGCTCCTTCTCCTCCCAGGCGTCCTGCAGCGCGGCCTTGATCTCCGCGTCGTCGAAGCCGCCGTGGGAGAAGAAGCGGATGTCCTCGGCGGCGATCACTGCCCGCTTGAGGTTCGCGGAGATCCGCGAGTAGGGGACCCACTTCCACTCGACCTCTCTCTGCGGTCCGAACAGCCCCCAGCCGCGGTAGGACTCGATGAAGGCGGTGGTCTTGGGGTGGGCGTGGGCGAGGGCGGCTACGTCCGGCCAGGTTGCGGCCTCCCATGCGAGGTAGGCCCCGAGCAGCCCGAGGGCGGCGAGTAGCAGGCGCTTCTTGCGCCCCCGCCGGGGCGCCTCGTAAGGCGGAGCGATCATCGGTGGGCGCCGATCCTATCAGGAGCCGGGAAGCCGGGGTGCGGTATGATCTTCCTCCATCCACCCCACCTTCAAGAGGAGGAATCCCATGGCGGTCACTACGATTCGGCGGTTCGGCGTCTTCTCGGTTGGCAAGCAGTTGGGCATAACCTACGCCCTCATCGGGCTCATCGTCGGCGCCATCATCGCGCTGGTATCCCTGTTCGGAGCAGCCTTCGGCGCCTCACTCGCCGAGGACGCTCGCGGCGCGCTCCCGGGCGCCGTGTTCGGTGTGGGAGCCATCATCATCGCCCCTATCTTCTACGGCTTGATCGGCCTCATCGGCGGGATCATCATGGCCGCGATCTACAACCTCGTGGCGGGGGCCACGGGCGGGGTCGAGGTGGAACTGACGGGCCCGGTGGGCGCGCCGGGCTACGGAACCGCGCCGTAGCCCCGCGATGCGGGAAGGCTCCGGGCTCCCTCCATGTTACGGAGGGGGCAGGTTTCCCGTCGTGCCGTTCTGCGATATGCTATGACGGCATCGAGCGGATGTGCCGATCCATAGGAGCCTCCAATGAAGAAGCCGCTCTCCGTCTTCGCCCGCCTCCTGGCCCTCTTCCTCGCTCTCGCGGCAGCCCTCCAGGGCCGGCCGGCCGCGGCCCAGACCTGCGACCGTTCCGGCTGCGGCCGCGCGAGCTGCGCCACGCCGGCGAAGCCGGTGCCGGAGGACCGCTGGGGCGGTCTGCGGCCCCTCGACGTGTCGATCCCCTTGTGCACGAATCAGAAGCCCCTCTTCTGCCGCGACTCGACAGGGTTCAACGAGTTCACGCAGATCTACGCCAACTACCCCTGGTTCATGTCGCTGGACGCGGAGAACGGCTACCTGTTCGTCGCCCTCTCGCACGGGCTCCAGGTCTGGGACGCGCGGAGCTTCCCTCCCGAGCCGAAGAGCCAGCTCTCGTCCCAGGCCTTCCCGGTCTGGAGCAGCAACCCCGAGATCAAGTGGCCGCTCCAGGACGTCGACGCGCCTCCCGGGGTGGATGACGTCGCGGCGGTCGCCGGCCATTCGGGGATCGGCCTCGCCGTCATCGGCCTCGCGAACAAGAGCGAGCCGAAGATCCTCTACCAGAGCCACAAGAAGGAGGGCAACCAGGTCTACGCCGCCCGGATCGGCGGGCGGGACTACGCCTTCCTGGCGGCTCCCGCGGGCGAGCCCTCTGGCGGTCTGTTCGCTTACGACATGACGCAGGCAAAGCTGTACGACCGGTGCGTCGAGTCCGTTCCGGCCGCGGGAGAGACGGTGCACTGCCCCGGAGTCTATCTGGGGAGGATCGGCTCGCAGCCGTCGGCGACCTACGTGGACGGCGTGGACCGGTGGGTGGTGGCGAGCTTCGGCTCCGCCCGCGGCTTCCAGATCTGGGACGTGGCGAACCCGTCGGCCCCGCAGCTCGAGCTCTCAGGCCTGGGCGACCGGCAGGTGGACGGCGTCGCCCTCTGGAAGGAGGGGAGTGCGTACTATCTCGCGGCGCGCACGGCGGCCTTCGAGCCCGGCCCCGGGCGGGTGGTGCACCGCACGGCGATCTATGACGTGAGCTGCATCGCGAGCGTCTGCCCGGGCCTGGGCGCTCCGCTCTGGTCCGGGGAGTTCAACGGCGGCGGGACCGCCGACTTCCTGACCTTCTCCCGCAGCGACGGCATCCCCTTCCTCTACCTGGGGTCGGACGACCGCTGCTCCGGCGGCACCCAGCGCGAGTGGCTGCTCGACGTGAGCAATCCTGCGGCGCCGCAGGACATCTCCCCCTTCAACTACTGGGGCTGGTACTACCGGGGCGGTCCCACCGGATTCAACCTCGTGACCCCGCGGGTGGGCAAGTTCGTGGGGCCGGTGTTCTATCGTGCCGCCCTCTCCCTCTTCGACTTCCACCAGCGCACGGGCCTGACGGGCGGCGGGGGAGCGGCGATCGATGTCGACGGTCCGAACACCGGCCAGGCCGGCCAGGCGCTGACGTTCACCGCCGCCGCCACCGGCGGCTGCTCGCCGAACCCCAACGGCTGGACGTGGACCGCCGGCGACGGCACGTTCCTCGGCCCGGCCACGGGCGCGACCGTATCCGTGTCGTGGCCGAGCGCCGGCAGCCGGTCGGTCTCGGCCCGCAACTCGGCCTGCGGCAGCGCCGTGGGGATCAAGGGCGTCACCATCTTGGGGAGCGGGGCCCTGACGGCGAGCTTCACCTTCTCTCCCAACCTGCCTCGTACCGGGCAGGCCGTGACTTTCGACGGCAGCGCCTCGTCGGGCGGGCCGTCTCAGTACAGTTGGGATTTCGGTGACGGCACCATCGCCCTCGGCCAGGTCGTCACCCATGCCTATGCCCTGCCGGGCGCCTACACCGTGCTGCTCACGGTCACCCGCCCCGGCTCGGGATCGGGCTGCGTCGCGGGGACCTGCTCCGACGCCACCCAGCGGACCGTGGTCGTGGTCGCGGACGCCCCGCCGCCGCCCAACGCGTCGTTCCAGACGAGCGCCCCATGCGTCTCGCAGTTCGGCTTCGACCAGTGCCGGGCCGAGCCGGGGATGAGCGTGAGCTTCACCGCCAACTCCACCAGCGGGGCGAGCTACGCCTGGGACTTCGGGGACGGCACGACGGCGTCCGGCCGCTCGGTCACCCACTCCTGGACGCAGCAGGGGATCTACACGGTGAGCCTCACCGTGAGCAACGGCCAGACGACCGACACCCGGACCAAGACCTTCGAGATCAGCGCCTCCGGACCCCCTCCGGGCCCCGGTCCGGGTCCGGGCCCCGGCGCCTTGAAGACGATCCTGCTCCCCTGGATCGCGCAGGCGCGCAAGCCGGCGCAGTCGAGCGACCTGTACATCCACAACCCGGGCTCGCTGCCGGTCTCGGTGGCCCTGGAGTTCCGCCGGCGCGGCACCCCCGAGGCGAACCCGCCGCGGCAGAACCGTACGATCGCGCCGGGGGCCACCCTGGCGCTCGCCGACGCGCTCAAGACGCTCTTCGGTCTCCAGGACGCGTCGGGCTTCCTCCTGGTCGAGCCTCAGGGCGGGGACGCCGAGCCGGTCGTGGTGCTGCTCAACACCATCCCCCGGAAGAGCTCGCGCGTCGGCCAGGCCCTCCTCGGCGTGGAGCTGGGCGGGACCGTGCCGGCCGTCCAGCTCCTGACGGGTCTGAACACCAACTCCGAGCGGTTCTCCTACTTCGGCGTCACCAATCCCAATCCAGCACCCGCCACCTACCGGCTCCGCTTCTTCAACGCCGCGGGGCGGGAGATCGGCCATTCGGCGGACCTGGCTCTGCCGGCCTTCAGCCAGCGGCAGTTCCAGCCGAAGGAGATCCAGCGGGGCTTCGGCCTCTCCGGCAGCGACTACCGGGTCCAGGTCGAGACGATCTCGGGAGGTCCGCTCTACCCCTACGGCACCAACGTCCGGTCCGCCTCGAGCGATCCCACGTTCGTCGCGCCGCAGGTCCCGGACCTCGTCACGACCTGGCTGATCGGCGTCCAGAGGACTCCGGGAGCCAGAGGGGCCCTGGTGCTGACGGACCTGGTGCTCGCCAACCCCGGCGCCCAGCCGCTGCGGGTGGACGTGACGTTCACCAGCGCCAGCCTCACCGTCTCGCCCACCGGGCCCGTGTCGATCACCCTGCAGCCCGGGGAGACCCGGCGGATCGTGGACGCCCTCAACAGCCTGTGGGGGATCGCCAACGCCACCGGCGTGCTCGCGTTCGCCAGCCGCGAGCCCTCGGGTGCTCTGCCTGTCGTCCAGGCCGAGACCTACGACAACGCCCGGCCGCCCCGCCGCGTCGGACAGTGGATCACGCCCGTGGGCGCGCTCGACCTGGCGGACCCGGGCCAGGGCCAGTACCTGACCGGCCTGCGGCAGGACGGGAGCTGGGAGACCACCCTCTGGCTGTTCAACCCCTCCGGCTCGCCGGGCCTCTACGACCTGGTCTACCGGGCGCTCGACGGCACCGTTCGCGGCCGGATCGACGGGTTCGCCGTTCCCGCGGGCGGAGTGCTCCGGATCGCTCCGAACCAGCACTCCCTCCCGGCGGCGGGCGTCCCCGGCGGCTTCACGGTGCAGGTCCTGGTGCGCTCCGGCAAGCTGCTCGCCGCCGCCCAGGTGACGGACAAGGCCACCGGCGACCCGGCGTACGTCCTGGGGGAGACGCGGTAGGAGCCGATCCATGGCCGCGTGGTAAAATGTCCTGGATTCGAGAGGTAAAGGAGATCACGATGGACAGACTCATCGGCCCCCGTCAGCGTCTCACCGGCTGGCTATTGCTCACGGTTTGTTGCAGCGCGAGCGCCGGCTGGGCAGCCGGGCAGCCGGTCCGCGACGGCGATCCGGCGCCCCAGACGTTCACGCTCAAGGATGCGCGGGGATCGTTCAAGTCCGACAAGCCGGGCCGGCTCGCGCCCTCCCGGCGGATGGGCCTCGACCTCGGCAGGGTCCCGGAGGTCCGGCTGGGCACAGTGGACACCGAGGGGCTCCTGCGGGAAGACGCGAAGGCGTCCCGCCAGGCCGTGGCCAAGGTCCTGCGGTTCGGCGTCGGCCGCGATGTGAGCGTCTCGGCGCTCGACGGCAACTGGTACGACCTCGCGGGTGGTGCGAAGCTCTGGGTCGTGGAGGTCGCCTCGACCAGCGCCCTCGGCCTGCGCCTCCATTTCTCCGACGTGCGTCTGCCCGAGGGGGCGGAGCTCGCGGTCTACTCGCCGGAGGGGATCGACCGCTACGAGAACTTCCTGAAGACCGGCTCGGGCGTGCCGGAGCGCGCCATCGAGTTCTTCCGCGCCGGCAGCCGGCCTGCCGGAGCCGGGTTCTGGAGCTCGACGGTGGCCGGGGAGCGCGCGCGCATCGAGTATTACGCGCCCGCCGGAGCCGTGGACTCCCAGGCGCTGCCCTTCACCCTGGACCGCCTGCAGCACGTCTACGTGGACCCCGTCGCCAGGGCCGTCGAGAACGGGAGCCAGAACAAGGACGTGGCGGGGCCCTGCCACAACGACGTGACCTGCTATCCGGAGTGGGCCGACGTCGCCAACGCGGTGGCGGGGATCGGGTTCATCGGCGACGACAGCCTCTTCTGCACAGGGCAGCTCGTCAATACGCAGCTAGGAGACTTCACCCCCCTTTTCCTGACCGCCAACCACTGCCTCAGGTCGCAGGCCAACGCCGGGTCGGTTGAGGTCTTCTGGTTCTACCAGACCGCGACCTGCGGCGGCCCGCGGCCGTCGCTCACGAGCGTTCCACGCTCCCCGGGAGCGACGCTGCTGTCCACCAACCCGGTGTCGGACTACACGCTGCTCATGGTCGAGGGCACGTTGCCGCCCGGCGTGGCATGGGCCGGCTGGACCTCCGCACCCATCCCCGACGGCGTGTCCGCGGCCGCGATCCACCACCCCTCCGGGGACTACAAGCGGATCAGCTTCGGCGACAAGGCGTCCGACCCGTTCTGCAGGCAGATTCCCCTGGACAACTCCAACCACCTGCAGATCAACTGGACCGACGGTCCCACCGAGCCGGGCTCGTCAGGATCGGGGATCTTTCGCGACGACACCCACCAGCTCTTCGGCCAGCTCCACTGCGGCCCCTCGGCCTGCGGGAATGAGACCAACGACGCCTACGGCTCGTTCTCGACGACCTTCCCGCGGATCCGCACGGCCCTGACCGCCGGAACGGACGACCGCTCGGAGCAGAACGATTCCTGCCCCAAGGCGCGGGTGCTCCGGCCGAGCCGGCAGGCCGGCCGCATCATCCGGTCCGTCGATCCCGACTGGTACAAGATCCTCGTGCCGCCGCGCAAGACGCTCACCGTGACGGCGAACTTCGTCCACGCCTTTGGCGACGTCGACCTCAAGCTGTTCGCGAACTGCAGCAGTGAGCCCCTCGCCACCGCGGAAGGGACGGAAGACAGCGAGACGGTGGCGGTGACCAACGTCGGCCGCAAGGCCGCTTTCGTCTTCGTGAACGTCTATCTCACCGACGACGTGCGGAACAACTACGACATCACGGTGTCCGTCCGCTGAGACCTCTCCGGGCCCGGAGGACCTCCGGGCCCGGTTTCGCCTTCGGCTCCCGCGACCCAGGCATTGCCCCCCATCAACGTCCCTTTGCACGCCCCGGAGCTGGCCCCCGGCCAGTGGATCCAGGGGCCGGAGGTCTCGGTCGCCTTCTCGCGCGGCACGGTGGTGCTGGTGGACTTCTGGGAGTCCACCTGCGTCAACTGCGTCCGGACGCTCCCCTATCTCAAGGCCTGGCATGAGCGCTACGCCGGGCGCGGGCTCGTCATCGTGGGCGTGCACACCCCGGAGTTCGAGTTCAGCGCCGATCCCGGTCTGGTGGCGGCGGCCGTACGGGACGAAGGGCTTCCGTATCCGGTGCTGCTCGACGAGGACCGCGCCACCTGGCTGCGCTTCGCCAACCACTACTGGCCTGCGAAGTACCTGATCGACGCCCGCGGATATCTCCGCTACGAGCACTTCGGGGAGGGGGCCTACGGCGAGACGGAGCAGTGGATCCAGCGCCTGCTGCGGGAGGCGGGGGACGTGGCGCCGATGCCCGAGCCGCTGGCGCCGGTGCGCGAGGAGGACCGGTCCGGCGCCGTCTGCTATCCAGCGACCCGCGAAATCCACCTGGGCTTCCACCGCGGCAGGCTCCTGGCGCCCGAGGGCTACCGGCCCGGCGAGGAGGTGCGCCATCAGGAGCGCGAGGAAGGGCCGGCGCCGCCGGGGATGTTCTCCGCCCGCGGCCTCTGGCGACACGAGGCCGAGTACCTGCAAGCCCGCGAGCCCGGGGCCGAGCTGGACCTCGTCTGCGACGCGGCCGGGGTGAATCTCGTCTTAGAGCCCGCGGGGGAGCTGGAGATCGAGATCGACGGCAAGCCGGTCGCTGTGGAGGAGCGCGGCGCGGACGTCGTGGAGCGGGACGGCCGCACCTTCGCCGTCTGGGAGCGCCCGCGCATGGTGAGGCTGGTCGACTCGGCGCGGTTCCGCCGGCGGCGCCTCGTGCTGCGCTTCCCGCGGCCGGGCGTACGGGCCTACGCCTTCAGCTTCTCGACCTGCGTGCGGCCGGAATGAAATTGCATCGGAATCCGATGTTCCCGCTGTAACCTTTCGCTGTCCAACTCCTCTGTAACCATCCCGGCGCCGTGTCTCCTGCGGGGGAAGCGGCGGGGAGGCCGTCCGCCCGTGGAGGTCTCGCGGCGTTGGGTCAACCAGGAGGAGCTGATGGAACCGCACCCAACGCCCACGCCCCCACTCCGTCCCTCCCGCCTCCGAAGGCTCCTTTCCCCCGGCTTGCTGGTCCTCGCGGCCTGCTCCCTGCTCGTCGTGGGCACGGTCGCCCGCCAGGTCGGGGCCCAGGGAGCCTCCGGCACCCTCTCGGCGCCGTTCGACCGGCGGGTGCTCGCTCCGTCCGGTCCCGAGGCCCCGTTCCACCTCCGCTTCTTCACCACGGCGGTGAAGACCGACTCGGGGGGCCGGATCCTCACCGGCCCCACCAGCGATCCGGTCAAGAACCTGGTGGGCGCGGAGCCGGCCGGCGAGCGCGCCGGGATCGAGCGCTACACCAAGATCCTCTTCGGCGCCAGCTACATCGACGGCCGCCCTGATCCGGGCACGCGGATCGACCCCAACGACCCGGTGGTCAAGAGCGGCAACCAGCACTGGCCCTTCGTGCCGCAGCCGTTCCGGAGCTGGCCGACCTCGCTCGCCGTGACGCCGGACGGCCGCAAGCTCTACGCGAGCCTCCCCGGGCGCGAGGGCTACCCCGACTGGCGGGTCGCCGTGGTGGACACCGCCAGCCGCTCCGTGCTCTCCTGGGTGGACCTGCGTCCGCCGGGAGTGTCGCGGGCCACGCGCCCCACCGGCCTCGCGGCGTCGCCCGCCAACCCGCGGATCTACCCCGTCCCCTACCTCGTGGTGCTCAACGAGTACGGCAACTTCGCCAGCGTCGTCGACACCGCGACGGACACCGTGATCGGCGAGTTCCGCACCGGCTTCTACGGCGAGGACCTGACCTTCAACGCCGACGGCACCCGGCTCTACGTCACCGACCGCTTCAAGGACCAGGTGCGCGCCTTCCGGATCGATCCCGGACCGTTCTTCACCGAGATCGCCCAGATCCCCACCGGCGCCACCGACCTCGACCGCGCCAACCCCCGCGACCTTGGCATCTCGGCCGACGGCCGCACCCTCTACGTCGCCAACACCCTGGGCCACACCATCGCGGTGATCGACATCGCCGGGGACGCCAACCGCCTCGTCCAGAACCTCCCCGTGGGCGGCCTCGCCACCGACGTCAAGGTCGCCGGCCGGTGGGGGATCGTCTCCGGGCACGAGACCAACAACGTCCTCAACGAGCGCGAGACCGGCCACGGCCTGCCCAAGGTGGTCAACGGCGCGGCGATCCGCAATAACGGCCAGCCCCTGGGCTACACGCCGGTGATGAGCGACGCCACCCGGGCCACCACCTTCGACGACATCGGCACCGAGCTCAACGTCTTCGACACGGCCACCAACCGCTTCGTCTACCGCTACGTGGACGTCGACCGCGACAAGTCCATGCTCGCCGTCGAGGGGCAGGTCGTGGACCTGGGCGACCACGCGCCGGGCCAGAAGATCATCCGCGGCAGCGGCGCCGAGCAGATCTTCATCCGTGGCGACCTGCTCTTCGTCTCCCAGATGCACTCCGACAAGGTCGAGGTCTTCCGCATCAATCAGAACCCCTCCGATCCTTCGAGGATCCTGACCTTCGTCGGCACGGAGTACACCGGCGGCATCACCCCGCAGGGGATCGCCGTCTCGCCGGACGGCCGCACGGTCTTCGTGGCCAACCTGCAGACCGAGGACGTCTCCTTCCTGGACGTGGACCCCTCCGGCCGGCTGACCCGCCGCGGGTACGTGGCCGTCGGCGTCACCAACCGCACGCCCGATCCGGTCAAGGGCGGCAACGGTGCCAACCTCTTCGCCACGGCCGAGGAGCAGGGCCTGCGCTGGCTCTTCACCAACTCCTACTCCGACGACGGCCAGAAGTCCTGCGGCCACTGCCACTGGCAGAGCCGCTCGGACGGCGGCCAGTGGAACGTGGGGGCCAACGCCGTGGGCGGCGTCAAGGTCTGCCCCCAGAACAAGGACATCTCCGACAACTGGCCGGAGTGGTTCGAGGGCCTCAACAACGACCTGATGGCCTACGCCTCGGCCTGCAACGGCGAGCTGGTGGTGGCCGAGAAGCGCACCGCCCTCTTCCCGCAGGCGGCGCTGGCGGACCGCTTGCGCGCCCGCGACGAGTTCGTGCTCCGCAGGACCGAAGAGAACTCCCGGGCCATCGGCCGGTCCGACCTCTCGGGCAAGGCCTTCAAGGTGGGCTACTACGACATGGCCTACCTGCAGATCCTGTGGAGCCAGAACGAGACCCGGCTGATGCCCAACCCCCTGACCCAGTTCCCCTCCGAGGCGGAGGCCGAGCTGGTGGCGCGGGGGCGATTCCTGTTCTCGACCGAGGTCGCCCAGGGCGGCAGCGGCTGCGCGAGCTGTCACCACAACGGCAACCGGACCACCAACGGCGAGGTGGACGACACCTTCCAGGACTTCAACATCCACGAGCCCGGCGTGGTGGCCGAGACCACCGTGGACAACGAGGGGCCGTTCACCCGCCTGGGCAACGACTACTTCTTCCAGCGGTTCGGCCCGCCCCAGGACGAGGGCGGCCGGCAGAACATCAGCAGCCGCAACACCAAGCACCTGCGGGCCTTCTGGGACAGCGTGCCGCGCTGGCTCCATCACGGCGGCGCGCACACCATCCGCGAGATCCTGCTCGCCCCCGACTCGCCGCTCCTCCAGCCGGGCGAGCGCGGCTTCAACTTCCGCGTCGTGCGCACCGACCACCAGCGCGCCGTGGCTCACGACTTCCTGGGTGGCCCGCGCATCGTGCTGCCCACGGAGGTGCCGATCACCTTCGGCGACAGCCGCGGCGGCCTCGGCGGCGACGGCATGGGGCCGCTCTACGTCAGCCTCGACCATCCCGTCCGCGTCTCACCGCCTGACGCCGCCTATCCCGAGGGCCGGCTGGAGGTCGACCGCCTGGGCACCAGCAACGTGGCGCCGCTCGTCGTCTTCTCGAACGGCCAGCGCCAGATCAACCCGGCCCTCGCGGCCAACAACATCCGGGTGATCAAGGACACCCACGGCAAGACCTCGCACCTCTCGGCCCGGGACATCGAGGCCCTGGCCGCGTATTTGAGATCGCTTCAGAAGTAGGAAGCGGAGACCGTCAAGACAGGGGCGCAGCATGCTGCGCCCCTCCCGTTTCCCTGCGCAAGGCTTCCAGGCGCTGCTCGGCGAGCCGATCCGCGGCCACGTGGGGCGAGACGCCCTGGTCGCCGGCGAGGCGGAGCACTTCCAGCATCGTGTCGTAGATCCTCTCGGTCCGCTCCAGCACCGCTTCGTCGCTCCAGCCGAGGACCTCGCGGCCGGCAAGGACGAGGACGCCACCGGCGTTGGCCACGTAGTCCGGCGCGTAGAGGATGCCCCGCGCCTCCAGATGCTCGCCGTCTTCTTTTTCCAGAAGCTGGTTGTTGGCGGCGCCGTCCACGATCTCGACGCGCAGGCGCGGGATCGTCCCGGCGTTCAGGATGCCACCCAGGGCGCAGGGTGCGAAGACATCCGCTTCGGCGTCATAGATCTCCTCCGGCGGCACGGCCCGCGCTGCCGAGGATTCGACCGTTCGCCGCACGCGTTCGGGATCGATGTCTGTCACGACCAGCCGCGCCCCCGCCGCGTGCAGCTCCCCGGCGAGGTGAAAGCCGACGCTGCCGCAGCCCTGGATGGCAACCGTCCGTCCGGTGAGATCGTCCGAGCCCCAGCGGTGAAGCGCGGCGGCCCGCATCGCCCGCACGACGCCACGCGCCGTGAACGGTGAAGGATCGCCGGTGACGCCGGCGACGTGCTTCGTCTCGCTCCGGACGATCTGCATGTCCGTGAGGGTCGTGCCCACGTCCTCGCCGGTCATGTAGACGCCGCCGAGGCGCTCGATGAAGCGGCCGTGGGCGCGGAAGATCGCCTCGCGGTCAACGGCGCCGCCATCGCGGAGGATCACGGACTTGCCGCCGCCGAGCGGCAGGCCGGCCACGGCGTTCTTGTAGGTCATGCCGCGCGACAGCCGCAAGGCGTCCTCGACCGCCGCCTCCTCGCTGGCGTAGGACCAGAACCGCGTGCCGCCCGCGGCGGGGCCGGCGGCCGTGCTGTGGATGGCGATCACGCACCGGTAGCCGGCTTGCGGGTCGCGGCAGAAGAGAACCCGCTCGTGGTCCGTACCGGTGGAGAGCTCTTCGATCGTCATTTCCGGCTCCAGCGCTCGCGGGCGAGGACGGCGATGTCTGGAAAGTCGCTGAAGACGCCGTCCACGCCGAGCGCGAAGAACTGCTCGTACTCCCGCTCCGGATCGCCTCTGTAATCTACAGCGAGGAACGGGCCGTCGCCGCGGAACGTCCAGGGGTGGACCACGAGGCCGGCGCGGTGGGCGTCGTCCACCAGCGAGGCGGGAGCCTGCAACCGCCCCTCTCCGTCGGCAGGGACGATCAGCCGCTTGTTCGGCCCGATGCCGTCCGCGTACGTGGCGATCTCGGCGAGGCCGGCCGGGGCCGCCAGGTTGCGGTACGTCCGGCGGTCCCCGGCGAGGGCGAGATCGTACGGCTCGCCCTCGGCGTCCAGGAGCTGGATCAGGGGCAGGTCGGTCCTCTTCCACAGCTCCCTGAGGTTCCCGACCTCGAAGGACTGGATATGGACCGGCGCGCTCCGCCCGCGGTGACCGGCCGCCGTGAGCGCCTCCAGGAGCGGCTCCTCGAGCGGCAAGCCGATCGAGCGGAAATACGTCGGGTGCTTGGTCTCGGGATAGACGCCGATGGTCCGCCCTGTCTCCGCGCTTTTGCGCTGAGCCAGATCGAGCACCTCCTCGAAGGTCGGCACCTCGAACCGGCCATCGAAGTCCTGGCTCCTGAAGGAAAGCCGTTCCTTCGCCCGCAGCGTCTTGATCTCGGCGAGGGTGAAGTCCTCCGTGAACCAGCCCGCAACCTCGACGCCGTCGATCCGCTTGGTCGTCCGTCGGGAGGCGAACTCGGGGCGCTCCGCCACGTCGGTCGTCTCCGAGATCTCGTTCTCGTGCCGGGCGACCAGCGCACCGTCCCTGGTGGCGACGAGGTCGGGCTCGATGAAGTCCGCGCCCATCTCGATCGCCAGCTCGTAGGCCGCCAGGGTGTGCTCAGGGCGGTAGCCGCTGGCGCCGCGGTGGGCGATGACGAAGGGGCGGGAGACCTTCGCGATCCGCTCGTAATCCTCCGGCGTGTCCACGTCCTGCACCACGCCAGCGTCTTCCACCACGATCTCCAGCAGCTCCGCTTCGTGGCGGTCTCGGAGCTGCCTCAGGCCCACATCCGGGTCGAGCGTGTCGATCTCAGGGATCAGCGCGGGGGAGATCGCCAGAGGGTGCCCCTGCTTGCCGTGGAAAGCGGGGACGGCCATGGGCGCTCCCGCCTCCATCCGGCGCCGCAACTCCGCAACCGTCGCGGCGCGGAGATTGGGGAGGTCGGCGGGGGAGACCAGGAGCGTCGCGCCGCGCCGGGCCAGCTCCGCCGACCCCCCAAGCGCAGCGATTCCCTCGCGGATGCTGGAGAGCATACCCCGGTCCGGGTCCGGGTTGAGGGCGACCGTGAGGCCGGCTCCGCGCGCCCAGGCCCTCAGATCCTCGTCGTCCGGGCCGGTCACCAGGACGATCTTGTCCACGCCGCCGCCCCGCAGGGCTTCCACGACGCCGGCTACCAGCGGACCGCCTCGTAGAGGGAGGAGGAGCTTGCGCCGGCCCATCCGGCGGGAGGCGCCGGCGGCGGGGAGGACGGCGACCGTGGCCGTAAGGCGCGGGCCGCGAGCCCGGGAGTCGAGGCTTCGCCGTGTCACGCGGAGAAGCTTAGCGGATTGGGGCGCCCGAGGCCGAGCAAAGACGGAGAAGATAGTTGGCAGGTGCAACTCTGGATAAGATTACGGCGCCGCAGCGAAGATTACAGCGCCGCAGATAAGGCGATGGCGCGTCAGCGAACTCTACGGTGCCTCAGCGAAGATTCGGCGCCGTAGACAAGACGACGGCACGTCAGCGAACTTTACGGTGTCCCAGCGAAGATGACGGCGGACCGGCGAAGATTACGGGGTCCCGGATAACTTTACGGCGCCCCAGCGAAGAGGACGGCGCCGCAGATAAGGCGACGGCGCGTCAGCGAACTTACGGTGCGACAGCGAAATTGCGGCGTCCCAGATAACTCTACGGCGCGCCAGCGAAGTCGATGGCGCCGCAGCGAAGCTGACGGCGGGCCGCCGAAGATTGCAGCGTCCCGTAGAACTTACGGTGCCTCAGCGAAGACGACGGCGTCCCGGAGAATCTGACGGCGCCGCAGCGAAGCTGGTGGCGAGCCGGCGAAGATTACGGCGTCCCAGATAGTTTTACGGCGGGGTAGGATGGAGGGCAAGACGGCGCGCCAGCGAAACGCTGGCGCGCTGTACAAGTGACGACCTCAGCCGCATCTACGCCAAGCTCGGGGTGGATGGCCGCCTCGCCCTGCTGCGCTACGCGGAGGACAAGGGGCTCCTCTGAGCGCTCTCCAGCGAGCTGCGGCGGCGGAGCATCCTCGCACGTCCGGCGAGCCGTTTTCGTGTAGGCTTAGCCCCAAGGGAGAGCCATGACCATCCGGTTCGTGATCGCCGACGATCACCCTCTCGTCCTGAGCGGGATCGAGCACCTCCTTCGTGCGGAGCCGGGCTACGAGGTCCTGGCCTGCTGTGCCAACGGCAAGGAAGCGTTGGAGGCGGTGCGCCGGCACGCGCCCGACATCCTGATCCTGGACTCCCGTATGCCGGTCCTGGGTGGCCTGGAGGTGATCCGGACGCTCGTCCGCGAGCGCTCGACCACCTGTGTCGTGCTTCACGCCGAAGGTTCGGAAGAGGAACTGATCCGGGAAGCCGTCCGCCTGGGGGTCCGCGGCGTGGTCCTCAAGGAGATGCCGCCGGCTACGCTGCTCCAGTGCGTCCGCAAGGTTCACGCCGGGGAGTACTGGCTGGAGTTGCGGTCGGCTTCGCGGGTACTCGAGGAGCTGCGGCGGCGGGAAGAGGGCGGGCGCGACATCGCGGCCCTTCTGACGCCCCGGGAACAGGAGATCCTGCTCCTGCTCTGCCGCGGCCTGCGCAACAAAGAGATCGCAAAGGATCTATCGATCAGCGAGCTGACAGTCAAGGCGCATCTCCGTCACATCTACGAGAAGCTGCACGTCAAAGGTCGGCTGGCCCTGCTCCGCTACGCGGACGACAAGGGCTTGATCCCTTCGATTCGATCATAGACAGTTGTCTCTGATCAGTACGCCGAAAGGGTGATGAAAATCATCCTTAGGGTAGATTGATCTTCACCTCCCTCGCCCCTAGAATATGCTGTAGCAAAAGCTTACAGAATTGTTCCTGTAAAAAAGTTGGAATTGCCCGCCCCGCAATCACATCCAAAAAAGACATCTAACGAAGAGGGAGGTAAGACTGTGACAAACCGATACAAGATATGGCTGCTGTGTACGGGCTTGGCTGTGGCCGGTCTGGTTTTCGCGACGGTGCCCGGCAACGCGCAAACTACCCCGCCGGACCTCACGGTCTGCGATGGCGTGAACTGCGACAGCCTCCAGAGCTCGATCTGCAGTGCGGCGGGGTTCAAGATCACCCTGACCAGCTTCACGCCACCCAACACGAACAACAACGGGTCTGCCACCTACACGTACCAGATCTGCAGCCCGGCCTTGGGTGTGTGCAATGGCACGGTGCGGAACGGCGAATCCTGCTCGGACAACAACTTCTGCAAGAAGAAGGGTCAAGACGAGGATCCTACCGCCACGTGCAGCCGCGAGTGCGCCACCGACGACTTCCATGGCCTGAGCCACTTCGACATCGCCTTTCCGGAGTTGGGGAACAGTTGCTTGTCAGAGACGACTGAGGTTTCGGGTAGCTGCGCATGCGCCAGCGGGCCTTGCTCCGTCGGTGGCTTCGTCCTTGGAGATGGGTCCTGCTTCGGCCCCACCTCGCCGGTGGCCAAGTGCGACAACACGAATCTGGGTCCCGGTGGGTGTCTCACGATGACTCTCACCATCGCCGGCGAGCTCACCGGGCTCGGGCTGGGAGCGGCCGTCGTCGTGGACAAGGAGTCCACGACCTGCACGGCGAGCTGCCTCGCGGGCCCGTCCTGCGACCCCTGTGCACCGCCGCCGCCGGAGGGTGAATGTCTGACGCGCACCCGCGGCTTCTGGGGTACGCATCCGCACGTCGCGGCTCAGTATGACCCGGTGACCGTCTGCGGCAAGGTGATCGACGGCCAGGCCGCCGGGACGTGCTCCACGTCGGAGGGGCTCTGCACGTCGTCTCTTGACTATAAGCAGAACCCGCAATATCTGGAGCTCGTCGCCCAGCTAACGGCAGCCAAGCTCAATCTGAACGCGACAGCCGCGTTATTTGAGGGCGCTACCTGCTCTGGCTTTACGTTCGACGGAAAATCAATCCAGGAGATCATCGCTGCATGTGAGGCGAATTACTGTAACGCCTCGAAGCAGGCGATCAGTGGGAGCGGATGTATCGAGGTGCTCGATGCGTTCAACAACTCGGAGGACACAGGCTTCGACCAGACGCCGGCACCCTTCGACCATCCTGGACCTGCTCAGCCGGCGCAATGCTCGGCTTCGCGCGGCAACGGGAAGGCAATCGGCAAGAACCTCTGCCTTTAGCCTCTTGTTTGGTTAACTGGCGAGTGAAACCGGGGGCGGGCCTTAATAAAGTCCGCCCCTGGCATGGATCTCCTTCACCAGCCGGTCCTGAAGACTCCGTGGCTGCGCTTTTCTCAGAAAGCTCCTCCTCTCGTCGGCTGGGCCGGTCGTGCATCTCCCGCAGACTCGGAAAGCGCTACCAGCGCCGCCCGACCTTCCCAAGCGCACGATGGGGGCCTCACCCAAGTGTGCGGTCAGCCGCGCAGGATCAGCCCGTAGGGGGAGCCGTCGTCCACGAAATCCTCGCGGGAGATCGAGTAGCGCACAGCCTCGAAGCCGAGGATCTTGAGGGTTCTTTCGAAGGTCATGCCAATCTTCTCCAGCACCCGCCGGGAGGCGAGGTTGTCCACCCGCGTGGCGGCCACGATCCGCTCGATCCCGAGATGCTCGAAGCCGAAGCGCAGGCTGGCGCGGGCTCCTTCGGTGGCCAATCCCCGTCCCCAGTACGGCCGGGCGAGCGCGTAGAAGACCTCGACCCCTCCCAGTTCGTCCCAGTACCGCACGCCGCAGTGGCCGATGACCTGCCCATCCTCGCGGTGTACGGCGATCCAGGGGCCGAAGCCGCGCTCCTCCCATGGACCGAGCATCATCTGCGGGATGCGGGCGTCGAACGCCTCGCGCGGCACGGGCTTGCCGGATAGAGTCCGCATGACCTCGGGATCGGCGAAGATGCGCTCGTAGTAGTCGTCGAGGTCGCGCGGCTCGAGCGGCCGCAGGTGGAGACGCGCGGTCTCGACCTCGTACACCGGGCTACTCTTCCAGTCGCCGAGCCAGGACGATGGTCCGGTCGTCCGCGAACGGTGTGCCGCGGGCGAAATCCTCCAGGTCCCGCTCCAGGGTCTCTGCCAGATCGCAGCAGGCCTCGCTCCGGCTGCGGCGGCAGGCCTCTCTCAGGCGGTCCAGGCCGTACTCCTCCCCCTTGGGGTTGGCGGCCTCCACGAGACCATCGGTGTAGAGGACGAGGAGGTCGCCGGGCGCGAGCGCCGTCTCGCCGGCCCGGTACGACGCCTGGGGGAGGAGCCCCAGGGGAACTCCGGTTGGCCTCAGCTCCTCGACGGCGCCGTCCACCCGCAGGACCAGCGGCGGGTTGTGCCCGGCGTTCGTGTAGCGGAGGCGCCCGGTCGCCGTCTCCAGCACGCCGAGGAACGCCGTGGCGTACTTCTCGGGCGGCGTGCGGCGGTAGAGCAGCCGGGAGAGGCGGGCGCAGATCTCGTCCGGAGGCAGGCCGTCCTCGATGGGACCGGTCGCCAGGGCCTGGAGCGAGACGGTCAGCAGGGACGCCGCCATCCCCTTGCCGGCCACGTCCGCCACCATGAGCACGCACTCCCGGCCGCTATCCCGTTCGATGACCTCGTAGTAGTCGCCCGAGACGCCGCGGGAGGGGATGTTGCCGCCGTGCAGCTCCCATCCTGGAAGTTCCGGCAGCCGGTTGGGGAGGAGGGCCACCTGGATGCGCCGCGCGAGCGCCAGCTCCTCCTCCAGGCGGCGCCGCTCGGCGGCGTCCATGGCGAGGGCAAGGTTGCGCAGGTGCAGGGCCGCCGCCGAGGCGAGGGAGACGAGCAGCTCCAGGTCCTCCTCCGAGAACTGGCGCACGCCGGCCCGGGACTCGAGAACGATCAGCCCGAGCGTCCCCTCCGGATCGAGGAGAGGCGCCGCGATCAGGCTGCGGATACCGGAGATGAGCATGCTCTCGGCGGCGGCGAACCGCTCGTCCGCCTGGACGTCGAACACGATCGCCGCCATGCCCTTCTCGACGACCTCGCGCACCAGGCTGCGGGAGAACGTCAGCCCGTCCGCGTCGCCCCGCGTGGACCGCGTCGCGGCCGGCCGATAGTCGCCGTCCTTGCCCTTGAGCAGGATGGCGCCCCGGTCGGGCCGCAGGTGAGCGAAGGTCCGGTCGAGGATCAGCTCCAGCAGCTCCTCCAGGGTGAGCGAGCGGCCGAGGGCCTGGTGGACTTCGTTGAGGAGCTTGAGCCGCTCGGCGTAGCGCAGCAGGTCTCCCCCGCTGGCCGTCGCCGGCGAGCTCTGGCGATCGAGCAGCTCCGCAGCACGGTGAAAGATCGTGCCGTCCTCCGGAAAGTCCTTCTCGGGCCCCGCCGCGGGGACGGGCGCGCCGTCGTGGACCTGGATCACGCTGTTGGAGATCTTGACGACATCCCCCGGCCGGACCGGCGTCGGTCCCTGGATCAACTGTCCGTTCACCAGTGTCCCGTTCCTGGACCCGAGGTCCTCGACGAACAGGCCGGAATCCGCCCGGAAGAACCGCGAGTGCCGGCGGGAGAGGAAGGGATCCGACAGCGTGAGGTCGGCGTCCAGCGCCCGGCCGACGACCAGGGAGCTGGCCCGGAAAGGATGGTCGAACGGCGCACCCTCGGCGGGGATCACGTGGAGGAGGAGGGGAGGAGTATCCACGGCAAGGCGCCTCCGGGGGGGCGCCGTGGAGCGTATCAGATCTCCCTACTGGCCGAGCGCGGCGACCTGCTTCGCGAGGCGGGCCTTGTAGCGCGAGGCGGTGTTCGCGTGGATGACCTTCTTCTGAGCGGTCTTGTCGATGACGCTCAGGGTCTCCGGCAGCAGCTCGTTCGCCCTGGCCGCATCGCCGCTGGCCAGCGCCGTGCGCAGGCGCTTGACGGCGGTGCGCAGGCGCGAGCGGTGCGCCCGGTTCCGCTCCCGCTGCTTGACGTTCTGACGGTTCCGCTTCTCAGCCGACTTGGTATTCGCCATGATCCTTCGTTGCTCTCGCTCGTTCCGGTTGTCGAAGGGGAGAGAAATCCCGTGAAAAACGAAGTCGCACCGAAGTGCGACGGAACTTTATAGCATCCGGGCCTACCCGGCGTCAACCCCGATCTCGCGCAGCCGCTGCCGGGCGAGCTTGGCCTCGTCGCTGGTGGGGTACTGGCGGATGACGTGCTGGAGCTGGACGACCCCCTGGGAGCGCTCGCCGAGCTCCAGGTGGGAGTACCCCTTCTTGAGCAGGGCGCTCGGCACCTTGTCGCTGCGCGGGTAGCGGCTCAGCACGGCGTCGAACTGGTCGATGGCCTGCCGGAAGCGCCGCTGCCGGTAGAAGGACTCGCCGATCCAGTAGGTGGCGTTGTCCGAGAGGTCGGTGTTCGGGAAGTTGGCCAGGTACTCCTCGAACTCCCGCAGGGCGAGGTCGTAGTTGCCCCTCAGGTAGTCGTTGTAGGCGGCGTCGTAGAGGCTCTTGGGGTCGGCGCCGGCTCCCGGCGGGGAGGACGGCGGTGGCTGCTGCGGCGCGGCGTCGGGAGCCGGGGCGGGAGCCGCCTGCTCGGCCCGGAAGGCCTTCAGCTCCTGGTTGGTGGCGGCGATCTGCTGAGAGAGCTGGGAGAGGCGGTAATTGGTGTCCTCCAGCTTCGCCTGCAGGGCCTCGATCTGGCTCGAGAGGTCCTGGAGCTTGACCTGCATGTCGGCCTCGGTCTTGAGCAGGCCCTGCATCTGCTGGCCGACGTTGCTCTCGAGGTTTGCCACCTCCTGCTTGCTGGGGGCCTCCTTCTGGAGCTGGAGCAGCTGGCGCTGGATGTCCGAGAGCTGCGCCTGCAGGTTCTCGATGTCCTGCGTCGAGACGCACCCCGCGACCGCGAGCGCGGCCGCGAGGCAGCCGGCGAGAGGGACGAGACGGTGCAGCTTCATATCAGCCGACGTTGGACCTGCCGGTGACGATCATATGGGCGCGGCGGTTCTGCGACCAGCAGCTCTCCTCCTCCTGGGTGCAGACGGGCCGCTCCTCGCCGTAGGAGATGGTGCGCAGGCGGTCGCCCGCGACCCCCAGCGAGGTCATGTACTCCCTGACCGCGCTGGCCCGGCGCTCGCCGAGGGCGAGGTTGTACTCGTTGGTGCCGCGCGAGTCGGCATGCCCCTCGATGGTGATCGAGAACTGCGGATTGCTCTTCAGCAGGTCGGCGTTGCGCGAGAGCTTGTCCCGGGTGTCGTCGGTCAGCGTGCTTTCGTCGTAGTCGAAGTAGACGTCCGGGCTGAAGCCGCGCCGCCGCAGCTCGTCGTTGACCTCCGCCAGATCGCTCGACTCCAACGGGTTCCTCTCCCCCGTGTCGGTCACCTCAGGGGCCGCCGGCTGCTCCACCTCCTGGGTCGGAGCGGGGGTCGTCGTCGCCGGCGCCGGCACGGTCGTGGTGTCCACGTTGAGGTCCGCGGGCGTGGTCGCCGGCTTCTTCTTGGGACAGCCGTACAGGAATGTCAACAGAAGCGGCACCGCGATCCATATCATCCACTTTCGGTTCATGGTTTCTCCTCGTTCAGAAAACCCGTCGATACGGCTCCTGCAGCGTCGGTACCCAACTGTATCAAACCCAGGCGCGGCGCGGCTACTGTTGCGGCACGCTCCGCGACCAGTCGGCGAGGTCGTTGCTCCCCTCGCTGGTGAGCTGGCGCAGGTTGGAGCCGTCCAGGTCCATGACGTAGATCTGCTTGCTGCCGCCCCGCCGGGAGGTGAAGGCGATCTTGCGGCCGTCGGGCGAGAAGGTCGGCGACTCGTTCTCGCCCGGGCCGGAGGTCAGCACCTGCGTCGCCAGGGTCACCACGTTGGTCACCGCGATCTGGAACTGGCCGTCCCGCCGGCTGGTGTAGGCGATCAGGTCCCCCTCGGGGCTCCAGGCGGCGCCGTCGTTGTAGGTGCCGTCGAAGGTCAGCCGCCGCTGGTTGGCCCCCTCGGCGTCCATGAGGTAGAGGTGCGGGTTCCCCGCCCGGCTGGAGGTGAAGGCGATCTCGCCCCCCTTGCTCCAGGCCGGGTTGGTGTCGATGGCGTTGGAGTTGGTCAGCCGCCGCAGGCCGCCGCCGTCGAGGCCGGCGGTGAAGATCTCCACGTTCCCCTCGAGCGACCGTGCGAAGGCGACGCGGCGGCCGTCCGGCGAGAAGCTCGGACTGCTGTTGAGCGAGCCCGAGGTGACGATCGGGCGCTTCCTGCCGCTCGCGAGGTCCGCCAGGTAGATCCCCGGCGGGCCGGTGAAGAACGAGGTGTAGGCCAGGGCGCCGCCGTTGGGGCTCCACGCTGGCGACATCGAGGTGGAGCGGTGGCCGGTGACGCGCCGCTGGTCCGCCCCGTCGTAGTCCATGACGAAGATCTCTTTGTTGCCGGTGCGGTCCGAGGTGAAGGCGATTTCCGAGAGCGCGATACCGGGCTTGCCCACCAGGAAGCGGATCACCTCGTCGGCGAAGGTGTGGGCGATGCGGCGGCCGACGGCGAAGGGGCCCCGGTAGCGCTTGGCGAGCACCGCCTGGCCGCTGCCGAGCTCGAGCACCCGGCCCTCGAAGACGATGCGGTCCCCCTCGGCGCGCACGTCGCCGAGGATCAGGATCTCGTTGCCGGTGGAGCGGTAGGTCGCTAAGTCCTGCTGCACGTTGCCGCTCAAGGGCAGGCCGGAGAGCACGTCCGGCCCCTGGATCTCGAAGTAGCCGGACAGCTCCAGGTCGCGCCGCACCGTCTCCTCGAGCCCCCGCCCCGACCGGCCGGCCTCGCCCGTGAGCTGGCCGGGGCCGCGGAAGGCGGGGATGGCGAGCTTGATCTTCCGGGATGGCCCCGGCTGACCCAGGATCAGGGTCACGTTGCCCGGCTGCTGCGGGTCCTGCGGGGGTGGCGCGGCCGGGGCCGGCGGCTGCTGGGCGGCCAGCACCAGGGCGAGCAGGAGCAGGCACGACAGGACGGTCAGGACGTTTCTCGATCTCATGGCACCTCACGGATGATCAGCTCTCAGCGGACGATCAGGTTGACTCCCAGGGAGTCGTGACGGTACGCCCTCGGCAGGGGCGGGAAGGGGGACGCGTTCTGGACCGCGCGCAGCGCCGCGAGGTCGAAGGAATTGTAGCCCGAGGACTTGGCCACCTGGAGGTCGGCCAGGCTGCCGTCGCGCTGGATGCGGAAGGAGATGATCGCCTCGACGCCCTCGCCCAGGGGGGGCCGGACCCACTTGGAGTCGATGGCCGAGAGGAGCTGGTCGAGGTAGTAGCCGAACCGGAAGTCCGGGTTGTCCAGCCCGGCGATGGCCGAGCCGAAGGCCGAGGTGCCGAGCGGATTGCCGGTAGGCGCGCCGCGGCGGCCGGCCTCGCCGTCGGGAGTCCCCTGGGGAGCGGTGCCGGCCGGGTCGGTGCCCGCGCCGCCGCTGGCCGGCGGTTTCGGCCCTGGCTTCTCCGGGGTCTTCGCCTCGGGCTTGCGCGGCTCCTCGGAGCTCGCGGGCGTCGGCTTCTCGGGCTTCTTCTCCGGCTTCTCGGGCGGCAGGACGGGCGCGTCCTCCGGCTCGGGGGCGGGCTTTTCAGGCTCGGGCGCCGGCGCGGGGGGCTCCGGCGCCGGGGGTTTTTCGGCCCTGGGGCGGCTCGCCGGCCGGCGCACGCCGAGTGCCTGGGCCGGGATGATCTGCACCGGCACGAACGACAGCGGCGGGGGAGGCGGGGTGAGCCGCGGCAGCAGCAGGACGAGCGCGACGGCCGCCCCGTGCAGCAGCGCGGCGGCGGCCAAGCTGACGGCTTCCGGCCGGCGACTGGCCCGCGAGCGCCGCTCGAGCACGCGATCGACCGCCAGGCTCACGTGCCGCGTCCTCTCCTCACGGTCTGGCGTTCCGTCACCATGCCCACGTGCACGATGCCTCCCTGGTGGAGGACGTCCAGCACCTCGATGACCTTGCCGTAGGGCACGTCGCGGTCCCCCTTGAGGAACACGGTGTCATCCCCTCGCGAAGAGAACTGGGCCTTGACGCGGGAGACCAGCTCGTCGGTCTCGACCGCGGTCTCGCGCACGTAGACCCGGCCGTTGCGGTCGATCGAGACCACCAGCGGGTCCTGCACCCTTAAAGGGAGGTTCTCCGCGTTGGCCCTCGGCAGGGCCACCTCGACCCCCTGGTGGAGCATGGGCGCCGCGATCATGAAGATGATGAGCAGCACCAGCATCACGTCCACCAGCGGCGTGACGTTGATGTCCGCCAGGACCGGATCCTCGTCGCCATTGCCGAAGCTGAAAGCCATTCTGCTCCCCTCTGGGTTAGACGGTCCACCCTCAGGTGAAGTTTCGCTCCGCCAGGTTGAGGAACTCCAGGGTGAAATCCTCCATCCGCAGCCGCAGCCGGCGGACGTGGTGGGAGAAGTAGTTGTAGGCGATCAGCGCCGGGATGGCCGCGGCCAGGCCGGCCGCCGTGTTGATCAGGGACTCGGCGATGCCGGGGGCCACCGCCACGATCGACGTCGAGCCCTGGAGGCCGATGTCGTTGAAAGCCCTCATGATGCCCCACACCGTGCCGAACAGGCCGATGAACGGCGTCGCGGCGGCGGTGGTGGCGAGGAAGCCCAGCCAGCGGGTGACCGACAGCATCTCGACGTTGGCCGCCCGGGCGAGGGTGCGCTGGAGCGAGGGCAGCGAGGTGATGCGGTAGGCCCGTTTCTCGCCCGACCGCTCCGGCTCCGCGGCGTTCTTGATCTGGCTGTCGATCTCGGCGTAGCCGGCCTGGAAGATCCCCACCAGCGGTGAGGAGGAGAGCTTGCCCGCCTGGGCGTTGACCTCGCTGAAGCGCTGGCTGCGGTGGAAAGCTTCCATGAAATTCTCGCTCTGCTGGTGGGCGCGATGGAACTGCACCAGCTTGCCCAGGATGATGGCCCAAGAGATCAGCGAGAAGAAGGCCAGCAGGGCGAAGACGAACTTGCCCATCGGTCCGCCCCGCAGGAAGGTGCGGAACAGCTCCTGCCCGTTCGAGCCGCCGAGCTGGAGGAACATCAAAGCCATCATGAACATGCGCGCTCCCTAGGTATACGTGCGTCGGCGGGCCAACGTACCATGGCCCCGCCGCGCTGGCAAAGCTCGTGCGGAGATTACTTCGCCCTCTCCGGGTCCCGGGTGGCCGCCGTCGCCAGCTCCGGCGCGGGGGGCTCCTCGATGGCCGGCGGCAGGATCACCTTGTGGCGGCGCAGGAAGTCTTCCAGATGCCGGGTGACCACCTCCACGGCGTCATCCACGGTGTCTACCCAGAAGGCCACCTTCAGGTCGGGTGGCGAGGCCAGCCCCCGATCGACGATCTCGCGCTCGACCCAGCTCCGCAGGCCCCGCCACATAGGGCCCACGAAGATGAGCGGGCGGTTGCGGAGCATGCCCACCTGGAGGAGCTGCCAGACCATCATGGCTTCCAGCGTCGTCCCGATGCCGCCGTCCATGACGATGTAGGCGTGGGAGAGGCGGATGAACTGGTGAAGCCGCGAGAAGAAGGTCGAGTGCTGGGCCACCTCATCGAGGAACGGGTTGGGCTGCTCCTCCAGGGGGAGGAGGATGGTGAGGCCGAAGGAGCGGGTCTTGTAGTGATAGGCGCCGGCGCGGGCTCCCTCGTTGGCCGCCCGCATCAGGCCCGGGCCGCCGCCGGTGACGATGTCGCACCCCATGTAGGACAGTTGCTTGGCGAGCTCGCGCACCTGGACGTAGGTCTTGTCCTCGGGCTGGATGCGGCTCGACCCGAAGATCGCCACCCGGAAGTACCGCCTCTCGAGGGGAGCCCGGCGGTCGAGCCAGGAGATCAGGCGATAGAGGGAGAGGATGGTCCGGTCGAACCACCGCAGCACATAGGTGCGCCGCTTGCGGCGCCACCGCTGCTTCCGGGTCTCGCCCGGGGAAACAGCGGGTTCGGGCGGAAAGAGACGGCGGAAGGCAGACATAGGGGGGAGATTGTAGACTGGCGGGGCGGTTTGCCCAACGCTGGCGGTCCACAAGGATCTGACGGAGAGCACCGGCGGCTTCAAGCCGCCAGTCAGATCGCCTTAACCTCTTTGTGCCATTCTGAGATGAGCCAGGTGTAGTCGATGAAGGTCAGTTCACGCTCTGACAAGCTGAGCTTCTTGCACATCGCTGGGAGCTTTTTGCGAAATGCTTCGTAGCGGCTCACAAGGGCCTCACCTCCAGGCATGCTGATAGAAGGCGACGCGTTGCGAAGCCAGTTTCGCACGATGACGATAGCCGCTTTGGGGTTACCCTCATGAGCTCGGATATCCTGTCCGGAAATATCCGAAATAAACTTCTGGTATCGATAGCTCTCACGGTCAAGAATGAGGCAGACTTTCTCCTTCTGTTGGTCTTGTCCATATCGCTTCGCCCCCAGAAACATCCCGAGTTCCAGAGGCATGTTGAATCTGGGCAGGCAGTTTTTCGCGTCCAACTCCGTGACGGAGATATCGTGAATCCCGAACTTGCAATCGGAGATGATGTTGAAGATCTTCTCTATTCTGATCTGGCTTCCGTCATCGATCTCCAGAGCGCACCGTGGGCGAAACCCACAAGCGGAGACTGCGAAGAGGATGGCCTCGAAGAGTTCCTTGTAAGTGGAGTCGAAGGGGCAGTTGACGAAGACGTGTTGATAATAGGAGGTCGTCATTATCGGTAATGACTGGACACATAACTCTGAGGCAGATTAGGGAATCACACCAAGGCTGGAGGCTGAACTCCCCCGATTAGCCTACTGGGAGTCCTTACCGGAATCGTCACCGGAATCGTCCCCCTCCCCAGTAGGTGGAGGCGTTTGGTTGGGATCGGGCGAAGTGCAGCCAGTGCTTGCTGACCCGGTTGGTCTACCATCGTCTTCGTAGAGCACCGCCCTTACCGCCTCTCGAAATTCCTCAGGAGTCCGGGACCCGCGCTTGAGTGGGGAGAGGATAACAGGTTCCATAATCCTAGATTACGTTTTTGCATGCCAGAGAGTCAACCCGCCCTGCCACGGCACTCATAGGATTCTTCCTGGGCCTCACCCCTTCCATACTTGGCTTTCGGCACCTTGCCGGCAGCCGCTTCCTCGGCCGCCACTGCTCGGACCGCGGCACGAATGTCCTCGATACGCAGGAGGCCTGGCCTGATCGGGTCGAGGATTCTGCGGATCTCTCTCTTGCGCGTCGTAGGCATGCTTTTAGGATACTTCATCCTGCGGGAGAATCAAAGCCCCACTCGTGGTAGTCTCACTCCCGCCCTGCTACGGCACCCATAGGGCTGTGGCGGGTGTGCCTTGCCGTACCCAACCCTGGAGAGAGCATGAGCGGCCGAGTCCTCATCACCGGCGCCGCGGGCGCCCTGGGGCGAAGCGTGGTGGAGCGCTTCCTCGACGCCGGGGACCGCGTGCTCGCCGTGGACGCCAACGAGGGGGCCTTGGCCGAGCTGACCTCCCTGGCCCCGTCGGACACGCTGTCGGTCCGGCGGGTGGACCTGGCCGCGACCTCCGAGGTCGAGCGGCTGTTCGACGAGGTGGAGACCGCCTCGGGAGTCCCCCGGGCGGTGGTCCACCTGGTGGGCGGGTTCCGCTGGGCGCGGTTCGCCGACCTCTCGGACGCCGACTGGAACTACCTCGTGAAGCTCAACCTCGAGACCACCTTCCGCGTCTTCCGGGAGTGCGCCCGCCGGTTCGAGCGGGCGGGCGGCGGCGCGGTGGTCGCCGTCTCCGCTCCGGCGGCCCTGCTGGGCGAGGCGGGAGTGGGCGGGTACGCCGCCGCCAAGGCCGGGGTGCTGCGCATGGTCGAGTCGCTGGCGCGCGAGATGGCGCCGTTCGGCGGCCGCGCCAACGCCGTGCTCCCCGGCACCATGGACACTCCTGCCAACCGGGCGTCGATGCCGGACGCCGATCCCACGAAATGGGCAAGGACCGAGGACGTCGCCTTGCTCATCCACTTCCTCACGACCCCCGCCGCCGCGGCCGTCAACGGCGCCGCCGTGCGGGTGCCTGGACCGACCCTATGAGCCAATTCCTGGATTGTCACGTCTACTACGATTCAACGCGCCACGCCCGGCCGCCCGCCGAGTGCGGGCACCACGTCGACCTCGCCGCCGAGCCGGCCGCCGCGGGCCTGCTGGCGCGGCTGGGCCTATCGCCGGAGTCGGACCTGCCGGCGGTCCTGCTCACCGAGCCGGACGGCAAGGTCCGCGTCCTCGGTGTGCGCCTCGACCCGGAGGAGACGGCGAAGCTCGCGGCCGGCGCCGGCATCCGCTCCTCCAACGTGGTCGTCTACAGCTCCGCCTGGTGTTCCGACTGCCGGCGGGCCAAGCGGGTGCTGGAGGAGGCCGAGACCCGGTTCGACGAGGTGGACATCGACCGCGACCTCGACGCCGAGGCCCTGGTGCTGAAGAGGAGCGGCGGCCGGCGCGTCGTGCCCACCCTGCGGTTCGACGACCGCGTGTGGGCCTTCAACCCGGCTCCGCCGCTGCTGCGCCGGCTGCTCAATGGCCGGGCGCAGCCGGTGTAGGCTGGCAACGAGGGAGAGCCCATGAAGATCGCCGTCTGCATCAAGCAGGTGCCCAACACCGAGGCGCGGCTGCGCGTCAGCCGCGACGGCCGGTGGGTGGACGAGGAGGACCTGCCGTTCATCATCAACGAGAGCGACGAGTACGCTCTGGAGGAAGGGCTCCGCATCACCGAGAAGACCGGCGGCGAGGTGGTCGTCTTCAGCCTCGGGCCGGAGCGGGTCAAGGAGGCGCTGCGCAAAGCGCTGGCGGTGGGGGCGGCGCGGGCCGTCCACCTGTCGGACCCGGCCTTCCTTCGCGGCGACGCCCTGGCGACCGGCCGGGCGCTCGCGGCGGCTCTCGCCCGCGACTCGTTCGACCTGGTGCTCACCGGCTCGCAGTCGGACGATGTGGGCTATGGCGGCACCGGCTCGGTGATCGCCGGCCACCTCGGCTGGCCCCACGTCTGGCTGGTCATGGGAGTCGAGCTGGAGGAGGGCAACGGGACGGCCAGGGTGACCCGGGAGATGGAGAGCGGCGTCAACGAGGTCTCGCGCGTGCGCCTGCCGGCCGTGCTGGAGATCCAGGCGGGTTTGAACCACCCGCGCTACGCCTCGCTCAAAGGGATCATGGCGGCCAAGAAGAAGGAGGTCGCCGCGGTGACGCTGGCCGACCTGGGGCTCGACGCCGCGCAGGTGGGGGAGGCGGGCTCGCGGCTGGAGATCGTCTCGGTGAGCTTCCCGGAGTCGGGCAAGGGCGCCCAGATCCTGCAGGGGGACGCCAAGGCCGCGGCGGCCGCGCTCGTCGAGAAACTGCAGAAGGAAGCGAGGGTGCTCTGATGCCGGACCGGGTCTGGGTCGTCCTGCAACACCGCGAGGGTCAGCTCCCGCGCATCTCCTGGGAAGCCGCCGGCGCGGCGCAGAAGCTGGCGCAGAGCTTCGGCGGCAAGGCCGAGGCCGTGCTGCTCGGCGCGGGCGTGGGCCTGGCTGCGGCGGACGTGGCCAAGCTCGACCTCGCCGCCGTCCACGTGGCGGACCACGACGCCCTGCGCGCCTACACGCCGGGCGCGTACATCGGCGCGCTGGCTCCCGCCATTCAGGCTGCGGCCCCCGCCTTCGTGGTCTTCCCCCACACCTATCAGACGGTGGACTACATGGCCCGCCTGGCGCAGTCGGTGGGCGCCGGCCTGCTGCCGGAGGTGACCGGCTTCGAGGCCGGCGACGGCGGCCTGGTGTGGACGCGGCCGGTGATGGGCGGCAAGCTGCAGTCGAAAGTGCGCGTAAAGGGGGCGGGAACGGTGCTGGTCTCCGTCCAGTCCGGCGCCTTCCCGGCGGACGGCGTCGCTCGCGGCGAGGCCGAGGTCAAGCCGCTGGACGTGGACCTCTCCAGCGTCCAGCCGGACCGCGAGGTCCTCGGCTACGAGGAGGTGGGCGGCGACACGGTGGACCTCACCAAGGCGGACGTCATCGTGGCGGTCGGGCGCGGCGTCGGTGGCGCGGACAAGATGGCCCCAGTCGAAGCCCTCGCCCGCGCGCTTGGAGCCGAGATCGGCGCCAGCCGGCCGGTGATCGACAACGGCTGGCTCCCCCGCGACCGCCAGATCGGCTCCTCGGGCCAGACGGTCGCGCCCAAGCTCTACATCGCCGCCGGCATCTCGGGCGCCATCCAGCATCTGGTGGGCATGAAGGGCTCCTCGGTGGTGGTGGCGATCAACAAGGACCCCGGCGCGCCGATCTTCACCGTGGCCGACTACGGCATCGTCGGCGACCTCCACGAGGTGCTGCCGGCGCTGACCGAGGCGATCCAGGCGGCGAAGGGGTAGTGACGCCCCCCTGGGTCGTCCTCAAATTCGGCGGCACCAGCGTCTCCACTCCGGAGCGCTGGGCGACCATCGCCGGCCTCGTCGAGCGGCGGATCGAGGAGGGGCTGCGGCCGCTCGTCGTCTGCTCGGCCCTCGCCGGGATCTCGAACCGGCTGGAGGCGCTGCTGGGTCTGGCCGTCCAGGAGCGGCACGAGGAAGCCCTGGCGGCCATCCGGGAGCGCCACCTGGAGCTGGGGACCGGCCTGGGGCTGGACGCCGGGGAGCTGCTCGAGGCCGACTTCGAGGAGCTGTCGCGGCTGGCCCTCGCCGCCTCGCTGCTGCGCGAGGCCCCGCCGAGCCTGAAGGCGCGGGTGATGGCCTTCGGCGAGCTGATGTCCACCCGGCTCGGCGCCGCGTTCCTGGCTTCGCGCGGCATCGCGACCGCCTGGCACGACGCCCGGGCGTCGCTCGTGGCGCGCGAGGATCCCACCGTCGACGGCCCGCGGGCCTACCTCGCGGCCACCTGCGGCTTCGAGCGCGACGCGGAGCTGATCGCCCGGCTGGCGGAGCTGCCCGGCGCTCTCGTGGTCACCCAGGGGTTCATCGCCCGCAACCGGGAGGGGCAGACGGTCCTGCTCGGGCGCGGCGGCTCGGACATTTCGGCGGCCTGCTTCGCCGCCCTTCTGGGCGCGGTACGGTGCGAGATCTGGACCGACGTGCCCGGCCTGTTCACGGCCAACCCCGCGCTGATCCCCTCGGCCCGCCTGCTGCGCGCCCTCAACTACGAGGAAGCCCAGGAGATCGCCGGCATGGGAGCCAGGGTGCTCCACCCGCGGTCGATCCCGCCGCTCCACGCCTACGGCATCCCGCTGCACGTGCTCTCGACCGACCGGCCGGACGTCCCCGGGACGGTGATCTCGGCGTCCGGCCCGGTGAGCGGGCCGCAGGTCAAGGCGATCTCGTCCCGCAGCGGGATCACCCTGGTCTCCATGGAGACGGTGGGCATGTGGCAGGAGGTGGGCTTCCTCGCTCGGGCCTTCGCCGTCTTCGCCCGGCACGGCCTCTCGGTCGATTCGGTCTCCACCTCGGAGACCAGCGTCACCGTCACCCTCGACCCCCAGACCAACGCTCTGGAACCGGCGGTGATCGACCGCCTCCAGCGGGACCTCTCCGCCTTCTGCGATCCGCGCGTCATCGCTCCCACGTCCTCCCTGTCGCTCGTCGGGCGCGGCATCCGCGCCATCCTCCACGAGCTGGGGCCGGCGCTCGAGGTCTTCGAAGAGCTGAAGGTGCACCTGATGACCCAGGCGTCGAACGACCTCAACCTCACTTTCGTGGTGGACGAGGACCAGAGCGAGCGCCTGGTGCGGCAGCTCCACGGCCTGCTGTTCGGCCAGAAGGGGGAGAGCGACGTGTTCGGCCCCACCTGGAGCGAGCTGTTCGGCGAGGTGGGGGAGGACGGGCACCGTCCGGCCCCTGAATGGTGGCGCGCCCGGCGGGCCGAGCTGCTGGACCTCGCTGAGCGGAGAGGGCCGGTCTACGTCTACGACGCCGGAGCGCTGCGGCAGGCCGTGGAGGCGCTGCGCTCGCTGGACACGGTGGACCGCCTGTTCTACTCCGTCAAGGCCAACTGCCATCCGGACGTGCTGCGGGTCTTCCACGACCTCGGGTTGGGTTTCGAGTGCGTCTCGGCGGCCGAGCTGGATCACGTGCGGGCCCTCTTCCCCGGCCTCGCAGGCTCGCGGCTGCTGTTCACCCCCAACTTCGCCCCTCGGGAGGAGTACGTCCACGGCTTCGAGACGGGGACCCGGGTGACGGTCGACAATCTCCACCCGCTGCGCGAGTGGCCGGAGGTCTTCCGTGGGCGCGAGGTCTTCCTGCGGCTCGATCCCGGGCGGGGGCGGGGGCACCACTCCCACGTCCGCACCGCCGGCGCGCAGTCCAAGTTCGGCCTGGCGCCGGAACAGCTCGGGGAGATCCAGCCTCTCCTCGCCGCCTGCGGCGCCCGGGTCGTCGGGCTGCACGCCCACGCCGGCAGCGGCATCCGCACGCCGGAAGCCTGGAGCGAGGTGGCATTGTTCCTGGCCGCCGCCGCCGGGCGCTTCCCTGATGTGCGGGTGCTCGATCTGGGAGGCGGCCTCGGCGTGCCGGAGCGGTCCGGGCAGGTCCCTGTGGACCTCGCGACCCTCGGAGAGCTGCTGCGACGCTTCAAGGCGGCCAGCCCGCGCTTCGAGCTGTGGCTGGAGCCCGGCCGCTTCCTGGTGGCCATGGCCGGGGTGCTCCTCGCCCGGGTGACGCAGGTCAAGCGCAAGGGGGAGGTGACCTACGTGGGCCTGGAGACGGGCATGAACTCGCTGGTCCGCCCTCCGCTCTACGGCGCCTACCACCCGATCGTCAACCTCTCGCGGCTCGACCAGCCCGCCACCTGGATCGCCCATGTGGTCGGCCCCATCTGTGAGACCGGGGACATCCTCGGCCGCTCCCGCCGCCTGCCCCCTACCGAGGAGGGGGAGGTGCTGCTGATCGCCAACGCCGGCGCCTATGGGCGGGTCATGAGCTCCCGGTACAACCTCCGCGAGCCAGCGGGGGAGGTGGTGCTGTCCTGAAACCTGTCCCCTCCATCCCCCGTAGTCCCTCCCGAGGAGGCATGCAATGGATCCACAGATGAGGGACGAGATGACGGTTCCCGACGCCCTGGTCAACTTCGTCAAGGCGCCGTTCCGCTTGCGGACCTACACGAACCTGCTGTACCTGATGCTGGCCTTCCCGATGGGACTGCTCTACTTCGTCTTCTTCAGCGTGGGGCTGCCACTCGGGCTGGGACTGACCCTCATCTGGATCGGGATCCCCATTCTGGCCCTGGTGTTCGCCGGGAGCTGGGGGCTCGCCGCTCTGGAGCGGCAGTTCGCCATCCTGGCGCTGGACGCCGAGGTGCCGCCCATGGCGCCGCCGCCCGCCCCCGAATTGGGGTTCTGGAAGAGGGTAGGCGCCTTCTTCTCGAACCCCGTCACCTGGAAGGGGATGGCCTTCCTGCTGTTGAAGTTCCCGCTTGGGCTCGTGAGCTTCGTCGCCACCGTGACCCTGCTCGCGACGAGCTCCGCCTTCATCCTCGCTCCCATCGTCTGGGAGTTTGGAGTGTTCGAGATCGACGGCATGATCTTCACGGTGGATTCGTGGGGCGCCGCCTGGCTCTGCTCGGTAATCGGCATTGGAATGCTCTTTTTGTCCCTCAACCTGCTGAACCTGCTGGCCCTGGTCTGGCGCTGGGCGGCCACCGTCCTGCTCGGCAGCCAGCGGTTCGTCACTGCGCCACCAGCGCCCGCCATGCCCGAGGCGGTCGCCCTGGCCTGACCCTGCCTCGGGTATGGCCCGCGTCCTCCTCCCCGATCTCGGACGGAGCGGAGCCGTCCGGTTTCCCCGTCTGGAGGGTCCTGAGGAGGATTGCACCAGGGAGCCGCTGGAACGGGCGGATCCCCCTCCGCTCTGCGGATGACATGAGGCCCTACGCCCTCCTCGCGGGCGGTTTTCCTCTCGGCCTCGGAGGGGCATGCTTCGGTCGGATCATGGCTCGCTGACGCGGCGGATCGCCACCTGGAGGCGGTCCACAGGTCCGGGAAGCCGATACCCTTGGGCTGGCGGCGGTGGGCCGTCTTCTCCGTCCGCTTGCCCAACGGGGATGCATTTCCTGTGCGCGGCTCCGTCTCCCTTCCCTTCGCCTACTACCGGGGAACAGACGCCGGACACGACCGGATGAGCGACTTCTATACGCTCGCGCTACTCCGGAAGGCCGCATCCTCGCAACTCTCCGATCCGCCACGCAGTGCCGCTCTCTCGCTTCCGAGTTGGCCCGCCTCTGGGTGCGATGGGGAGGGGCCGAACCCGCCGAAGATCCCGAACCGCTCCTCCAGCGGTTCCAGCGGGAAGACACGTAACTTGGGTGCCGGTCCTCTCGGGACCGGCCCCGATCAGGCCCAAGAGATTGCGGCGTTCGCTATACTGGCCCCTATGGCTTGTGGATTCACAAGGAGGAAGCAGGCAGGGCGAAGTTCCCGCTGGCAGGCGGGACTTCGAGCCATTCTTTGGCTGTAAGGCTGACCCCCTCGGGCGAGTCAAGGGTGGTGTGTGCTAGTCGTGTCCTAGCTCACTGTTGGTGGTAGGGGGACTAGCCGCCGCCGTTGGGTGCCACCGGCGGGGCCCCTCGTTCTGTACTTCCGGAGTCTCCCAGACGCTCGGAGCCGATCCGCCCGGGATGGAGAGGCGGTGCCGGAGGAACAGGTCGAAAGATCCAGTCTAGGAATCGCACGACCCTATTCTACTCCCCGGGGCTCACTGTTGGTGGTAGAGGGGCTAGCTGCCGCCGGTGCTGCCGCCGCCGATTGGCGGATCGACAAGGGGCGCTTCGTCAGTCGCACCTGGGAACTGGATTTCGCCTCCGCCAATGACCCATGGCAAATCTAGCTCCTGAATCTGCACGACCTTCTCGCGGCTTGCTACGTTCTTCTTCATGCTCGGTACTCCTTGTCGAAGAGACTCCTATTCTACTCCTCTAGCCGCGCCTGGGGGGATTTTACCCGGAGCCCAGCTAGGGGGAGTAGAATAGACCCTGGGAGGACAAGGCCATGAAGAAGAACACAGCAAGCCGCGAGAAGGTCGTGCAGATTCAGGAGCTAGATTTGCCATGGGTTATTGGCGGAGGCGATACTCAGTTCCCTGGTGCGACCGGCGAAGCGCCCCTCGCCGATGAGCCGCCTGGAGGCACCGGCGGTACCAGCGGCAGCTAGCCCCTCCCTCACAGGCTTCGGGAATGCCGGTCGATCACCCCTGACGGGGCTCGCGGGGATTGGGATGCGTCCGGCCCGAGCCACTACAGATCGCCCCTCGGAGCTGATTTCCAAACACTCTCTGAAACCTCGATGCTCAGCTCCCGGCAGGCCGCGGGCAGGATCTCCTCAGCGGGCGCGCGCAGGCCGGTGATTCCGGGAAACGGCGGGGCCGCAGCCGGGTCGATTGAGATCACCGGCGTCCGCCAGCCCAGAGCGGCCCGCAGTACGAAGTCGGTCACCCCCACCGAGAAGGAGGTCCCGGCGAAGAGGACAAGGGCCATCCGCTCGGCGGCGTCCTCCACCCGGTCGAAGCCGTAGTCCGAATGCTCGTCGTAGTACTCATCGAACAGCAGCACATGGGCGCGGAGAAGGGCTCCGCAGTCGGGGCAGCGGGGGAGGGTGGCGCGGCCAGGATTGTGCCGGAAGGTCTCCAGCCCCGCCTCGCTGCGGGGCAGGGAGCCCGAGGGGGACCCGAGCCGGCAGCCCGGGCGCGAGCAGCGGAGGCGGTCCGAGGTGCCGTGCAACTTCACGAGCCGGCGCGAGCCCGCCCGCTCATGCAGGGTGTCGATGTTCTGGGTGAGCAGGAGAAAGTCGCCCCCGCGGCCTAGCTGCCAGCGCTCCAGGGCGGCGAGCGCGAGGTGGGCGGGATTGGGCTCGGCCGCGTCCAGCCCCTCGAAGCGGTCGAGGAACCAGGTCCACCAGGTGACGGGGTCGCGCTCGAAGAAGTGGCGCGTCCCCATCTCGGTCACGTCCCGGTTCCAGAGCGCCCCCGGGTCCTTGCCGCGGAAGGTAGGCAGCCCGCTCGGCGCGCTGACGCCGGCTCCCGTGACCGCGAGAATCAGGCCTTTCCCCGCCCGCTCCAGGGTGGCGGCGAGCCGGCGGGCATCCTCTTCCATGGCCGGGCAGGATAGCATTGGGCTTCCGAGGTCCTGCCCCGTCCATGAAAGCCCCCACCTTCGACGAGCTCGTGCTGCTGCCCGAGCCTTTGGCCCTGCAGCGCCACTTCGACGCGAAGAATTACCGCGTCTTCCGGTGGTTCCTGGTCCTGGTGATGCTGCTCTGCCTGGGCGGGATCGGCGCCTCCGTCGACCGCCACGATGGCTATGGGCTCGCCGTCTACATCGTCGACATCCTCTTGGGCGCAGTCCTCTTCGTGCTGCGCGACCGGGAGGTCTTCACCCGCAACTTCCGCCAGATCCTGCTCGTCTGGCTGTTCGTCCAGATCCTGGTGCTGAAGTTCGCGTCGGCCCAGGATCCCAGCGAGATGGGCGAGTTCTTCCCGGTGGCCTTCCTCCTGCTCACCTTCCGGCTGCGGTTCTACGAGCATCTGATGCTGTTCGCCTCCTTCTGGGTGGCGGCGGTCTTTCCCCTGACCTGGATAGGGGTCCGATCGCCGGCGGGGGCGGATCCGGGAAACCTCATCGGCATTTCCGTGATCTCCGTGATCTGCTTGGCCCTGGCCGTGGGGTTGAGCCAGTTCGAGCGCAAGCGGTTCCTCGCCGGCTGGCGCCGGGAGCACTCCCGGCACCGGGAGCGGCTGCGGATGCGTGAGGAGATCGAGTACGCGCGCAAGATCCAGCTCAGCATGCTCCCCCAGGGGGCTCCCGAAGTGGACTGGCTCGACCTGGCCGCGGCCTCGCTGCCGGCCACCGAGGTCGGCGGCGACTACTACGAGTACTTCCAGCCCAGCGACTCGCAACTGATCCTGGTGATCGGCGATGTGGCCGGCCATGGCCTGGCCAGCGGCCTGCTGCTCTCCGGGGTGAGGAGCTGCCTCTATCTGCTGGAGGAGGACCTCGCCTCGCCCGTCGAGGTGCTGGAGCGGCTCAACCACATGGTCCAGCGGACCACGGACAAGCGCACCTACGTCACCCTGCTCTGCGCCGTGCTGGACCGGCGGGAAGACACTTTGACGGTGGTGAGCGCCGGCCACCTTCCCGTGCTCCACTACGACCCGCGCTCCGGGCGCTTCGACGAGGTCGGCCAGGGAGCGCCGCCCCTCGGCACGGCTCTGCAGGCCAGGTACGAGCCGGTGCGGCGGCCCATCGCGCCGGGCGACCTGCTGGTCTTCTACACCGACGGTCTGGTGGAAGCGCGCAACGCCCACGACCAGGAGTACGGCGAGGCGCGCCTCCAGCGGGCCATCTCCCGCGCCGCCGGCAGCCGCACCGCCCGAGGGATCCGGGACGCCGTCCTCGGCGACCTCTCCAACTTCAAGGGCGACCAGGAGCAGGCGGACGACATGACGCTGGTGGTGGCGCGGGTGCGGTAGGAGTCCTGCAGAGAAGGAAGGGCGGTGCCCGCAGACGTCGCCTCCGGATCGGGGACGGTTCGCCCTCGCCCATGCCCCTCCGCCGGGCCGGCACGGTCGGTTCGACCTGGTCCACAGGGTTGTTGACCTGCAGGTCGGGTGGTTTGCCCTGCTCCCCGGGCGGTTGGACCTGATTCGCGGGCGGTTTGACCTCTGGGGCGGACGCTCTGACCCACAGGTCCAACCGCCCGTGGGACAGGGCGGGCGGTTGGACCTGCAGGTCAAACCGCCCAGGATCGACCGCGGGCGGTTGGTGGACCGCCACCAACCGCCCGTCCGCCGCCGTTTGCGTCCCAGGGAGCAGGTCAAACCGCCCGCGCTACACGCCCAACCGCCCGCCCTCCAGGTCAAACCGCCCGCCCCAGGGTGCCCGACGCCGCCGGAGCTCCCCCGGCCCGGGGTCGTCGCCTCCTTGTCCCTCCCTGGAGGAATCGCTATGGTAGCGTGCCTCAGAGGAGATCCCGTGTGAAGATCCGCTCGCTCCAGCCGCTGCCGCACGCCCTGCTCGTCCTTCTCGCTCTCGCCTGGCCCATCGCCGCCCAGGAGCCGCCGGTCCCGGCACCAGCCCCCGTCGAGGCCAGCTCCTGGGCCCCGGATCGCCCCGAGCCAGAGAGCGTCGAGAAGATCAAGGAGTACACGACCGCTCCCGAGTTCCTCCCGGAGTCCGTGGCCTACGTGCCCGATGTGGAGACGGCCCCTTCGCCCACCGAGGTCCTGGGCCACCTCGTGGGGGCGCCGGACGAGCTGTCGCGGGTGGCGGACATCCACGGCTACTTCCGCCGTCTCGACGAGGCGAGCGACCGCGTCCAGGTCCAAGTCATCGGCACCAGCGAGGAGGGGCGGGAGATGATCCTCGCCCTGATCTCCGATCCCGAGAACCTGGCGCAGCTCGACCATTTCAAAGAGGTCACCGCCCGTCTCGCCGATCCCCGGCGGACCTCCCGCGAGGAAGCCCGGCGCCTGGCCGACGAGGGGAAGGTCCTCTACTGGCTCACCGGCGGCCTGCACTCCACCGAGGTCGGCAGCCCCGAGATGCTCATGGAGCTGGCCTACCGGCTGGCGGTCTCGGAGCGGTCCGAGATCCGCGAGATCCGCAGGAACGCCATCGTCCTCATCACCCCGGTGACGGAGCCGGACGGGCGCGACCGCCAGGTGGACTGGTACTACCGCCACGTGCGCGGCAGGAAGATGCCGTGGGAGGAGCTGACCGAGATCAATTCGCCCCCTTACTGGGGGCATTACGTGTTCCACGACAACAACCGGGACGGCATGCAGGTCACCCAGGCGCTCACCCGCGCCATCCACGAGACCTACTACGCCTTCCACCCGCAGGTGATGCACGACCTCCACGAGTCGGTTCCCCTGCTCTACATCATGACCGGCTACGGCCCCTACAACCGGGCCATCGACCCGGTGACGATCAACGAGTGGACGCAGCTCGGCTACCACGAGGCCGGGGCCCTGGCCGCCCAGGGCCTGCCGGGCGTCTGGACCTTCGGCTTCTTCGACGGCTGGTGGCCCGGCTACCTCAACTCGGTGGCCAACACCCACCACTCGGTGGGCCGCTTCTACGAGACCTACGGCAACGGCTCGGCCGGCACTTTCGAGCGCGACCTCTCGCGGTCGCGGTTCATCGGCAAGCCGGTCACCGACGTGCAGTGGTACCGCCCGCTGCCGCCGCCGAAGAAGCTCCGCTGGTCGCTGCGCAACAACACCAACTACATGGAAGCCGGGGCGCTCGCCGCCCTGGAGTACGCGGCCCGCCACCGGCAGGAGCTGCTGGAGAACTTCTGGACCAAGGGGAACCGCTCCCTGGAGAAGGGACGGCGCGAGGCCCCCTACGCCTGGGCGTTCCCGCCCGAGCAGCGCGACCCGGCCCGCCTCGCCTACCTGATCAACCAGCTCCGCCAGCAGCGTATCGAGGTGCACCGCCTCACGGGGGACCTCAAGCTGGGAAGCAAAGCCTGGCCGGCGGGGACCTACGTGGTCCGCATGGACCAGCCCTACCGCAACCTCGCCGTCAACCTCCTGGAGGAGCAGAAGTTCCCGGCCGACGAGCCGAACCCGCCGTACGACGACGTGGCCTGGACCTGGCCGCTGCTCTACGGCGTCGCGGGCGAGCAGGTGGCGGACAAGAAGATCTACGACGCCGCCATGGAGCCGGTGACCGCCGACGTGGCGCCTGCCGGCAGGGTGGACGGCGCCGGGGAGGTGTTCCTCCTGCGCGACACGGGCCAGACGGCCCTGCTCGAAGCGCGCGTGCTTCTGGGCACGAACCAGGTGGACGCGGCGGAGTCGGCCTTCACGGCCGGCGGCGCCTCCTATCCGGCCGGGAGCTGGATCGTGCAGGCGCCGCGCGAGGCGGTGGAGGAGGTGGCGCGCCGCGCCGGGCTCTCCTTCACGGCGGCGGCGTCGCTGCCCGACGTGAAGCGGCATCTCTTGGACCTGCCGCGCCTCGCCGTGCTCCATAGCTGGATCGATACCCAGGATGCCGGCTGGGTGCGCTACACCCTCGACCGCGGGAAAATCCCTTACGCGCTGATCAACGACGACGACCTGAAGCGGGGCGGCCTCGCCGAGCGTTTCGACGTGATCCTCTTCCCCGAGACGGGCGGCGGCGACTTCGCCGACCTGGTGCACGGCATCGATTCCAAGTTCGGGCCGCTCGCCTACACCAGGACGCCGGAGTTCCCCAGTCATGGCGTGCCCGACGCCTCGGAGGACATCACCGGCGGCATGGGCTTCGAGGGGATGATCAACCTCCAGAAGTTCGTCGCGGGCGGGGGAGTGCTGATCGCCGTCGGCAACGCCGGCGCGCTGCCGGTCCAGGGCGGGCTCGTGCGCGGCGTCTCCCGCGTGCCGCCGGGCGGCTTCAACACCCCCGGCTCGGAGCTGCGCGCCAAGGTCGTGCGGCCGGAGCACCCCATCGTCTACGGCTATGAGGAGCTGCCCAGCGTCTTCCGCGGCAACGGCCCGATCTACGACGTGCCCCGGTACGAGCGCTCGCGGATCGTGATGCAGTTCGGCACCAAGAAGCCGGAAGGCGAGGAGGAGGAGGACAAGAAGGACGCCGGGATCGAGGAGGAGGATCTCGACGCCGCTCCCGCCGCGCCGGCCAAGGGGAAGGAGAAGGGCGCGAAGGACGACAACCGTCTGGTGCTCTCGGGCTTCGTGCGTGGAGAGGACCAGGTCGACGGCAAGCCCGCCATCCTCGACCTGCCGACGGGCAAGGGCCGGGTGATCCTCTTCGCCTTCAACCCGCTCCACCGCTACCTCAACCTTTCGGACTTCCGGTTCGTCTACAACGCCGTGCTGAACTGGAACGACCTGCCGCAGTGAGCGAGCCCGCCGAGACCCCGGAGGCGCAGCCGCCAGGACCAGGGGAGCCGCAGCCGCGGTCGCGAGGAGGCGCCGTCCTCGTCGCGGCCGGCATCCTCGCCTCTCGTCTGGCCGGGCTCCTGCGCAACTCGGTGATCGCTCGCTACTTCGGCGTAGGGCCCCATGTGGACGTCCTCAACATGGCGCTGCGCGCCCCCAACTTCCTCCAGAACCTGCTCGGCGAGGGGACGCTGTCGGCGGCGTTCATCCCCATCTACTCGCGCCTGCTGCACGGGGAGCGCCGCGAGGAGGCGAGGAGGTTCGCCGGAGCGATCTTCGGGCTGCTCGTCGCTCTGGCGGGCAGCCTCTCGCTGCTCGGCGTGCTTCTCGCGCGGCCCATCACGGCGGTCCTGGCCATGGGCTTCCTGGGCGACGAGGGGCCTGTCAGCCGCTTCGAGCTGACGGTGGCCGCGGTGCGCATCATCTTTCCCATGACCACCTTCCTGGTCCTCGCGGCCTGGGCGCTGGGGGTGCTCAACAGCCACCGCCGCTTCTTCCTCCCCTACTTCGCTCCCGTTCTCTGGAACACGGCGATCATCACCGGCCTCGTCTGGGCCGGCGGCTGGGGTGCCGGAGCGGACCCGTCCCTCGCCACCCTGAACCGGCTCCTCTTCGCCGCCTGCTGGGGGGCCCTCGCCGGCGGCGTGCTGCAATTCCTCGTGCAGTTGCCGGCGGTCCTGAAGCTGACGCGGGGGTTGCGCCCCTCGCTTTCGATCCGGGCACCGGGAGTGCGGGAGGCGCTGCGCGCCTTCGGGCCGGTGCTGGCCGGACGCGGCGTGGTTCAGCTCGCCGGGTACCTGGACTATTTCCTGGCCGGATTCCTGGCCGCCGGCGCCGTCGCAGCCCTCGGCTTCGCCCAGATCCTCTACATGCTTCCCATCAGCCTGTTCGGGATGTCGGTCGCAGCGTCGGAGCTGCCCGAGCTGGCGCGCCTCGGCAGCGGGGAGACCGCCGGGCGGCTGGTCCCGCGGGTCCGCAGGTCCCTCGCCCAGATGGCCTTTCTCAACGTCCCCACCTTCGTGGGCTATCTCGCGTTCGGGCATCTCCTGGTCGGCGCCCTCTTCCGGCGGGGCAGCTTCGAGGCCGGGGACAACTGGCTGGTCTACCTGGTGCTGTGCGGCTATACCCTGGGCCTGCTCGCCACGACCTCGTCCCGCCTGCTGCAGAACACGTTCTACGCCCTTGGTGAGACCCGTGTGCCGGCTCGGATCGCCGCCCTGCGAGTGCTGGTCTCGGCGGCGCTCGGCCTGCCGCTCATGCTGGTCCTGGACCGCTATCCAGTCTCGGCCCTGGCCGGAGGAAGAGCGGCAGGGGACCCGCTCTACTTCGGCGCAGTGGGCCTCGCGCTCGCCTCGGGGGCCGGGGCATGGCTGGAGCTCACCCGGCTCCGGTCGGCGCTCCGGCGGCGGCTGCCGGAGTTCGAGCTCCCCTGGCGGGACGACGCCCGCATGCTCTTGGTCGCCCTGGCGGCGGCCGGGCCGGGCGCGGTGGTCTGGTGGCTGCTCCCTCCCCTCCATCCCATCGTCGAGGCGGTGCTGGTGGTGGGGCTTTACGGCTTGACCTACCTCGCGCTGGCGAAGCTCGCGGGGATCGGCGAGGTGGAGGCGTTCGTGGAGGGCTTCAGAAGGCGGCTAACCCGGCGCTGAGTCCCTCTCCAGCACCAGCAGCACCACGTCCCGGTACGCCCCGCGCTTCCAGAGGCGGCGGGGGATGCGCCCGGCCTCGCGGTAGCCGGCCTTGTGAAGCATGCGGAGGGAGCCGACGTTCTCCGCCATGACCTCGGAGAGGAGGATGCGCAGGCCCAGCACCTCGAAGGCGTGGCGGGAACGCACGCGGGCGGCGTCCGAGCCGTAGCCCCGCCCCCAGAGGTCGCGCCGGCCCAGGATCGTGCCGGTCGCGGCCACGCCGTTGCGCCAGTCGATCCTGTGCAGGCCCGAGAAGCCGATGTGCTCGCCCTCCAGGGTCTCGACGGCGAAGGAGAGCTCGTTCTGCGCCTCCCGCATGGCGCGGTCGAAGAACTCCTCCTCGTTGAGGCGGGTCAGCGGCCAGTCGCCGACGAGCGTCCAGGCCGTGATCTCGGGATCGTTGATCCAGGTCAGGGCGTTTTCGAGGTGCTTGGCCTTGTCCAGGGGAACCAGCCGGACCTTCTCGCCTTCCCATCCATAGGGCATGGAGGGATTGTAACCGGTCGTGGTAAGGTCTCAGAGGCCGGATCTCGGGTCCGGAATTTGCTGCCCCTCAACCTCGCGATGAAGAACCCCGCAGGTTTCCTGGCGCGCTGGTTCGGCCGCCGCCTCAAGACCGACGCGCGGACCGCGGCCATCCTGGAGAGCATCGAGGATGCCTTCTTCTTCGTGGACTGCGACTGGCGCTTCATCTACGCCAGCCGGAGCTTCGCCGAGCGCTATCCGCGCATCCCGCCCGAGGAGATGATCGGCCGCTCCCTGTGGGACGTCAATCCGGAGCTGCTCGGCACCCGGGTGGAGGAGAACTACCGCCGGGCCATGGAAACGGGGGTTCCCATCCAATTCGAGATGCAGAGCTTGATCAGTCATCGCTGGTTCCGGATCAGCGCCTACCCCACGGCGGAGGGTCTGGCCGTCTCCGCCGTCGACCTGACCGAGCGCAGACAGGTGGAGCAGGACCTCCGGACCGCCAAGGAGGAGGTGGAGCGCCACTACCAGGAGGCGCGGGCGGCCCGCGAGGCTGCGGAGGAAGCCAACCGCCTGAAGGACCGCTTCCTCGCCGTCCTCTCCCACGAGCTGCGCACGCCGCTCAACGCGATCCTCGGCTGGACGGAGATGCTGCGGGCTGGCCGGCTCGACCCGGGCGGCATGGCCCGGGGCCTCAGCGCCATCGAGCGCAATGCCCGGGCGCAGGCGCAGCTCATCGACGACCTGCTCGACGTCGCCCGCATCACCTCCGGCCGGCTGCGCCTGGAGGTGCGGCCGCTCGACCCCGCCGAGGTCATGGAAGCGGCGCTGGCGGCGGTGCTGCCCTCGGCGGAAGCCAAGGGGATCCGTATCGGCCGCCGCTTCGGGCCGGGGGCTGGACCGGTCCTGGGCGATACCGCGCGCCTCCAGCAGGTCTTCGTCAACCTGCTGTCGAACGCGGTCAAGTTCACTCCGCGGGGCGGCTGGATCGACATCGGCGTCGAGCGGGCTGGCGAGGCGGTCGAGGTCCGCGTCCGGGACACCGGCCAGGGGATCGCGCCGGAATTCCTGCCCCACGTCTTCGACTCCTTCCGGCAGGCCGACGACTCCGCGACCCATCGCCAGGGCGGGTTGGGGCTCGGGCTGGCGATCGTGCGCCAGATCGTCGACCTGCACGGCGGCCGGGTCGCGGCCGAGAGCCCCGGCGAAGGTGCGGGCGCCATCTTCACCTTGCGCCTGCCGCTCCTCGCCCTGCCGGGGCCCGATCCGGCCGCCGGCCGGGGCGCCTCCAGCCGCCGCTCCGAGGCGCCGCCCCTGGCGGGCCTGCGCGTCCTGGCGGTGGACGACGATCGCGACTCCCTGGAGATGATGGCCGAGCTGCTCGGCCTGCGCGGCGCCGAGGTGGCCGCGGCGGCCTCGGCGGAGGAAGCCCTGGCGGCCCTCCAGCGCTTCGAGCCCGACGTGCTGGTGAGCGACATCAGCATGTCGGGAAAGGACGGCTACGACCTCATCCGCGACATCCGCTCGCAGGGCGTGAGCCCCAGCGATCTGCCGGCCGTGGCCGTGACGGCGCTCGCCAGCTCCGAGGACCGCCGGCGCGCCCTCGACGCCGGCTATCAGGTCCACCTCGGCAAGCCCGTCGATCCCGGCGAGCTGACGGCCGTCATCGCCCAGCTCGCCCACGGTGGAGACACTGGAGCGGGCCCCAGCCGATGAGTTGAACTCCGCGGCTTCCCAACGGAGAAATCCGACTCTGGTTTAGAATACCAGGCACAGATCCCTGAGGGAGGTTGCGCTCGCGGGCGTCCGGGCCATGGCGGCTCTGGCTCGCCCCGTTGACCAAAGGAGGATGCGATGTTTCAGCGAAACCGACGTTTTCTCGCCGCGATCGGGCTGATGGCGGTCGTTCTTCTCCTGGGGCTCCCGGCGCCGGCCCCGGCCGCGGGGCTGCGAGGAGGAGAGGTCGCTGCCTCCTTCGTGGCCCGCGTCTGGAGCTGGCTGGAAGGCCTCGTGCCGGGGATGGCAACGCCCGCGCACCGGCCGCC
>DASWME010000071.1:0-10252 GCA_036399915.1 Thermoanaerobaculia bacterium
CTCGCCTTCTCCGTCCGCTCCCTCGCGGCGGCCAACGAGCTGGTCCTCGACAGCGGCGCGGACCGCCTGCGCGTCCGCTTCGACACCGAGGGCAAGCGGGAAGGCACTCCCGTTGAGCTGGCTGTCGAGCCGGTGGCGCGCGATCTCGGCTTCTTCTCGCCGTCCGGCCGCGACTACTTCTACCGCTTCACCCTGGAGACCACCGGCGGCCTCGTGCCCGCCCGCCGTGATCCCGGCAGCCGCGATGCGAGGGATCTGGGGGTGTTCCTCGATTTCACGGGGAAGGGGTACTGAAGGCCGGCTGTGTTCTAGTATCGGTCCCACATGTCCGACCCCACCTCTCCCGCCCCGCAGGACGACCTCCGCGTCGCCGAGGTCCTGCAGAAGGTCCGCTCCGGCGTGCGGCAGCGGCGGGCCGAGGCGGCCACCCTGGCCGCCGGCTCGGAGGAGACCCGCGGCGGTCTGCTGGAGCTCAAAGCACGGGAGTACGTCCGCGAGCCGATCCCCTTCTCCCACCGGCCGAGCCTGGGGAAGCTGATCGTCCTCTCGCGCAAGGGGTTCTTCAAGCTGTTCCTCAAGTGGTTCCTCCGCCCGGTCCTCGAGCAGCAGAACGCCTACAACCAGGCGGCGTCGCGGCTCATCGAAGACCTGGTCGAGGCCCAGGAGCGGACGGCGCGGGAGCTGCGGCAGGTCTCGGCGCGCCTCGAAGCCCTGGAGCAGCGCCTCGGCGAGGAGGACCGGTCCGGCGGGAGCGGCGGGTGAAGCCGCGGATCGTCATCACCGGCGCCAAGGTCCCCTTTGCCTACGGCGGCGCCGAGATGCTGGTCGACTCCCTGCGCGACGAGCTTCTGGCGCGCGAGTTCGAGGTCGACGTCGTCACCCTGCCGTTCCACTGGCCCACCCGGGTCGAGCTGCTCAAGAGCGCTCTCGCCTGGCGGCTGGTGAACCTGACCGAGGCGGCCGGCCAGCGGATCGACCTCGTCATCGCGACGCGGTTCCCCTCCTACCTCGTCAAGCACCCGAACAAGGTCGTCTGGCTCGTCCACCAGCTCCGCCAGGCGTACGACCTCAAAGGCACGCGCTACAGCGACTTCTCCGCGAGCCAGCCGCGCGACGCCAAGGTCCTGGAGATGATCCGCGCCATGGACCGGCGTACCCTCTCCGAGGCGCGGGCGGTCTTCACCATCTCAGGCAATGTGGCCGACCGCCTCCGCCGCTACAACCAGGTCGAGGCCGAGGTGCTCTATCCGCCGCCCAGGCTTGACTGCCTCTACCATGCGGGCGATTTCGGGGACTACATCTTCTCTCTCGGTCGCCTCGACTCGCTCAAGCGCTTCGACCTTCTGATCCGGGCCATGAAGCACACCGAGACTCCGGTGCGCTGCAAGATCGGCGGCACCGGCCCCGAGCGCGGCGCCCTGGCAGACCTGATCGCCCGCCTGGGGCTCCAGGAGAAGGTCGAGATCCTCGGCTGGGTGGACGACCGCGATGTGGTCGAGCATTACGCCAACTGCCTGGGAGTCTTCTACGCCCCCTACGACGAGGACTACGGCTACGTCACCGTCGAAGCCTTCAAGTCCGCCAGGCCGGTGATCACGACGGCGGATTCGGGAGGCGTCCTGGAGTTCGTGGAAGACGGGGTCAACGGCTTTGTCTGCTCCCCCGATTCGCCGCGGGATCTCGGGGCCAGGATCGACGCGCTCTACAAGGACCGGGAGAAGGCCCGGTCGCTAGGTCTGGCAGGGCAGCGGAAGGTGCGGGAGGTTACGTGGGATCGGGTGATTGAGAAATTGACAGGGATGGCGGTGTAGGTTGCCTGCCCTCTTCCTCAGGAGCCCCCGGTCCCGGCTTCCTGGAACTTGCAGGTTGACTGCCCGCCTTCGGGCATCATCTGGATCGCAAACCCCCGGCTCAGACCGGTGATGAGGCGGAACCCCGGGCAGGTGACCGGAGAGTAGCCCTCCAGGGCCGCCGATACGGAGTAGACGCCGGAAGCGAGCCTGTCGAAGCGGAAGTTGCCGTCCGTATCGGAGGTCTGCTTGCGGGGGCTCTTGTCGCCCGCGTGGAGCAGCGTGAGCTCGACCCCTTTCATGGATTGCCCCTGGCCGTCCACGACGTGGCCGGTGATCTCACCCCCCTGCGCCAGGGCTGGACTGCCTGGCCAGAGAAGCGCGGCGAAAGCAACGATGGAGAGAGGGAGCAGTCTGCCTTTGCCTACCATGGTTTCCTCCTTCGAGACCACAGGCTGGCTGTAGCTCGAATCCTAGCCCTGCTCGGAGCCCTCGGCAAGATCGCAGGTGGAACCGGCCCTGGGCGCGAATCTAGAGAAGGTCGAGCATCTCCAGGAACCGCTCCGCGTCCCGGAAATCTTCGATCACCACCGCGGCGCCACCCTGGCGGAGAAGCTCGGCCTTCTCGCCGCGCGCCACGCCGATGAGCGGCCAGCCGAGCGCCTGCGCGACCTGGAGGTCCCAGAGGCCATCGCCGGCGAGGACGGTGCGCAGGTAGCCGGCTCCCCGTTCCTCCATGGCCCGTCGATGCGCGAGACGGAAGATCTCCACGCGGTCCGCGGAGTCGTCGGACGAGGCCAGGAGGCACCGGTCGGGGAGGCCGGCGGCCGCCAGCTTGAGGCGCGCCGACCGTCCCCACCCTCCGGTCGCGATCGCCATGTCCCAGCCCGCGGGCCCGAGACGTTCGATCAAGGTCGCCGCGCCCGCGACAGCGCTGAACCGCGCCGGGGCCCGGCGGATCTCGCCTTCGAGGACCGCCACGAACCGGTCGAGGAAGGAGGCGACCTCGGCCGCCCCCGGCGGTCGCCCCCGGTGCGTCTCCCAGAGGTAGCGGGCGATCCCCGCGTCTGTCACGTGCGGCGCGGCTCTCCAGTCCAGGCTTTGGGGAGCGAGGCCCAGCAGCTCTCCGGCCGCGCCCAGGAAGCACTCGTCGTCCACCTCGTTCGTATCGCAGAGGGTGCCGTCGATATCGAAGATCAGCAGGCGCTCGTTCATGGCACGTCGCCCATGCTACCCTGCCCGCCGTGCGCATCGCCTGGTACAGCCCGCTGCCGCCGATGCGGTCCGGCATAGCCGATTACAGCGCCGAGCTGCTGCCCCACCTCGCAGAGCACTGCGAGGTCGAGCTGATCGTCGACGAGGGGTTCCGGCCGGATCCGCGGCTCGCCGGCCGGTTCCCGGTCCACGGCCGTAAGGCGCTGCCGGGGCTGCTCGCGCAGGGGCGGTTCGATACGGTCCTCTACCAGCTCGGCAACAACCGCGACTATCACGCCGCGATCTACCGCATCCTGCTGGAGCACCCCGGGGTCGTGGTGCTGCACGAGTTCGTGCTCCATCATCTGGTGCGGGACCTCACCCTCTTCGCCGGCGACCCCGAGGCCTATGTCCGCGAGATGCGCTACGCCTACGGGCGGACCGGCGAGGCCATGGCCCGACGGTGCCTTGCGACCGGCGTGCCGCTCGACCCCTGGAGCTATCCGCTCTTCGAGCGGACGGTGGACGCGAGCCTCGGCGTCATCGTCCACAACCGCTTCACGCGCGACCGGGTCCTGGCGAGCCGGCCTCTCGCCCGCACCGCCGTCGTCCCCCATCATCTGAGCCTCGACGCCCTGCCTGCGACCTCCGCCGGGGAGGCGCGCGCCGCGCTGGTGATCGAGCCGGGCACATTCGCCGTGGCCACCTTCGGCTTCCTCACCGCGGCCAAGCGCCCGGAGGTGCTTCTGCGCGCCTTCGCCCGCCTGCGCCGGGAGCATCCGGAGGCGCGGCTGCTGATCGTGGGCGAGGTCTCGCCCCACTTCGACTTCGACCGCGTCTTCACGCCCGAGCTGCGCGAAGGGGTCACCGTCACCGGCCGGCTGGAACTCGACCGCTTCCTTCTCTACATGCAGGCGTGCGACGTGGCGGTGAACCTGCGCCACCCCACGGCGGGCGAGACCTCGGGCACCGTGGTGCGTCTGCTGGGCCTGGGCAAGCCGCTGATCGTCAACGACACCGGCGCCTTCGCCGAGCTCCCGGACGACGGCTGCGCCAAGGTGGACCTCGGTGATAACGAGGAGGAGCTGCTCCTCGCCTATCTCCGCCGCCTCGCCGCGGACGAGCCCCTGCGCCGCCGCATGGGCGAGAACGCCCGCCGGCACATGGCGGCCCACCACTCTCTCGCCGGCTCCGCCCGGGGCTATGCCGACTTCCTCCGCGCGACCGTTGAGTCCGGAGCGAAGCCCTTCCGCGCCGTCCCGCCTCTCACCCCCTATCCGGAGGACGACGTCCTGAGCGACCTCGTCCTCGAGACGACCGTCGAGATGGCGGACCTCGGCGTGGAGGAGGGGGACGAGGAGTTGCTGCGCGAGGTGGCAGCGGCGATGGTGGAGCTGGGGTTGGACCACCCGTAGCTCCCTTCTGCCAAGCCCCCACCGGTACGCTTCTTGCTCTCCTCGCGGGCAAGCGGCCCCGCCGGGCCGCCGTGGACTGGAGAGAGGAGGCTCAAGATGGACCCCTACTATCGTCGTCGTTCAGGCGGCGGTTTCGGCAAGGGCAGGCTGATCATCGCCTTCATCATGGCCCTGGTCGCCATCGCCGGATATTACGGAACGCGCAGCTACAACCCGGTGACCGACGAGGTCCAGCACGTCGACATCACGCCGCAGCAGGAGGTCGCCCTCGGGCTCCAGGCGGCGCCGGAGATGGCCCAGCAGTTCGGCGGCCTGCACCCGGACCAGAAGGCGCAGGCACTCGTGGACCGCATCTGCAATGAGCTGGTCACCAAAACCAGCGCCAAGGACACGCCTTACGAGTACGACTGCCACGTACTGGCCGACGAGGAGACGATCAACGCCTTCGCCCTGCCGGGCGGGCAGGTCTTCATCACCGCCGGGCTCATGGGCAAGCTGCAGACGGAAGCGCAGCTCGCCGGCGTGCTCGGCCATGAGATCGGCCACGTCGTGGCCCGCCACGGCGCCGAGCACATCGCCAAGCAGAAGCTCACCCAGGGGCTGACCGGCGCCGCCGTGATCGCCACCTACGACCCGAACGATCCGTCGAGCCGGCGCAACGCGGCGGTCGCCATGCTGATCGGCCAGCTCGTGAACATGCGCTTTGGCCGGCAGGACGAGCTCGAGTCCGACCGCTTGGGCGTGCGGTTCATCTCCGAGGCCGGGTACGATCCCCGCTCCATGATCGAGGTGATGAAGATCCTCGAGGCAAGCGCCGGCGGCGGCCGCCAGCCGGAGTTCTTCAGCACCCATCCGAACCCGGCGAACCGCATCAACAACATTCAGGCGGCCATCCAGGAGCGGTTCCCCCAGGGCGTGCCGGAGGGGCTGAAGTCGTAGGGGAGCCCTCCGGTGCCGGCGAATGTCTGGCCGCGGATCGTCAGGGGCTGGACCGCTCCGGTTCTACCTGGTTCCCCGCAGGTCTTGCGTAGGAAGGAGCCAGGGAGCAGCCGGCCCGCCCCCTGGCATTCAATAGGCGGGAGCCGGGGAGCGGTCGCCAGCCGCTCCCCGGCAGGATTCAGTTTTCAAAGAGCTCCGTGCCGCCACTCGTGCTGCGGAGGCGGCCTCGGGTGGACGGGCGACGCCTAGGGGCGTCCGGTCCCGCCCCTCCAGCCGTCATCGCCAGCCAACGGGGGCCCGTCCACTTCCATCGCGCCGATACCGGGACATCGCCGCGAGATAAGCCGACATCGTGGCAATGTAAGCTTCCGTCGTCGCGAGATAAGCTTCCGTCGGGCCAGATACTGGTACATCGTCGCGAGGTAAGCTGACATCGTGGCGATGTAAGCTTCCGTCGTCGCGAAGTAAGCTTCCATTGCGCCAGATACCGGGACATTGTCACGAGAGAAGCTTCCATCGTGGCGATGTAAGCTTCCGTCGGTCCGAGGGAAGCTTCCATTGTCCCGAGGTAAGCTTCCATCGGGACAGATACCGGTACATCGTCGCGAGGTAAGCCGACATCGTGGCGATGTAAGCTTCCGTCGTCCCAAGGTAAGCTTCCATCGCGCCAGATACCGCGACATTGCGCGAGAGAAGCCGACGTCGTGGCGAAGGAAGCTTCCATCGGTCTGATGTCTGTTTCCATCGACATGGTTCTTTCTCCTTTCCTGAGGCCCTTTCCGGCCCTGACCTCACAGGCGCCGGAACTGGGCGCGAGGAGGGACATCGACGGTGCGTCTTCCCCGTCCGGCCCCGCTGGGTTCCGTTTCCGCGCTGGTCCGGCCGTCCGGGTCCTGCCAAGTATCGGTGCGCATAGAGTAGCGATTCGCGTACTCTGCGTCAACTCGCTATTGACAAGTTCGTTCATGTCCGTCAAACTAACGCATACCGAAGAGGGAATGACTGCTGCAGCGGCTCAGGAGGGCTCATCAGGGCATGACCGCCGCCGGCGGCAGCGCTCTTTGACAATTCAAGAAGGACGGCGGCCTCCGGGTCCAAGGACGCCGCCGTCCGCTCCAGGAGGGAGAAACATCCGTGCGCTCGCCGGAGAAAAAGGGCCGGGGACCGGTCGGTCCCCGGCGAGAGGAAGAGGGGTGAGGTCCGCTAGTACAGGTCGTTGATCCCGGCGCGGTCGTCGGCCTCGATCGTCGCGGGACCGTTGTTGCAGGCGCTGACGGAGGGGTACATCGTGGCGCCGGCGACGCTGGTGTGGCCGAGGCCCAGCAGGTGGCCGACCTCGTGCACCATCACGCCCTCGATGTAGAACTCGGTGCCGGAGCAGGTCTCGCCGAGGGAAGCCCAGTTCCAGGCGGTGTTGGTGACGATGTCGGCGTCGTAGATGCGGTAGGTGCCGTTGCTGCGCTGGGTGTAGTAGCCGGTGAAGGTGGCCGCCAGGCAGTTGCCGGTGCAGGCTCCCACGGGATCACGGAAGTTGAGCATTGGGATGCCGTCGCCCAGGCGGAAGCTCGAGATCGAGCCGACGCTGGCGGTGAGGCGGGTGCCGGTGCCCGCGCCGTTCCAAGCGGAGCTGGAGACGATGGCATTGCGGGTGCGGGTGCGGCCGAAGTCGCCGTCGGCGATCGAGGACTGGCCGCGGTTGTCGACGATCACGTTCGGCGGGCTGTCCCAGGTCCGCCGCGGGCTCAGCAGCACGTAGGCGGAGAGACTGCCGGCCACCAAACAGGCGAGGACGGTCAGGGTGGTGATCGAAACGTATCTCTTCATGGTCTCAGGTCTCCTCTCCAGAAGTTAGTTCTCGAGCACCACGCGGCCGGCGCGGCGGGCCTCGTTGCGGATGGATTCCTTCAGCGCGTCGAGACGCACGGCCTTGGCCGGCGCCGCCGTACGGCCGTCCGGAGTCACGATGCGGGAGCCGTCCTCGGTCGGCACGGCGTAGGCGACGCCCGCCTTGTCGCGGACGATCCGGAACTGGCCCTGCTGGTAGCCCGTGACGCGCGAGGCGCCGTCCCGCTCGGGCTCGAGGTAGAGGAGGAGCTGTTCATTGACGCGGAACTTCGGGAAGCCGTGGGCTTCCACGGTGAAGCCGTCCACGGTACCGCCGAAGGTCCTCACCACGACCACCGAGGGAACGTCGCCGTAGACCGCCTCGTCCACCCGCACCAGGGCCTCGGTGACGATGATCCGGCCGGTCTTCTCCCAGAAGGAATTCACCTGCAGGACCCGGCCCTGCACCACCGCCGCCGAATCCCGGATCAGGTCCTTCTGGCTCATCCTCAGGAACGTCGAGGCCCCCACCGGAATCGCTACCACCAACAGGAGCAATAGAGCGATCGACACCAGACGCTTCATGCAGATCTCCTTGTCCTCCTCGGACGAGACACGACCGCCGGCCATCGGCGATCGCTGGACTCAGTGAATTGTGAAGCGCGACCTTGACGTTACGTCCCAGCTCATGGGACAGACCTCATAAATAGGGGTACGCGAGCCGGGCGAAATGAGACAAAGTTGATCGCGGATCCTGCGCCGGCTGGGAGCCGTGCTCCGGCTTCCGGAGCGGGGGAGCCGGAGTCTTCGTCCTGGGGAAGGTGGAAAAGGAAGCAGGGGGCGGCCGATGCGGCCGCCCCAGGGGGCGCTGTTCTAGTTGCAGCCCGGCTGCGTGAACTTGCCGATGCGGGTCTTGAAGTCGAAGCTGCCGTTGTTGGCGTAGTACTCGGTGGTGTACCAGAAGGTGCAGCCGTCCGAGGGATCGACGCTCAGGGCGGAGTAGTCGCCCCAGCGGTTGCTCGAGCTCTGCTGCACGCCGGCGCCGGCCTGCAGGGTGACCTCGGTGCCCATGGTGCCGAGCGGATCGCCCGCCGAGCGGGTGGCGTAGCGGATGGACGGCTTGACGTTCCGGCTCGAGACGCTGTAGCCCACGGCGATGTTGCCCTGCTTGTCCATCGCGATGCTGCTCATCCAGCGGCTGTCGCTGGTGGGGGAGATGGTCCCGGTCTGGTGGAGGAACCAGCCGCCGCCGGTGTTGCGCAGCTCGCTCCAGCGCACGCCGGCGACGCTGCGGCCGGTGACGTCGGTCGAGTGGCTGACGACCAGGCTCTCGTGGGTGCCGAAGTTGCGGTACATGGCGCGGTACATGGTGACCTGGCCGAAGACGTCCAGCCGTTCGCCGGGGGAGGGCTGGAGGATGCAGGCGCGGCTGAAGTTGCAGAACTCGGCGTCGAACTCGGGCGCGTTGACCTGCGGCAGTTGGATCAGGGTCGAGCTGCCCGGGCTGTTCCAGTTGACGGTGAAGTTGAACATGCGGTAACCGTCCGCCCCGGCGCCGGTGCCCCAGGTCTCGTCGTCCCAGGCCTGGATGATGGGGGCGGGAGAGCCGGCCGGCGGCGCCGTGCCGCCGTCGTAGTGCGCGGGCTGCAGGCCGAAGTAGCACTCGGTGCCGCAGGTCAGGGGACCGAACTTGACCATCTGGGCGGGCTGGCCGAGGAGCATCTTGTCGCGCTCGAAGGCGACCGCGACCGCGCCCTGGAAGCTGCTGGTGAACTCGTTGTAGGTGACGTAGTAGCCGTCCGGCCAGACCCCCATCTTCGGGTAGTCGTTGGTGCGGCCGGGGCTGACCAGGAAGTCGTAACGGAAATACGAGCCGGCCGGATCGCTGGTCGTCGACACCGCCACGCACTGGTGGCCGTCGCCGCCGATGGCGAACTGGCTGATGACCCAGCGACCGGCTGCGTCGTCATAGACGACGGTGGGATCGCCGTCGTTGTCGGTCTCGCACTTGCCGCCGAAGCCGGCCCACAGGTTCTTGATCGGCACCGGCCCGAAGACCCGGGCGCCGGTCGCCTTGTCGTAGACCGCGAAGATGAGGTTGATCGTCTGGACGTAGCGGGTCAGGCCGACATCGCCGTTAGTGTCGGGGGGCACGACCCGGCCGCCGACGACGGCCGCGTTGTCGTCGTCGCTCAGGCCTTCGAAGGTGAGCGACGGCGAGGGGGTGGCATCCGTGGCAGGACCGCTGATCACGGGATCCGGGGTGGGGGCGGTGGGGTGGAACCGCTGGGCGAGGTCCAGGGGGACCCTGTTCTGGATCTCCCGGTCGGGACGCGGTGCCACGGCGGCCTTGTTGAGCGATTGCAGGCTGCGGAAGGGCGGGGAGACGTCGTGGCGGACGGCTACAGACACCTCGGGCCGGAGCGCCGGCCAGTCCGCAGCCAGCAGCGCGGAGGACCCGAACGCCGCAACCAGGACCACGGTTGCGAGAAGCCTTGTTCTCATCATCTTCTCCTTTCCTTCATTGAGAAGGTAGAACCCCAAACGGGCGGCAAGACGATATGCCGGCCGAGAGCTCACAAGCTGGAACGTGCCGGAACTTCCCCTCAAAACTATGTGCGCGGCGCAGGCGTTTGCGTGACAAAGTGATCTCCGTCCCAGGCAGAATCGGGTGTGATATGAAGCTTTCGTCATGAACCACCGTAGCGAGCGGCGCTTTCTGCATCTTCTTTTTCTTTGCACCGTGTCCCTGATGCTCGGACTGCCAGGCTGCGCGCCGGCGAAGCGCCCTGCCACCGGCGCGGATCCGTCCGCCGCTCCGGAGGAGGGGGTGACAACGGCCACTGCCAAGGCCCTGGAACGGGCTCTCCGTGCGGCCCTGGCGCGGCAGGCCTGGGACGATCTGCGGATCGACGCCGAGTGCCGGACCGACGAGGGGTTCCGTTACGCCACCGTGTTCGGCAGCGGCGTCGGGATCTGGAACCGCGAGCGGCAGCTCACGCTGCCGCGGGAGGGGGTGCTCTCCCTGCTGCGGGAGTTCGAGCAGGTGCGCTTCCCCCGTCTGCGCGAGACGTATGGCGAATCAGAGGA
>DASWME010000072.1:0-2261 GCA_036399915.1 Thermoanaerobaculia bacterium
GGGCGGTCTCCTTAGGATGGGGGGCCTGGAGGGAGGTCGGCATGGCCGTGGCCGCGGGGGCCCGGTCCGCCGTCCCCACCGCGGCGGCGCCTCCGGATTCCCCGCTCCACCCGTTCCTCGACCGTCGTCTGGGTGCGGAGAACGACAGCGGCCGGGCGGTCTACGAGACTCTCTTCTCGCCGGCCCGCCACTGGGTTCTGGCCGAGCACCGTGTCCTCGGTACGCCGACCGTGCCCGGCACCACCTGGCTGGAGATGGCGCGGGCGGCCTTCGCCCGCGAATCGGGGGCGCGGCAGATCGAGATCCGTGACGTCGTCTTCACCGTCCCCCTGATGGTGGTCGACGGAGATGCGCGGCAGGTGCGGACCACCCTCCTGCCGGCTGGCGGAGAGACGGCCTTCCGGATCGAGAGCCGCACCGCCGCTGGAGCGGATTGGCAGGAGCACGCGCACGGGTGGCTGCGGCGGCTGGAGGACGCGAGCCCCGCCCGTTACGATCCGGCCGCCGTCGCGGCCCGCTGCGGCGAGCGCGAGGTGGACTCCCAGGGCGACATCTCCACCGTGGCGGCGGGAGTGGTCTCCTGGGGCCCCCGTTGGCAGAGCTTCCGGCGGGCGAGACTCGGCTCCGGCGAGACTCTCGTCACCCTGGAGCTACCGGCCGAGCACGCGGGTGACCTCGACGGCCTCGGCCTTCATCCCGCCCTGCTCGATATGGCCACGGCTGCGGGCAGCGCCCTGACGGGAGGGGGGAGCATGCTCCCGCAGTCCTACGGCCGAATCCGGATCCTGGAGCCGCTACCGGGCCGCTTCCACGCCCATGTCCGCAGCCGTGCGCCGGAGGACGGCGAGTCCCCGAGCTTCGATGTGATGCTCCTCGGCGAGGACGGCCGGGTGCTGGTGGACCTCGAACGGTTCACCATGAAACGCCTGGCCGGCGGCGCCTTTGCAGCCGGCGGCGGAAAGGCCCGCACGCCGGCCGGAATCCATCTCTGGATCGCGCCCGACGAGGGCGTCGAGGCCTTCCGGCGGGCGCTGGCCTGCGGCCGCTTCTCCCATCTCGCGGTCTCTCCCACCGACCTGCCCGCTTCCATCGCCGCGCTCCGACGCGAGGCGGCACAGCGCGCAACTCCCGAGGATACGGCGCCCCGGTTCTCGCGGCCGGACCTGGGAACCGACTACGCGGCGCCGACCACCGACCTGGAGACGGCCCTGGCCGGGGTCTGGCAGACCGTGCTGGGCCTCGAGCAGGTGGGCATCCACGACAACTTCTTTGACCTCGGAGGAGACTCGGTGGTGGGTATCCAGCTCGCGGCCCAGGCCGCGAGCCGCGGGATCGCGCTCACCCCCGAGCAGCTCTTCGAGCACCAGACGATCGCGGCGCTGGCCCGCGCCCTCGACAGGAGAGATTACGGGGGAGCTCCCGCACCCCTGGCCGTGCTGGAGCCCGACATTGCGGCCGGGCCGGCAGGCGCCGGTCGGGCGCGAGGAGGAGCCGTTCTCGCTCCTGGACTTCCCCGAGGCCGGGCTGTCCCAGGAGAGCCTGGACCGGCTGCTCACCCGAGTCAGAGGACTGTCTTGAGGCACGAGATCGAAGATATCTACCATTTGAGCCCGGTTCAGCAGGGGATGCTGTTCGAGATCCTGTACGCTCCGGGGGCCAGGGCGTATTTCGACCAGTTCGTCCTCCGTTTCGAGGACGGCCTCGACATCGACCTCCTGGAGCAGGCTTGGCGGAAGATCGTCGAGCACCATCCGGTCCTGCGCACCGCCTTCTTCTGGGAGGAGGTCGAGGAGCCGGTCCAGGTCGTGCACCGGCGCGCCGAGCTGCCGTTCGAGCGGCTGGACTGGCGCGATCTGGATCCCGCGCCGCGGGAGGAGAACCTGACAGGGTTCCTGGAGGAGGACCGCGCCCGCGGGTTCGCCCTCGACCACGCCCCCCTGATGCGTCTGACCGCCATCCGCTGGAGCGAGACCGGCTGGCGCATCGTCTTGAGCTATCACCACCTGGTGCTCGATGGATGGTCGACCAGCCTGGTCTTGCGGGAGGTGACCGCGGCCTACGAGGCCCTGGCGCGCGGCGCCGAGCCCGCCCTGGAGAAGCGGCGGCCCTTCCGCGACTACATCGCTTGGCTGCGGCAGCAGGATCTCGGCGCGGCAGAGGCCTATTGGCGGCGCACGCTGGAGGGCGCCGAGCCGACGCCGATCGGGATCGACCGTTCCCCCGGCCGTGCGATCGCGCCGGGGGACCACCACGTCGAGGCC
>DASWME010000073.1:0-8213 GCA_036399915.1 Thermoanaerobaculia bacterium
CTCGACAGCCCCCATCAGCAGGAGATCGTGCGCGTGGTCAACCTCGGCCTGATGGAGGTCGATCCCACGCTCCATCGCTTCTCGCCGGGAGCGGCGGTGCGCCGCGGCGCCGCGCTACGCGTCGTGCTCCGCACGCTGGCCCGCTTCGGCGCCGGCTCCTGCGCCGGCTCGACCAACGTGTGCGACGCCTCGGTGGCCTGCGGGCTCCTGCCGGCCCCGGAAGACTGCCAGCCTTCCGTCCAGCTCTCCGGCTCGCAGGGCGTCGAGATCCTCCGCCGCAGCCTGAAGCTCCTGGGCGGCCCATGACCTTCACCATCCCGAACTTCCTCACCCTGCTGCGCATGGGGCTGGTGCCCCTGTTCATCATCACCGTGGTGAACGGGGACTCGCGCAAGGCCCTCCTGGTCTTCGTGGCGGCGGGCGTCACGGACGCTCTCGACGGCTCCATCGCCCGCATCTGGGGCCAGCAGTCCCTCCTCGGCGCCTACCTCGATCCCATCGCCGACAAGCTGCTGCTCACCTCGGCCTACGTGGTGCTGTCGTTCCCCAGCCTCAACCACGGCGCCCAGATCCCCCTCTGGGTCACCATCCTGGTGATTGCCCGCGACGTGCTGATCGTCATCATGGCCCTGGTGCTCTACCTGGCGGCGGGAGTCCGGAAATTCCCTCCCACACTCCTGAGCAAGGTCAACACGGCCCTGCAGGTGGCGACGGTGGTGCTGGTCCTGATCTCCAACGCCTTGCCGGACCTCCGGTTCGTCGAGCTGACTGCAGTCACGGCGATCTACCTGGTGGCGATCCTCACCGTCGCCTCCGGGCTCGACTACATCGTCCGCCGCATCCGCCAGATGGAGAAGGTGTAGCCGCCGTGCGAGGGGGGTCACCTTTATTACTGTCAAGAATCTTACGGTTGATCCAGGAGACAAAGCATGCCTCTAAAGCCCGTTGTTTTTGTTCCCGGATTTCCAGCTAGTGAACTCAAGCAGAAGTCGAAGAACCGAACTATCTTCCCGCCTGCGCTCACGGATCTCACCGACAAGGAGAAGAAAAAGAAGTTAATCCGCCTCCTGAGTGGGCCGGACAATCCGCCGGGCGACATTGTGGCGGGCGAGCCCATCCGCGGTGTCTTGGGTGTTGCTAAACAGGCCCAGTCTCTCTACGACATTTTGCGGGATTACGGCTACACCACGCAGGACGGAAACCTCCTTGCCCCCATCGGTTGGGACTGGCGGCAGGCCATCGATGACACCACTGTTCAGGCCGACCTCGCAGGAGCAATCGAACGCCTTGAGCAACAGCACGGCCGCAAGGTGGTTGTGATCATCCATTCTACCGGCGGGCTCGTCTTACGCGCCCTCCTCGAAGCGAAACCACAGCTTGCATCAAAGATTGAGCAGATCCTCGCCTTCGGCATCCCTTGGGCGGGTACCCTCAAGGCGGTCCGGTTTCTCGGCAAAGGGGAAGCCTTCGGCCTGATTTTCTTCGGCAAGAAGTTGATCGGTCTCAGCGCGTCCGAGGTGCGGGACGTCATGGCCCGCTGCCAAGCCGGCTATGACCTGTTCCCTCCCGACCCGCTGAAGACCAAACTCCAGGGAGCGGACGGCAAGGACCTCAACCTCTTTGTCAACGCGAGCCAGAAGCAGATCGGCCCCCTGGTCGAAACCTCCTGGATCCAGTCGAGCCCGGCAAAGGATTTCATGCGTGAGATGGCTACGAAGGCTGACCAGCGCCTCGGCAGGCGGACGAGCACTCTCGCGCTTGCCGGTGTTCCCACGCCTCTGATCACCAACGTCGTGGGCTGGGGAGTCGCCACAGACACTCGCTGCGTCCTGACCGCCGATGGCACCCTCGATTTCCAGCCCACCACCAAAGACGGCGATGGCACCGTGGCGATGGTCTCCGCCGGCTGGCTGCGCGGTCCCGGTGTGCGGACCTTCTTCCTGCCCATCGGCCTCTTTGCCAACTTCCTCATTCCCGAGCGTCACCCGCGGATCTGGGACCCGCCGCCTGTGCGCGAAATCTTCAACCAGGTCTTGAAGGACACCGAGCCGATGCCGTTCGTCTGCGGCGCCATCGATGGCGACGAGGCGGTTGACCGCAGCGTCCCCTTCACCGTTCGGCTGGTCGCCAGCGACGCCGACGGCAAAGCTCTGCCCGACGTCAAGGCCACCTTCACAACCTTTCCCGGCAAGCCCACCGTCACCTTCGCGAAGGACACGGTCCGCAAGGAACACGTATTGAAGCGGACCAATCTCAAACCCAACATCGGCTCGAACCTCTTCCGCTTCCGCGCCGACATCTCCTGGGGCCAGGGAGGACCTGGAGAACGCCGGGAGGTGCCACTCTTGGTGCACGTGTGAACAGATGTAGGGGGAACACGCAGATCCGAACCTGTAAGGAGGTGGCGTGCGCACGACTGTCGTGACCGTGCTCGGGCAAAGGAAAACCTGTAGGTATACAAATCTCAGGACATGGAGAGACTGTCTCTGAAAGCGAAGGTCTTTCTCCCTCCTCTCCCGGCGAGTGAGGAGGTCCTTTTCTGAAGTGGTCCAAGGGATCTCGCGAAGTCGCAAATCTCAGGTAAACCACCTGATTTTCAATAGCTTGAGCTGTTTTTCAAGGTCCGGAGGTACCAGAAGGACGGCGAGACGAGGGGGGTACGGGAGCTCGTCGTAACCGACGCCAAGCTCGAGCGCATCAAGGTCCGCGAGCAGGCCGCCTGATCCACCGCGCCCGCCCGGGCGCTTTCCGATGCCCGGGCGGGCAATAATCTCAACACCAATCCGCGTGCGGGGGGACGCCGCCCTGAGGAACGCTTCGGAGCGTCGTTCCGGCCACCGGCTGAGCTCGGCAACCTGCCGCGAGAAGCGCGGCACCCGCAGGGGAAACGGAGCCTCGAAGCCCCACCAGCCCAGACCGCCCCGAGGGGCCTTTCCACCAGCCCCCGAGCCGACTACATACTGTTGCCCCCGTCAACTCTTGACCCCGGAGGTCGTTAGGCTCACCGGTCGCAGGTCTCCGGGTAGTAAGTGTTGAGGACGATCCAGACACCGACGATGAAAGTCTGCGTGATGATAAAGGTCGGCGTGCCGAAGAAACGGGCGAACCGCTCCGCCTTCTGCCCGAACCAACCGCTGCCGAAAGCGGGGGCCAGGTGGCGGTGAGGAGCGTGGAAGCGGAGGTGGTGGTCGGGCGGAACGGGGTGGCTGGCGTCGAAGGGATCCGCGGGCATGGGTCGATCTCCAACTCTCGGAAGGCGTCGACTTGGCAGAGCGTCTCAACTTAAAACCCCGGCCGGCTGGCAGGTCCGCCCTCCGGTCCGGGGACTTCAAGCTCGCGTCACGGCCGCCGCCGCTCGTGCAGGCGCGGCGGCCACGGGATCACCGCCTGGTAATCGTGAACTTGCCGAAGCTCACGCCGAGTTCCATACCCGTCCCGTTGCCGGCCAGGGCCAGGGAGACGTCTCCCTTGGTGAGGGCCTGTGCCTCGGACGACTTGACGGCGCCCGCGGCGGCGGTGGCGCTGGCGTAGCTGCCGAACAGCTCCTTGATGTCGGCGACCTCGGAGAACTTCCCGTGACCGTCCCGAATCTCGGACTTACCGGCCGTCAGGCCGCCACCCTTGGCGGAGATCTTCGCTGTCGCCGTCTGGCCGTTGTCGCAGGTGATCGTTGCCGACCCGCGCGACGTCTTGTAAAACGCCGACCAACCCTTGAGCGTGTAGTCCATCTGACAGGCCGTCGTCTTGGCCACAGCGCCAGCCGGCGCCACCGCGATCAGGGAGAACAGGAGAGCCGAGAGACCCAGAACCATGTGTTGTTTCATGAGCGATCCTTCCAGTAGGTGGTAGTTCTCGACCAGCTCTGGCGCGCAGCGCCTGCCGCGAAAGAGGGTCGGAACTCTATCGTGAAGCCGAATTAGTTCACTGCACGAAGCGGGCCACCGAGATAAACGGCAAGCTCACGTCTACGCTCCCGGAGCGGTGGCAGCGTCCGCGGGCGGGTCGGCCGGCGGCTGGAACGACTCCTTGTAGATGTCGAGGATCGATTTGAACAGCGAGAAGACGAGCGGCCCGATGACCAGCCCCACGAAGCCGAAGGCCTGCAAGCCGCCGAGGACGGCGAAGAGTAGAGGAATGGCAGGCAGTTGCGCCTTTCCTTTCATCGCCCAGGGACGGACCACGTTGTCGATCGTCGACACCACGAGCAGCCCCCATACCGCGAGGAAGATCGCCCAGCCGTAGCTGCGGTAGCCCAGGGAGGCCGCGACCGCAAGGTAGATCGTGGCCGGCCCCCACACGACCGCGGCGCCCACCATTGGCAAGAGCGAGAGGACCGCAGCGACCGCTCCCCAGAGGAGCGCCCCGGGCACCCGCGCGATCGCCAGACCGACCGTGATGGCAGTCGCCTGCGCCAGGGAGGTCATCAGTTGGCCGCGAAAGGTCGCGTCGATGACCGCTTCGAACCTCGCCGCGAATTGGCGGCCGTAGCGGCGCGGCAGCGGCGAGAGGGCCTCGAGCTCGCGCAGGATGCTCTCTCCCTCGACGAAGAAGAAGTACGCCGAAAGCAGGACGAGGAAGATGCCGACCACCAAGCCGGCGAGTCCGCCGAGGACGGCTTGGCCGTGTTGCTCGACCCAGCCGGGCACCTGCCGCAGGAGTGGCAGGATCATCCGCTCCGGGCTGAGCGTGGCAGGATCGAAGCTTGGGATACGGCGGGTGAGGAAGCTCAGCCGGCCGGCCAAGTCGAGCGAGGCGAGCATCGCTTGGGCCTCGCCGCTCTGCAGCTTGTCGATGAGCAGCTTGGCCTGGCCGATCACCAGAATGACGATGAGCACGGTGGGCAGGACCAGCAGGAAGGTGGCACCGACCAGCATCAGGAGCGCCGCCAGTTGGGAGCGCCCATGCAGCCGCGCCAGGAGGCGCCGGTAGCTCGGGTAGGTCAGGATGACGAGGATCGCCCCTACCACGATGGCGGAGAGGAAGGGCCAGAGGATGAGGAAGGCGGCCGCAAGCACGAGGAGCGCCAACAGCCCGAAGGCGATGAGACCGGCGAGCCGCCACTCGCGTTGCTCCGGGACGGGCTCCGATGGTTTTGGATCTAGCATAGGTCGGCCCTGTGCTGCTCCGCAGCCCGGTCGGTTCGCCGTCGTCAAGAGAGCCGCAGTTTCTAGATAGAGCCGAGAGCCGCCAAACGTTTTCACGGCAAGAATCGCGCCAACTGTGAGCGGCGGCAGCAGTGGGCCATGCCTTCGCGCCGCCGCGGAGTGGGTTAGAGTCTCCTCATGGACTGGGCCAAACCCAAGGCGGCGGCGGCGAAGTTGGCGCTGGCGGACAGCGGCGCCGCTGAGATGGCCTTCTTCCTGGCGCTGTCGCTGGTGCCCTTCATCGGTATCTCCATCGCGCTGGTCAGCCGCTGGATTCCCCTCGACCTGAGTGCTTCGATCGAGGAGGTGCTGCGCGGCGTGCTGCCGACGGAATCGCACGCCGAGGTGGGCGAGATGGTGCGCTGGGCGCGCTCGTCGGCCAGCCAGGGATGGCTGACGGCCGGGTTCCTGTTCGCGCTGTGGACCTCATTTCGCTTCATGTCGCTGTGCGTACGCACGCTGGGCACGACGATCGCCAACGACGTCGCCCCACCGGCGGAGGGCTGGCGCGGGGTGGCTCGCTCGCTGCTGCTGCTGCTGGTCTGGAGCGTGGCATTGGTGGCGACGGCGTGCTTCCTCTTCGTGGCGCCGGCCATCGAGAGGGGGCTGCTACGTCTCCCCGCGCTGTCGGACCTGTCCCTGTCGGCCTTTGTGGCGCTGCGTGCATGCCTTTCCGCTGGCATGCTGTTCGGCGCCATCTGCCTGACCTACCGTGTGGTGGCGGGCCGGCGGGTGGGCGCGCTCCGGCTAGCTCTTGCTGCACTGCTGGCCGCGCTGGGCTGGATCGGCGCCAGCCTGGGTTTCTCCCGAGTCGTCCCGGTCTTATGGGGCGCCACGCAGCTCTATGGCACGCTCGGCAGCGTGGTGCTGCTCCTGATCTGGGCCTACCTCAACTCCTGGATCCTCCTCCTGGGAGGGTTTCTGGTGGTGCGGCCCGGGGCGGCCCGGGTGGCTCAGCCTCCAGAGACCCCTTGATGCAACCGGCGAGTGTAAACTTACCTTTCCATATGGCCGGCAGACCTTTCCCGCCGCGCGAATCCGTCGGGCGCAACGAGGTGCGACATGACCGCGCGCAGGTGCATGAAGAGCACACGGCTTCCGGTCGAGACATGCTACCCGGGAGGTTCCATTCCCCAAGTGGGTTCCGTCGGGAGTTATAGAGGTAGGCGAGAAGGTTGAGCGAGCAAGAGGCTTAGATGCCTTGGGCCCTTGGGTTCTGCTGCCCCAGGGGAGAGCAGGTAAGGAGTGGCCGCAAAGGAACAGGAATAACGCCAGGCGGGACAAGATCGGCAGTTCCTACATGTAATTTGTACCAATCGTCCGGTCGCCGTGGCCTCGCCCGAAACAAAGAGGGCGGCCGTACGGCCGCCCTCTGTTCTGCTCGATACTGTCCCGGTCTTACTGCCAGTAGGGCTTGATACCGTAGAACTTGTAGACCTCGGCGCCCCAGGTGCGGTCCGAAGCCTGCGGGGGGTGATTCTTGTCGAAGCCGGGGGCGTTCTTCAGCTTGTTCTGGTCGACGTCGAGCGTGAAGTGCTCTCGGCTGGCGTCGAGCTTTAGGGCCTCGAACGGAGTAGCGAACAGCTTCTCGCCCATCCCCAAGGAGCTGCGGAAGGAGAGGACGGCATAGGCGACGCGCCCCTTCTCCAGGTCGAGCATGAGCTCCTCGATCTTGCCTAGGTTTTCCCCAGCACGGTTGACGACGCTGTCGCCGATGACGGCCGCGGTCGATAGGACGTTGGGGTGGATCTCTACGGTGGTATTGGACATGATGGAACTCCTAGTCGTGGTCACTCGAGCGAACCCCGATCAGTCAACCCAGTGTAGGCGAAAGATTTCGGGGCTGGCGATAACCGATTCACAAAGGTTGCAAAATCCGCGCCGACAGAGGTCGGGAGGAGTGCACAAGACGCAAGAAAAACTCGGGACGGAGCTTAGCGTCTCGGAGCCAGGAATTCAGGAGTACCTACCCCAGGCGGGCGCTCTCGAAAAGCTCCTTCTGCCCGAGGAGTTGGCGACTCTGCTCCGAATTGAGACGGGCACGCTTGAGGCTTGGCGTTGCCGCGGGACGGGTCCTCCTTGTGTGAAGCTCGGCAGGAAGGAGGTTCGGTATCGGCCGTCCGATGTCCTACGCTGGCTCGAAGAGAGGACCTGCCAATCGACCTGGGATTCCGAAGCGCCGCTGGTGAGTCGGGGCCGAGCCGGGAGCCGGTAAAAGCGCCCCTGTTCTCTGGTCTCTTTCGCGCCTCCCTTGCTAGCTTTGAAGACATGCTTTAAGATAGATAAAGGCCGTCGTCTCAAACGTAGGGGAGAATGCCAGCATGGCCTGGAAGGCGAAGTCTCCCACCCGTCGCTCTCGGGACCTCCGGACCCGGTCGCGATTGTCTGGGCTCCCTGGCGGCGCTCCTCGCCTTTCCTCTGCTCCAGACCGGCCCCCTGGCGGCCCAGACCTGCAACGCCTGCCCTGGCGCCCAGTTCTCCGTCGGCACCTGCTCGACCTCTGACATCATCCGCACCGGCACGGGCTGCTCCTTCAACAACTGCCAGACCCCGCCGCCGCCCACCGGCCCCAGGTTCGAGCCCATCCTGCAGCCCGACGGCCGGTTCACCGTGCGCATGAAGGTGACGGTGACCGCCCCCTGGAACCAGTACTACGCCGCCAGCAACCCCAACGGCACGCTCGACGTCACCTGGTTCAACGTCTCGCCGGCCCCGGCGCCCTGGACCTCTGGTGGCAGCCCGAGCCTGTGCGAGTACTTCGACTCCGACCGCGTGCAGACCTACGTGCAGAAGCCCGACCTCACCTGCGCCGGAGCGCCGTACGACTTCGGCACCTACTCGCTGCGCGCCTCGGTGTGCGGCGGCCCGTGCCCGCCGCCGTACTACCCCAACTGCGCGTCGATCGGCTGGTGCGGCCGGTGGACGGACGCCAACGGCTTCGCCTTCTACGTGTCGAAGTCGGTGCTGGGCTGTCCGGACGATCCGCCGAAGGGCGGGTGCCCCTCGCCGGCGGGCAACTCCTGCTCGCTGTGCCTGGGGCCGGGGACCAGCACCAGCGCCGCCGGGTGG
>DASWME010000074.1:0-42211 GCA_036399915.1 Thermoanaerobaculia bacterium
GGCTCGTCCGCGCTCGGGCCGTAGATGCTCGGCACCTTGCCGTCGGCCATGCGCAGGTAGATCGAGAACTGCCCGCGATGGTGGATCTGGTCGTGGAGCAGGAACCACGCTAAATCGATACGCGGTATTTGACCCAACGTCTTCGGCCCTACGAAGAACGCCACCGGCTCCCTCATCTGCTCGTCGCTGAACGAGCGGACGAGGTCTCCGAACTGCTGGTGCCCCTGCTCGATCGCGGCGAGCACCTCCTCCCAGGTCTCGGGAGCCGGCGGCGGCGATCCACTCGGTCCGCCGGCGGCGAAGGCGTTGGTCATCACCCTCTGTCCGAGGCCACGCTCGAGCGCAAAGACCCAAGCGAGTTCCTTGGCCGTCTTGCACTTCGGGTGCGGTCTCAGGTCGACCTTCTCGGGCGGATACGCGTGCAGGACCTTCATCGTCGTCGCGTGCTCCTGCTCGTACGTGGCGAGGAACTGCTGCGTCGATCTCGCGGTTTCCGTCATCGGGCATCTCCTCCTTTGAGAGGCGATCATAGCCCGAGCCGGAGCCTCACGTTGCCCCGCGGGGATTCACGCGGGAAACCTCAGACCACCACGCCGAACATCTCGCGGAGGAGAGCCGCGCGCGCCTCTTCGCTCTCCAGGATCCTCTCCTGCCGCTCGTCGCTGCGGGTGGTGATCAGTTTCATCCCGCTCAAGGTGAGGCGCCCCTCCGGCGTTGCCAGGGAACAGACGGTCTGACGGGTGAAGTGCGACTCCGGCGAGGTCTGGTGATAGTGGCACATCCCGGCGTAGTCCGGATACTCGTACGGCTGGAGGGTGAAGCGGTACTGCGGCTGCCAGGGCTGTCCGGGGCCGTCCCGCCGCACGAGGAGGTGGTGGTCGCCGTCCGCGTCGATCCGGAAGGCGCGCACGCCCTCGGGCTGCTCTCCTCGCTCGTCCAGCCGCAGCGGATCGCGGAAGGAATCCCCGAAGCCGACATCCGCGAGCCAGCGCTCTTCCAGACTCACCAGAAGCGCCATGTGATCGAAGTCCGGGCTGAAGGTGCCGTCCCCCCTTGCCACGCCCGCCGAGAGCATGGCAACCTGAAACCCGAGGGCGCGCAGCAGGGCCGCGAACAGCCCGTTGAGCTCGTAGCAGAAGCCGCCGCGCCGGCGCACCACCACCTTCTCGAACAGGGACTCGTCGTCGAGGACGATCGGCTGGCCGGCGTGGATGCTGAGGTTTTCAAAAGGGACCGTCTGGAGATGGGCGACCTGCAAGGCCCGCAAGGTCTCGGCTGTGGGGGTCAGCGGGCCACGATAGCCGATCCGGTCGAGGTAGGCTTGAACGTCCATGGCCGAAGTCTAGCAGGGAGTTAGACTTGCGCTGGGGATGCGAGCGCGAGGCGAAGCGTGGATCCCGCCCCGCTCCCGGTGGGCAGCGGCTTCGATGTCCAAGGGGCGTCCCTATGTCGATGACGCCACATGCCCCTGTAGAGGGTCGTCTCTTTTGGGGTAAAATTCCGCCATGGAGGTACTGACCTCCTCGGGAGAATCACAGGTCTGAGATACGATCCGGACAAACGCCACCGTAGATGCATCCGGCTTACGCCCGCGGCTTGCCTGTCGTAGCATGCGCCGCCGATGAGAGGGGATGCGACCGAACTCGTGCGCGAGCGTGTGGACGGCGTCTACCGAGCCGAGTCGCGCCGCGTCCTCGCCACTTTGATCCGCCTCCTCGGCGATTTCGACCTCGCTGAGGAGGCGCTGCACGATGCCTTCAGGGCCGCGCTGGAGCAGTGGCCACGCGACGGCGTGCCCGCCAACCCCCGGGCGTGGCTGGTGTCGGCCGGCCGTTTCAAGGGCATCGACCGCATCCGCCGGAGCGCCCGTTTCGAGGCGCTGGACGACGTCTCCAAGCATACCGATGTCGCGACCATTGAGGCCGAGGTGTGGGAGGGCGAGGGCGTAGAGGACGACCGGCTGCGTCTCATCTTCACCTGCTGCCACCCGGCCCTGTCGCCGGATGCCCAGGTCGCCCTCACGCTGCGCGAGGTCTGCGGTCTTACCACGGAGGAGATCGCCCGCGCGTTCCTCACCCCTGCGCCCACGCTGGCGCAGCGCATCGTGCGCGCCAAGGCGAAGATCCGCGACGCGCGCATTCCGTATGAGGTGCCAGAGCCGGCCGAGCTGCCGGAGCGGCTGGACAGCGTCCTGCGGGTCATCTATCTCGTCTTCAACGAAGGATACTCGGCGTCGGCGGGTGCAGCGCTGACCCGGCACGACCTGTCGGGCGAGGCGATCCGTCTGGGGCGGCTGCTGCTCGAGTTGCTGCCGCAAGCCGAGGTGCAGGGACTGCTGGCCTTGATGCTGCTCCACGAGTCACGGCGGGCGGCGCGCACCTCGCCGTCAGGCGACTTGGTCCTGCTGGAGGACCAGGACCGCTCGCTGTGGAACCGCGAGCAGATCGCGGAAGGGACGGTTCTGGTGCAGCAGGCCCTGTCGTCAAGGCGGATCGGTCCGTATACGCTCCAAGCCGCGATCGCGGCCGTACACGCTGGGGCGCCCGACGCCGCCGCGACGGACTGGGGCCAGATCGCCGGACTGTATGACGCGCTGATGCGGGCGGACCCGTCCCCTGTCGTCGAGCTGAACCGTGCCGTGGCGGTGGCGATGCGCGACGGTCCTTTGGCAGGTCTTGCCCTCGTGGACGCCATCCTGGCGCGCGGCGAACTGGCCGACTACCACCTGGCGCACGCGGCGCGGGCGGAGCTGTGCCGGCGAGCGGGGAGACCAGTGGAAGCCCGAGCCTCCTACGAACGGGCCCTCGGCCTCACGCGGCAAGAGCCGGAGCGGCGGTTTCTCCAGCGACGGCTGGCCGAGCTGCCGGGAATCTAAGCCGAACGGTCCAATCTGACAAAGTAGAGCCAGGCGCCTGTCGATTTCGCGGACCCTCGTTCGACCACAGAGTAGAGCCAGGAATCACACCCCGGCTCCCAACCCGAAACCGGAAGGAGACACGAAGATGCGATTCATGGTGATAGTCAAGGCTGACAAGAACACTGAGGCGGGCGTTCTCCCCAGCGAGGAGCTCCTGGCCGCGATGGGCAAGTACAACGAAGAGCTGGTGAACGCCGGCATTATGCTCGCGGGTGAAGGGCTCCAACCGAGCTCGAAAGGCGCGCGCGTCAAGTTCTCGGGAGCGAAGCGCACCGTGATCGACGGGCCCTTCGCCGAGACCAAGGAGCTGGTCGCCGGCTTCTGGATCTGGCAGGTGAAGTCGTTGGAGGAGGCGATCGAATGGGCCAAGCGCTGCCCCAATCCCACCGGCGAGGAAGGTGAGCTCGAGATTCGCCAGATCTTCGAGGCGGAGGACTTCGGCGACGAGTTCACGCCTGAGCTCCGGGAGCAGGAGGAGCGTATCCGGGAGCGCGCCGGACAACTGGCGAAGGCCGGCCAGCGCTGAAGCCGAGCGGTTCCGTAGTCCGCAAACGAACACTCACAACGATCTGGAAGGAGACGCCATGCAAGTCGAGCCCTACCTGTTCTTTGATGGCAACTGCGAAGAGGCGGTCGAGTTCTACCGCAGCGCCCTCGGCGCCGAGGTGGAGATGCTCATGCGCTACAAGGAAAGCCCGGAGCCCCCGCCCCCCGACATGTGCCCGCCCGGGTCCGAAGACAACGTGATGCACACCAGCTTCCGCATCGGCGACACCAGGGTGATGGCCTCCGACGATCCCACCGGGCACCCGCGCTTCCAGGGCTTCTCGCTGTCGATCACGGTGCCGGACGAAGCCACGGCCGATCGGTTCTTCGCCGTGCTGGCCGACGGCGGGCAGGTGCAGATGCCGTTGGGCAAGACCTTCTGGTCCCCGCGCTTCGGCATGGTCGCTGACCGCTTCGGCGTAGGCTGGATGATCAGCGTGGCGGCGCCTGAGACCGTGACCGGCGTGTAGTACCCTCGGCGACCCCAGGACGATCAGGAGCCAGCCATGAAGTACGTGTGCCTTGTCTACAGTGAGGAAGCGAAGCTCGACGCCGTCTCCGACAACGAGTGCCTGGCCTTCAGCGACGAGCTCCGGCAAGGCGGCCACCGTTTGGGAGGCGAGGCCCTGCAGCCCGTCCAGACCGCCACCACCGTGCGGGTGCGGAACGGCAGGGTCTCGCTCACCGACGGTCCCTTCGCCGAGACCAAGGAGCAGCTCGCGGGGTTCTACCTGATCGACGCCAGGGACCTGAACGAGGCCATCCAACTCGCGTCGAAGATCCCGCCCGCGCGCGTCGGCAGCATCGAGGTGCGGCCGGTGCGGGAGCTGAAGTCAGAGTAGCCGAGCCGGCTCGCGATGAGCGCCTCAAGGCTCGTCGACGATCTCGGCTCCATGCTCGACCAGGAGGTCTCTCAAGATCGAACGGTGACAGCGGCCCGCGTGCTCACAGTAGCAACCGACCGAGAAGTCCGTCTGGTGAGACAATGCGGCCAGCAACCCGAGCAAGCGCTGCGCCCGCGGGTCCGCCATCTCGCGGCGGTAGCGCTTGACATAGGTGGCCCAACGCTCCGGGGTGAACGGCTGTGAGAGCGCGAATTTGACGAGCTCCGCGCTGGGCGCGAGGTCCGGGAGCCAGAGATCGAAGTAGTTGAGCCGGGCATAGTCGTCCTTGCGTACCCCCCGGGGAGGCCGCCGGACCGTCCCCAGACGAAGGCCCTCCCCGGCTCCTCGCGGAGTTCCCAGCCGGACGACTCGGATGGCCATCGTTCTACCCCCTGCTCCCCGGGTTCATTTCACCTCGATCACGGCGACGTTCGATTCCACCCGCAACCGCGGCACGTCCTTCAAGCGGGCGAGGACTTCCTCCTCGCCCGGATAGCCCAGCATGCCGAGCCAGTCCTCGGCCTTCTCGCTTGCGGTCGAGAGCGTCAGGCGAAGCTCGTAGCGCCCGGGGTGTGCCGGGGTGAAGTTGGCGAAGGCGAAGAGCGGCTGGTAGGCCGCGCCGTCCCGCCCGTCGGTGGGGTCGAAGCCTTCGCCGGGGGCGAGGCGGCGGAAGTCCTGGAGGCGCAGGGGCGCCACGTTGCCGCAGCCGTCGGACTCCGGCGGAGGCGCCGGCTGCGGCGCTTGGATCGCGGGCCGGTAGTGCGGGTAGCGGTAGCCCGCCTCGCTCCCGTCGAGCACGCCGACCACCCAGAGCGCGCTTCCCGAAGTGTTCCGCACCTCGACGCGGACGGGGAGGGCCGCGCCGGCTTTGTGCGGCCCGTCGGGGACCGTCAGGATCACTTCCAGCGGCGAATCGCTCACCGGCTGGCCCGCGCGCGCGGCCGCTTCGTCGCGCCTCTTTTCGCGCCGGGCTTCTTGCCCGCCTTGCGGCTCGACCCGCCGTCGGACGCCGCTGCGCCGCTCCGGTCGGCTCCCAGGACCTCGGCTTTCAGTTGGTCCGTCCGCTCCCGGATCTGCCGGACGACGTGCGGCCGGTGCTTGATCAATTCGCTGAAGAAGGCGATGAGCTCGTCGAGCGTCCGTTCCGCGCCCTTGTCGTCTCCCGTGTTCTCCTGCGCGCGCGCGAGGCGGCGCATCGCCATGTTGAGCGTGATGTTGTCCACGCCCTCGCCTTTTTTCGAGGTATCGACGACGCTGCGGAGGTCCTCGATCGCCTGGTCGCTCTGCGGCGGCCGCAGCGTGAGCTCCTTGTCCTCGGCGGTCTTGGTGAGGGTCTTGAAGTTGCGCCCGGCGTTGATGCCCCTGGCGAGATGGGCGTAGACGGCGAGCGGGTGCTGGCCGTGTCTGTCGATCACGTTCTCGAAGGCCTGGTTGCCACTCGCCAGAGACTCCGAATCGCTGCCGAGCAGGTAGAAGAGAGTTCCCTGGTCGTGCCCCGAGTAGAGGTCGGCGATGTCCTCTTCTGTCCTGTCCAGCGGGCTGCGGACGCGCAAGGTTAGCGTGTTGGAGATCACCTCCGAGCCGTCGAGCGCGTAGTAGATGGCCCGCAACTGGTAGAGGCCGGATTGGTCGAAATAGAAGCCTTTCTTGCCGTACCCGATGTAGGCGCTCGCGTAGATCGAGGGGTTCGCTTCGTCCAGGACGGTGGTCTCGGTCTCGGCGCACTGCTCGATGAGCGGCTGATAGGGGAGGGTCTGGCCGCTCGGCATCTGGATGGCGAGCTGCACGAAGCCGAAGTTGGGATGGATCCGCGCATGCACGCGCTTGCCGCGCAGGTCGGTCGTCGAGAGCTTGACCTCGACGACCACGGGCTCGCACTGCACGAAGCTCTTGCGCGCCCGCAACTCCAGCTTCAGGCCGGAGTTGTCAACGAGCGGCTCGGAGAAGGCTTGCGCGTCGAACTCCGCCGCGCCGGTGCCGAAGTTCGCGCCGCCCATGACGATGTTGTCCCGGAAGGCATGACGCAGGTGGACGAGCTCCGGGTCGTCGAATTGGAACGGGAACGCCGCCCAGTAGGCGGCCGCCCCGCCCGGGAAGTTCTGCACGTAGTTCATGTACGAGAGCGCGTCGAGACGGTTCGGCTGCGGCGGCACCGCGAAGCTCTTTTGCCACGAGTGCAGCAGGTTGAAGCAGTGGCCGAGCTCGTGCACGTAGGTGCGGAGTGCGGCGCGTTGCGCCTCGGCCTCGTCGCCCTTGATGCGGTCGTAGAACACCGCGCAGCCCTGTCGCTGCCTGCCCTGCTGGTCGAACATGATGCCGCGCAGGTCCTGGCTCTCATGGTCGGTGGCGACGAGGAGCCAGACCTTCCACTGCGGATCGTTCCGCCAGAGGCTGAACTGTTGCACCATGGCGGCGTGGAGCTCCGCATTGCTCCACTTCTTGTCGGTGCCCGCGCCGCCGGGGGCGACGATGTTCGAGGTCCCGGCGACCTGCATCTCGATGCCGGCTTCGGCGTAGGCGGAGACGACCGAGAGCACGCGCCCGGGCCCGCCCGAAGGCAACTGCCCCGTGTTGTAAGACTTGAAGGGCTTGGTGTCCTTGACGGTGTCCTGCTCGTACTGCACGGTCCTGAAGTATTGCGAGACGAACGGACATTCGTAGGTCGCACCCGTGCCGCCGGCGCTGTCGGAGAAGATGACTTTCGCGGCGGCCGGAGGTTCGAGCATCGCCACGCGCGGGATCGTCACCGTGACGACCGGGAAGAGGGTCACGAAGCTGAACTGCCCCGAGCCCTTGATCGTCACCTGCGAGCCGGTGGCGGTGATGGCCGGCGTGTGGACGACGAAGGAGCCGAAGTACGTCGTGGTCGAGCCGGCGACGCGGAAGATGTCGCCGCTGATCCGCCGCATCGGGTGCCTGCCGTCGACGTCCACGCGCAGCTCCAACTGGAAATCTCCGTTCACCCCGCGGTAGCGGCCGCTCACCGGGCGCTTGGGGGGAACCGAGGCAGGGGTGGTGTCGGCGGCGGCCGCGCCCTCGGCTGCCGGTTCGGCCTCGGCGGTAGCGGCGGTTGCGGGGGTCTGGGTGGCATCGGCGTCGGCGAGGCTCGCCCCGCCGCTCATCCGCGCGACTTCGTCGACGGACCATTCCTTGTCGGAGAAGGCCAGGCCGCGGAGGCGCGGCGATGCGGGGTCGTTGCAGATCATGGCGTTTATCTCCTTCGAGTGGCGTTGGAAGCCCTGCTGGCATGACATGAGACGGACGCTTTGGGCGTTTCCCATGAGCCCCGCGGCCCGAACCGTCGCGAATCGAGAATTGTCAAAGGTCTATGTGCTTCAGACAAGGGGAACTCAGAGCCATGCTATGCCTCTCAGGCATCCTCGTCAACACACGGAGGACGTGCCGCCCGCCCCGCGGGTTCTCCGCGCGACGGACTGCTGCGAGATGGCTACGCGCCCGCCGGCTGCGGAACCGGATGCGGTGGTTCTTCTGATCGATCGTCACCGCGAAGCGGCGCAGGAAGGCGTGGCCGATGTTGGCGTGGGGAAAGATCTCGACGAAGTCCACCAGGGGACGCTCGACGGACTGGCTGCCGATCCGCACGGCGCCCTTGAGCGGCGCCTGCTTGATCTCGAACTCGTTGAAGCCGGTCCGGCCGCGCCCAACCACCTTCGGCTCGCCCTCCAGTCGGACCCTGCCAAGGTACGAGGCCGGCAGCACCAACTCGCCCCGTATGTTGCCCGAGTCCACGTCGGCGGTCACCTCCAGGTCGCCGACCTCGAGGCGGACCATGGGGATGCCACGGCGCTCCTCATAGCTCAGGACCTCGCGGCCGGCGGCCGGCGGCAGCTCGCCCTTCTCGATCCGCACGAGCCGGGCGGGGTAGTCGAGGGTGAGGAGGTGGTCCTCGAACAGGCCGATGCCCAGGACGCCATCGAACTCTGGCTCCTGGCGGCCGGGGGTCGCCGGCAGGTCCCGGACGGCGAGCTTGGCGCCATGGAAGGTCGCGCCGCCCACTGCGAGCGAGCCGGCTTCGACGATATCGATCGTCTCGCGGTTCTTGCCGGAAGGGTCTCCCGCGATCGCCTGGCCCACCACCTTGAGGCCGAGCTTGCCGGCCAGGGCGCGGCTGATGCGCCCTCCACCGCCCGCGCCGGTGTCGAGAGCGAAGCGGTAGGGCCCCTTGCCGTCGATCCGCACTTCGAGGAGCACGTTCTCCGCGGACAGCATGGGGACCTCCGTCGAGGCTGCGGCCATCTCGGCGCGCTCGAACGGCCTGGGCGGTGGACCTTCGCGGCGGACCGGCACCTGGGCGTCTACGGTCGCGGCGAGGACGAGGCTGACGGCGAGCGCGGCGGCGAGGCGTGGATTCTTCATGGGGTCTCTCCTCCTGGGGTCTCCTCCGTCAGAACGCCTGGCAGGATCTGGAGTTCCCGGCGAGGACCTCGCGCCCGCTCTGGACCGTCCGCCTTCTCCGAGATAGAGTTTCCCTGTTAAGGAGGGAACGATATGAAGAAGTCTCTGAAGTTTGCGGCGTTGGCAGCGATCCTTGGCTTGACGGCGTGGCTCGGCATGAGCCGGCAGGCGAGCGCGGGCGGTGGCTACTGCTGGGACATCGACGGCGAACCCTGCTTTTCCGAGGGCGCGACAAGATCCTGCCAGCCGGGCGGCGCTCCCTTCTACGGGATCTGCTACTGCTCGGGCGGCTCCTGGGTCTGCAATTGACGTGGAGTTGCCTCGGCACACTCCTCCGCCACGGTCTCTCTGAAAGGAAGGGCCGGCCGGCTCCGGCCGGCCCTGCACGTCCGAAACGATCCGATCAGAGCCCCGGACCGTCCAGAGATCCCGCCACCATCGGCCGGTACCCCCAACCGCCCGGATTCGCCGTCACCGTCACCGCGTAGTAATAGGAATCCGTGGTCGGGCTCACGTTCCAGGCCCAGGCCACGATCCGCCCCTGCGAGCTCCCCGAGGCTTCCTCGTAGATCACGATGGTTCCGGAGCCGATGCCCTGGTCGTTCACCCATTTTATCGTGCCGCCCGGCTGCACCTGCTTGTAACGCGTGTCCGGCGCCGGGTTCGAGGAGTACGCGCCGTGGGGGCTCTTGGTCGAGTCGTAGACGGTGACCTCGTAGCGGTTGACCGCGCCCACGCCGTCGATCGTCTTGCCCGCGGGCAAGGTGGTGTTCGCGGCCGCCAGGGTGACGCTCTTCACGGTCATGACGTGGCCGGTGTCGCCGGTCATGGTGTAGGCCGAGGCGAGGATGTCTCCCGCCTGGATGCTTGCCACGGAGGTCCGCTTGTGGAACTGGATGCCGCTTGGCGAGGTCTTCTCGTCCCGGATGGCGGCGTACCACTCGTCCGCGGCGGGCGAGTTCGAGCCGGTCAGGTCCGTGAGCACCTGGTCCGTGATCGCGGAATAGGCGTTCTTAAGCAGCAGGGCCGTGAAGGACCCGCACTTCGTGCGCGCGTGGACTCCGTCGGCTTCGACGGAGATGTACGGGTTCACGTCCCACGAGTTGTTGGCGGGATCGACGTACGGATCGAAGATCCAGTCCTCCGCCTGGTTCAGATGGTCGTTGGGCCAGATCGCGTCGGCCGAGGAAGCCGTAGCGGTCGCGACGAAGGCCGCCAGGACGAGCGGCCGGAGAAAGGCGTTGTTCGGGTTCATCTCCGTTCCTCCAGGGTTGGTGAATTCGCGAAGAAGTAACTTCGCGGGCTGGAGAACGAAGGCGGGCGGCAGATCCCCTCACCCTACCGGAAACCGCCCGCTCTGTGCGTCCAAATCAGATATCGAAGGGTCGAAGGGGATCGCGTGAGGTAGGATTTCCGGAACGCTCAAGGAGATCAGGCATTGGAGACCCCCTCCAGGACAACGGCGCGTCGGACGCGGCTCTGACGCCAGCTCATGACAGGTACCGGCGTCATGAACTCCCCCCACGTCGCCGTCGTCGGCGCGGGAGCCTTCGGCGGCTGGACCGCCCTCCACCTCCGCCGCCGCGGCGCTCGCGTGACCCTGCTCGACGCCTGGGGTCCCGGACATTCGCTCTCCAGCTCGGGAGGCGAGACGCGGATCATCCGCGGCGTCTACGGGGCGGACCGCGTCTACGTCGAATGGGTGGCCCGGTCCTTCGAGCTGTGGCGGGAAGCCGAGGTGCGCTGGCGGCGGCGGCTCTACCACCGCACGGGGATGCTCTGGATGTGCGGCCCGGACGACGGCTATGTCCGCGACTCGCTCCCTCATCTAAAAGATTGGGGTCTGCCCATCAGCGAGATGGACCTCGGAGAGGCCCGGGAGCGCTTCCCCCAGATCGACTTCGATGAGGTCCGCAGCGTCTTCTTCGAGACCGAAGCCGGCTACCTCCTCGCCCGGCGCGCCTGCCAGGCCGTGGCGGAGGCGGTCGCGTCGGAGGGAGGGGAGGTCCGGCTGGCCGCCGCCGCTCCGGGCCTCCTCCGGGACGGGGGGATGGAGCGGCTGGAGCTCTCGGACGGCTCGGTCGTCCAGGCGGACCTCTACGTCTTCGCCTGCGGCCCCTGGCTCGGCAGCCTCTTCCCGGAGGTGATCGGGGAGCGGTTCCTCCGGATCACCCGCCAGGAGGTCTTCTTCTTCGCGACACCGCCGGGGGACCCGCGGTTCCACGAGGGCCACTGCCCGACCTGGATCGACGCCACCGGCGAGCGGAATTTCTACGGCATCCCCGGCAACGAGCACCGCGGCTTCAAGGTGGCGGACGACACCCGCGGCGAGCCCTTCGATCCCACCACGGCCGAGCGCCTGCCCACTCCCGCCCGCCTCGAGCAAGCCCGCGTGGCCCTGGCCCGGCGTTTCCCCGCCCTGGCCGGCGCGCCCCTCGTCGAGGCCCGGGTCTGCCAGTACGAAAACAGCCCGGACGGCCACCTCCTCTTCGACCGCCACCCCTACGCGGAGAACGTCTGGTTTTTGGGCGGCGGCTCCGGGCACGGATTCAAGCTGAGCCCCGCCCTGGGCGAGTACGCCGCAAAGATCATTCTGGAAAACGGCGCCCCCGACGTGCTCTTCGCGCTCGACCGCCCCGGCCACGCCGGCGAGGCGATCCGGACGCAGTTCGAGCGGTAAACGATGCTCTCTTCAGGTCCCCCCGCGTACAATCGCCTCGTGAAAAAGATCCTCGCCCTCGCGGCGCTGGCCCTCCCGCTCCTCGGTGCGGCCGCCCGGCCTGCCGCGGAGCCGCAAGCCCCGACCGCCTCCAAGGCCCTCGCCGCCATTGATCGCCAACGACCTCTTCCTCTCCACGCGCCTGGTGGTGGACACGGGCATGAACGCCCTCGGCTGGACGCGCCAACAGGCGATCGATTACATGCAGCAGAACACCTTCGAGTCCGCGACCCAGATCGGCACCGAGACCCTGCGCTACGCGGTGGACATCCCCGCCCAGGCCCTCGCCTACAAGATGGGCTCGAACGCGATCTGGGACCTGCGCCACAAGGCCGAGCGCGAGCTGGGCAGGAAGTTCGACCTCCGCCGCTTCCACGACGCCGTGATCGGCAGCGGCGCCATGCCGATGACGGTGCTGGAGAAGCACGTGGAGTGGTGGATCGGGGAGGAGAAGAGGCGGTAGCCGAGCTTGCCTGTTCGCAAGTGGCCCCTCGCCAAGCGCGTGCTGTATCCTGCGGAACGCGGCAACGGCAGGATCGCACAGGAGGCCGATCATGGCGCAGGAGGACATGTCCGGCAGCTTCAAGGCGCAGCTCACGGAGACCTCTGGGGGGCTCACGGTGGAGCAGTTCGTTGCGCTCCCGAACACTCCCGGCAACGTCGGCATCTGCCTGAGCGGCGGCGGCTCGCGGGCGCTCTCGGCCGGCATGGGCGAGCTGCGCGGGCTCGCCTATCTCCAGCTCAACGGCCAGAGCCTCTTGAGTCAGACCAAAGCCATCTCCACCGTCTCCGGCGGCTCATGGCTCGGCGTCACCTTCGAGTTCCTCACCTCCGGCACCAGCGACGCCGACTTCCTCAACGAGTACGTGCCGGATCCGGACCGCTTGGTTCCCACCACGGAGCCCGGCCACTCGGCGGCCGAGACCCTCGACGAGCTGCCGGAGGGGAACATCGGCACTGCCGTGGACTCGGACCTCTTCTCGGTCCCCGGCCTGGCCGTGGAGGCGTACCTTCTCTACAAATTCTTCCATACGCCCCTCGACTTCCTCTGGCAGGCGCTGATGGGCGCCCACATCCTGGCGCCCTACGGCCTCTACAACCCGGGGGACCAGGGGCTGCCCACCTCGCTCTTCTCGTGGGACACAGAGACCCTCCAGTCCCAGGTCACCGGCCCGAACCCGCAGCTCGGGAGCGAGACGGCGCACCTCGTGGCCGGCGGCGCCGGCCGCATCCGCCGGCCGTTCCTGATCTGCAACACCGCCATGTTCCTGAGCGAGCCAAAGACCGGGTTCCAGCCCCTGGCGCCGGTCGAGGCGACCGCCTTCATCACGGGCATCGTGGGCGCTCCCACGGGCACCGACGCCAACGGCCGCACCCCGGGCGGCGGCGGCGTCACCTCCTTCGCCTTCAGCTCGAACCCCACCGCCGTCCAGGGCACGGAGGTCACCGTCAGCCAGCAGCGGCAGCTCTCGCTCACCGACATCGTGGGCGCGAGCAGCGCCGCCTTCGCGGACACCCTGAGGAACCAGTTCGCCATCTGGGAGCAGGACCCGCAGCAGTTCCTCGAACTCCTCGCGGAGCTGGCGGAGGACCTATGGGATTGGATCGAGGGCCTGTTCTCGCACCTCGACCTCTCGGCTGCTCAGGCCTTTGTGCAGACGCCTCCGGAACTCGCGACGGCGGCGGACCTGGCCAGCCTCAAGGCGGACTTCCAGATCCTCCAGGGACTGATCCCCGAATACCAGTACTGGCCCGTCGAGGGAGTCCAGCCCTATCCGCAGACGAACCCGACCGGCTTCGCCGACGGCGGCAGCCTGGAGAACACCGGCGTCAACGCCATGCTCGCCTACACGGACGTCGACAACGTCATCGCCTTCCTCAACTCCAGTACGCCCATGGCCGCGGCGAGCCACGGCATGATCGACGCCAACGGCCAGGAGGTGCCCGGCACCCGCGTCGTCATTACCACGGACATCCCGCCGCTCTTCGGCTACCAGCCGTACAACCCCCGGAAGGGGTACGTGCTGTACGCGGGGGACCCGAACCCCGTCTTCCCCCAGGGAGCCAACAGCCAGGTGTTCGAGTCCTCCCTGCTGGCAGACGTGATCCAGGGCCTGTGGGCGGCGAGCGGCAGTGGCGCCAACTCGGGGAGCGCGGTCTACAAGCAGACCCTTGCTGTGCAGGACAGGGCCTGGTTCGGCGTCCGGGGAGGGCGGACGGTCAACGTGCTCTGGGTGTATCCGAACCGCGCGCAGGACTGGTTCAACCTGCTGAACCCGGACGTACAGGCGCTCCTCGCCCCGTTCGACGACCCCAGGACGTTCAACTACTTCCCGCACTACAGCACGTTCGACACGGACCTGACGTCGCAGCAGATCAACCTGCTCGCCAACTTCACCGCCTGGATGGTGGCCGCGCCCGAGAACGCGCCGCTGTTCCTGGGGATGTATCAGGGGTAGGGTGCTCCGGCCGGAGACGCCGGCAGATCGGACCCCGGGCTGTCACACCCCCGTCACCCCCGTGCTAGGATCGACTCCTTGAAATCCGACGCTCTCCGCGCGCCCGTGGCGGGCGCCCGGAAGGACTGGAGGGAGGCTCGCATGGTCCGGAAACTCCAACCGTTCCTCTGGCTCTTGCTCCTGATTCTCTCGACGGCCGGGACCGCCTCCGCGCAGGAGACCGGGTCGATCTCCGGCGTGGTCCGCGGCGCCGATGGCACGCCCCTCCCTGGCGTCACGGTGACGGTGAGGGGACCGCTCCTGCCGGCCGGCCGCACGGCCGTGACGGACGAGAACGGCGCGTACAGCGTCCTGCGCCTGCCGCCCGGCGACTACGAGGTGACGGCCGAGTTGTCAGGGCTGGGCACCACCAAGCGCCCGGCCGTCGTCGCCCTGGACCGGGACACGCAGGTCGAGCTGGAGATCAAGCCCTCGATCGCGGAGGAGATCACCGTCACCACGGCTCTGCCGACGATCGACGTCAAGGCGAGCGACGTGGAAGCCAATTACACGAACGAGCAGATTGAAGACCTGCCGGTGCCGCGCACCTTCCGGGGGCTCTTCCAGCTCGCGCCGGGCGTCTCGGAGAACGGGCGGAACACACCTAACGCCGGCGCCTCGCGGATGGACAACATGTACCTGGTCGACGGCATCAACGTGACGAACCCTCACTACGGAGACATCCTGCCCGACATCACCGAGCTGGACATTGAGGAGGTGAGCATCAAGCGCGGCGGCATCTCCGCCGAGTACGGCCGGGCGGCCGGCATGGTGGTCAACGCCATCACCAAATCGGGGACGAACGAGTTCAACGGCCAGGTCCGGCTCGAGTACCAGCCGGACAGCTTCGTCTCCGACAGCAAGCTCTCGACGGTCCAGAACAAGGTAAACCGCGAGCTGATCGCCGGCTCGCTCGGAGGACCGGTCGTGCGCGACCGCATCTGGTTCTACGGGTCGGTGAACCTGCCCGACGTGACCACCACCGACCGCCGGAACAACCTGGGCGCGGTGCCGGACCGGGAGGATGAGACCGATGAGTTCTTCGGCAAGCTTACGGCCAACCCGGGAACGAGCCATTTCTTGAACCTCTCGGCGCGCTCGCGGGACTTCGAGATCAAGAACTCCGGCATCGGCACCAGCACCCATCCGTCGGCGGCAACCACCGACTCGCGGGACTATCTGCTGGGCACCTTCTCCTGGGTGTGGAATCTGACCGCGAACAGCCTGGCCGAGCTCAAGTTGAACCACAACAAGGAAGAGAACTCGGGCGTCCCCATCACTGACTTGGGCTACCGGCCGGCCTTCAACGCTGCCCGCCCGGACCTGGTGGGGCAGTTCAGCACGGCGACGGGCCTGATCGTCGGCGGCGCCAACGCCCCGGGCCAGACCGTGGGCGGCGCGAGCCAGTTCAACTTCCAGGACTTCGAGCGCGACGAGGCGCGGCTCACCGCCCAGCAGTTCGCCACGCTGGGCGGGACCCGCCACGACCTCCGGGCCGGGGTCACCTATGACCGCAGCGAGGAGCGGCTCGAGCGGCGGGCGAACGGCTGGGGGACTATCACCTTCAGCACGACCAGCCGGACGTTCACGGCCAATTACGTGTCCACTCAACCACCGCACACCGGACGCGCCGAGGCCTGGGGCGTCTTCCTGCAGGATCAGATCGCCTTCGGTGAACGGACGACGGTGACCGCCGGAGTGCTGGTGAACCGCGACGAGTACTTCGGCGAGGGCCTGGGGGCCACACCGGGGACCAAGACCAAGGTTAAGATCCTGACCTTCGACTGGGACCAGCAGATCCAGCCGCGGCTCGGCATCTCCTTCGTCCCGAGCCCGCAGCGGGGCGACAAGCTGTACTTCAACTTCGGCCGCTACTCCAACACCGAGAACAAGTCGCTCACCCGGGCCGCCTCGCCGACCCGCATCTTCACCACCCGGGCCACCTTCGACATCAACGGCAATCTGCTCTCCGACGTGCCCGCCGCCAACACCCAGAACAAGAAGATCGACGCCGGGCTCGATCCCATGTACACGGACGAGTACCTCGCCGGCTACGCGCGGCCCCTCGGCTCCGCCTGGTCGGCGGAGGTCTGGGGGATGTACCGCGAGGTCGGCGACATCTTCGAGGACATCAGCGCCGACGGCCTCGGCAACGGCCCCTTCCACGTCGGCCAGCTTCCGGACGCCTACCGGGAGTACACGGCCGCCACCCTGGAGCTGAACCGCCGGCCGATTGACGACCGCTTCCGGCGCCTGTGGATCAACGCCAGCTACACCTGGAGTCGCCTCAAAGGCAACTGGGACATCGACTACGCCACCGAACTTTTCTACAACTCCTCGATCCTCCAGGACGGCCCCGGCGTGCTCATCACCGAGAACCGCGAGGGCCTGCTGCGCGGCGACCGCACGCATCTGGTCAAGCTGTTCGCCACCATTGAGCCTATCGACCGGCTGCGCACCGGCACCTACATCCGCTATCAGAGCGGCGCCGCCTGGGAAGCCCGGGGACAACCCTCCAACAACGTCTCCAGCAGCTACCACCGCTATCTGGAGCCGGCGGGCTCGCGGCGAATGGAAGACTGGTTCAACGTCGACCTGCTGACCTCCTACGAGTTCCGCTTCGGCAACATCGGTCTGGAGGTCGAGGCCCGCATCACCAACCTCTTCGACGAGCAGGTGGCGCTCCAGGTGGACGACCGGTATGTCCTCAACCAGCCGCTCAACCCGAGCAATCCGGGCCCCAATCCGCTCCTGAGCCCTTCCAATAACCCATTTTTCGGCACGCCGACCCAGCTCTCGGACCCGCGGGCGCTGGTGCTGTCGGCGATCGTGCGGTACTAGAGGCTGCGGCCCTCACCACCCCCGGCCCCTCCTCTCCCAGAGGGAGAGGAGGGGAGGGTGGTAAGGTTCGGCCGTGGAGGTCCGTGACTTCGCCCGCGCCGTCCTGCTGACCGAGGACCTGAACCTCAAGCTCGCGCCGCCTGCGGGCGAGCTGACCGACGACGATCCAGGTCCGCCGTTCCGTGCCGCGGCGCCAGGACGGCCGCCTCACCTCCGTTTCCAGCCCGTCGAGGTCCCTGCGATCGAGGGGATGCACGACCCCGCCCAGCGGGCGCGCATCCTCCACGCCCTGGCCAACCACGAGCTGCAGGCGGCCGAGCTGTTCGCCTGGGCGCTCCTGGCCTTTCCGGACGCGCCTCCCGAGTTCCGCCGCGGGCTGCTCCGCATCCTCGACGACGAGCAGCGGCACACCCGCATGTACATCGCCCGCGTGGAGCACGTCGGCGCCCGCTTCGGCGACTTTCTCGTCAACGGCTACTTCTGGGGGAAGGTGGAGTCGATCACCTCGCCGCTGCGCTTCCTCTGCGCCATGTCGCTCACCTTCGAGAACGCCAACCTCGACCACACGGTCGACTACGCCGCGGCGGCCCGCCGGGCGGGGGACCCCAGGACGGCGGCCGTGATCGAGCGCGTCCACCAGGACGAGATCGAGCACGTCCGCTTCGGCTGGACCTGGCTCCAGGTCTTCAAGCGGCAGGACGAGTCCGCCTGGGACGCCTTCCGCGCCAACCTCGCCTGGCCGCTCCGGCCGGCCAAAGCCCGGGGCCGGACCTTCCATCGAGGGGGCCGCGAGGCCGCGGGGCTCGACGCGGAGTTCATCCAGCAGCTCGAGCAGAGCGAGCCGTGAGGCGCATCCTCGCCAACCTCCTCTGCGAGGACGAGCTTGCCCATCGCCGGACCTCACCGCCCCGGTCCGTCCTCGCGATCGCCTCCCGGCTGGGCACGCTCCTCCGCGTCTTCGCCCGCGAGGGGGACCGGCTGTGGACTCCCGCGCCCGTGGAGCCAGAGCCGGTTCTCGAAATCCCCGGTTTGCCGCGGCCGATCCTCGAATCGGGTCCGCTTCGCGACCTCCCTCCGGCTGACGAGGTCCTCGCCTGGTGCGAGACGCCGGAGGTAGCGGCGCACCGGTCCCGGCCCCGCGATCCCGCCCCGTTTTCCTGGGACGATCCTCTTCACGAGATCGTCTGGCGTCTGCCGGTCCCGCCCCCCTCCGTTGTGGCCGCTGTCCATCACCGGGCGTTCTGCCTCCAGGTCGCGGAGGAGCTCGGCTGCGCTCTGCCTGGGGCCCGCATGGTGGAGTCCCTCGCGGAGCTGGAGCGCTTCCTTGCTGCCGGGAACGGTTCTCGGAGCTGGATCGTCAAGGCACCCCTCTCCGCCGCCGGGCGCGACCGCTACATCGAGAGGGACGGTCCCGCCCTTGCCGATCCCAAAGCCCGCCGTACCGTGGAGCGCCTCTTCGAGCGTCACGGTCCGCTCCTCTTCGAGCCGTGGCTGGACCGGGTTGTGGATTATGGGGTCTCCGCGCTCCTCACCGCCTCCGGGCTGCGGATCGTGGGCGTCCACGGCCAGCAGGTGGACGCGAAGGGGCAATTCCTCGGGATCGACCTGGAGCCGGGTCTCTCCGGCGCGGACCGGGACCGGCTGCTGGAGACGGCCGAGGCGGTCGCGGAGGCCCTCCGGCGCGCCGGCTACGCAGGCCCTTTCGGGATCGACGCCTGGAGCTGGCGGCGGCAGGACGGATCGATCGTCCTGAACCCCTTGGGAGAGATCAACGCCCGGATGACCTTCGGGCTGGTGGCGTGGACGCTCGCGCAGCGGTTCAGAGCGCCAGGGCCCGCCGCGCGCTCTCCGGCTTCCAGGACGCCTTCTCGAGCGCCTCGCGCGTGAACCGGTAGCCGAACTCCACGATCTCGTCGAGCGCCTCCATGGCGAACATGTCGAACCCGTCCATGGGCAGGTCGAGGTAGAGCTCCACCTCCCGCTTGGCCTGCTTGGCGTAGACGTCGCTCGCGAGCAGGGCGGCACGGTGGATGAGGCGCAGGATGTTGGGAAAGGGACGGGGCTCGGCGGAGCGGCGAAACCGGCCCGACAGGAACTGCCAGGGGCTGGGGGGATCGGTATAGCTCGGGTGGGCCCGCAGGTCGACGGCCGCGGAGACGTCCGACGCGATAATGGGACCCTCGCCGAGGCGCCGCATGATGTCGACCGGCAGGTTGTTGAGCACCCCGCCGTCGACCAGCAGGTCCCCGTTCGGACCGAGCATGGGCGGCGTGACTCCGGGGATGGTGATGCTGGCGCTGATCGCCCGGCGCAGGCTCCCCCGGCGATGGACGACCACCTCGGTGCGGGTGAGGTTCGTCGAGACGCAGAAGTAATCCAGCCAGAGGTCTTCGATCCGGTCGTCGCCGTACATCATCTCCAGCATCCTGTCGGCCTTCACCTTCGAGAGGATCGAGATCACGGGCAGCGTGTAGACCTTGTGGGGCTGCATCCGGACCCAGCCCCGCCGGTTGAGGTCGAGGATGGCTTCCCAGCCGTTGCCGCGGGCGTACTGCGCGGCGATCATCGCTCCCATGCTCGCGCCGCCGACGCGGTCGATCGGGATGCCCGCCTCTTCCAGGGCGCGGATGACGCCGATGTGGGCGAAGCCGCGCGCGCCGCCTCCGCCCAGGACCAGCCCGACGGCGCTGCCGTCGAGGAACCGCGCGAGCCGGCCGAAGCCGGCGGGATCGAAAAGGCGGAGATGATGGTGCCGGAGGAACGGCCAGAGCTCCAGCCAGCGGGCCGCGTCCCGCGGGCGCCGGCCCGGCTCGCGGTGCAGGAGCACCAGCTCCTCGAGCTGCTTGCCCTGGTCCTCTTCGAGGCGGGCCAGCTCGGGACCGAGCGGACCGAGCGACGGCTCCGCTTCCGCCGGCGCGACCACCAGGATCCGGTCCGACTGACGCAGGCAGCGGCGCGTCCAGGCCGAAGAGGCCGCGTCCGCCTCGTAGACCAGGAAGCCGTGGCGGCCCTCCTGCTCGTTGAGCCAGGCCGTCAGGCGGCCATGCTCGATGCTCCCATCGGGACAGCAGGAGGTGCCAGTGCCGAAAGAGCCGTCGATTCCCTGGGCGCTCACGCGGAGGGTGGCCCCGAGCGCCGAGAGCGACTCGGCCAGCCGGTCCACGAACTCCGTGGCCGGTCCACCCACCGGGACGACCGCCAGCGCGAGGCAGCTCCGGCTCCTCTCCGGTCGCTCGGAAGGAGCCAGCCGTCCCGCCAGGATCCGGGTGATGGCCCGGATGGCGCCGGGATGCTTCAGGAGGAGGGTGTCGGCGGCCGCCTGGGGGAGCCGGGCGAGCACCACGTCGCGGAGGGCGCGGACCGTGGCCGATCGGCGGTTGCCAGTGAGGACGGCGATCTCTCCGACGCTGTCCCCCCGCCCGACCTCTCCGAGCAGGACGTCCTCGCCGCTCTCGGATTCGCGGACCACCGCCAGCCGGCCGCTGAAGACCAGGTAGAGGCAATCCCCTTGCTCGCCCTGCCGGCAGACCGTCTGTCCACCCGGGACGAGCAGCCACTCCAGATGGCTGAGGACTTCGTCGAGGGCGGCCTCGTCCAGGCCGCCGAACAGCCGGGTCGAAGCGAGGAACGCTCTGGCATCTACAGGGGGAGGTGGAGGGATCGTAGGCATCGGCATCGGTGGGGACGATCTGGCGCTTGGAACATCGATTCTAGTTCAGGATCGGACCCTATCCGGACCCGGCTGATACAATCTAGGAGACCGGTAAAAACACGGAGAAGAAGTCGGTGCGCCTTGAAAGGAGGCGAACATGAAACGAGCCCAGACGAGCCTCGTCCTGCTGCTGCTCCTGGCCGTGTCCTCCCCGGTCTGCGCCTGGGGACCGAACGGCCACCGGATCGTCGGCCGCATCGCCGCCAACCACCTGACGGATGAGGCGGCCCACGCCGTCGAGTGCCTGATCGGTCCCGAGGGCCTGGACCAGGCGAGCACCTGGGCGGACGAGATCCGCTCCGATCCGAATTGGCAGCCGCCGCTGAAGAACCCGAGCCCCTGGCATTTCATCAGCATCGACGACCAGGAGACCCTGGAGACCACCGCGCGCGACCCCAAGGGCGACGTGCTCGAGGCCATTGAGCGGTTCTCGGCCGTGCTACGCGACCCCCAGGCGGACCGGCAGGCGAAACAGGAGGCGTTGCGCTTCCTCGTCCACTTCGTAGGCGACGTCCACCAGCCCCTGCACGTCGGACGCCGCGCCGACCGGGGTGGCAACACCATCGAGGTGACGTTGTTCAACGAGAAGACGAACCTCCACGCGGTGTGGGACAGCGGCCTCATCGACAGCGAGAAGCTGAGCTTCTCCGAGTTCGCCGCGTTCATCGACCACCCCACGCTGAAGGAGCTTCAGGATTGGCAGGCCGCGCCCCCGGCCGAGTGGGTGCGGGAGTCGAAGGCGGTGCGGGACCGGGTTTACAAGCTGCCCGCCGACCACAAGCTCAGCTTCCAGTACGTCTTCGACAACATTCCGCTGGTCAAGAAGCGGCTCCTGCAGGCCGGGGTACGCCTCGCGGGGCTCCTCAACTCCATCTTCGCCCAGCCCGGCCCCTCGATCCCGGACCGCGGGCAGTGATGGCCTTCAACCCTCGCCCACGATCCCCAGGATCTCCCGCCCGTACGTTTTCACGATCGTCGGGCCGATGCCGGGGACGTTGAGGAGATCGCTCTCGGTCTGCGGCCGCGTGGCGGCGAGGGCGTGGACGGCGCGATCGGTCAAGATGCGGAAGGCGGGCACGCGGCGGCGCTGCGCCTCGGCGCGGCGCCAGGCCTTGAGGGACTCGACGACCTGCGGCGAGACCAGCTCCGGCGCGGTTCCCGGCAGCAGGGCCTCCTGGACGGGCCGCGAGGCCGGCCGCTCGCGGACAGCCCGCCGTTCCCCCTTCTCGGGACGCTCGGGACGCTTGGCGCGCTGCCGCCGCTTCTTGCGCGTCCGCGGCATCTCCTCGGCCATCTCCACGCGGCCGAGGACGTCCGGATCGGCCCGGTAGCCCTCGGGCGTCAGGCTCGTCCGCTGGAAGTGGATCGTCCGGCCGTCCTTCTCGAACTCGTCCTCGGTGATCCTCAGCAGGCCGGCGCGGGCCAGGCCGCCGAGGAGGCGCTGGAACGACTTGCGGTCCGACACCCCCTCCGGGCAAGTTTCGCGGTAGAGCTGGCCGGTGGACTGGCCGTCCCGGCTGCGCAGCGCGGTGAGCACCCGGCCGAGGAGATCCCGTTCGAGAGCGTTCAAGGGCCGGAAGCGCCGGACTCCCGAGCCCCCGGGCGCGCAGACGTCGCAGAGGCCGCAGGGCGCGCCCGAGTCCTCCTGGTCGCCGAAGTGGCGCACCAGGTGGAGCATGCGGCAGCCGTGGGACTCGGCGAAGCGGATCATCTGGTCGAGCTGCTCGAGCTTGTGGTCCCGCTGGGCGAGGTACGCCCGCTGCCAGCCGGCGGCCCCCAGGGCGACGTTGCCGTCCGGGTCCACCAGGGCGCCGCCGTGGATCCACAGCTTCTCCAGGGCCCGCTCGAACAGCTCCTCGTCCATCTTGAGGCGCTTGCGGACTTGGCCGTCCATCTGGGACGCGGCGCTGAGCGCCTGGTAGATGCGCTCCAGCTCGCCCACCTCGGGGTAGTCGCGGGCGTGGAAGTACTCGTGATTGCGCCGGTCCGCGAAGGAGTAGAGGAGGATGGCCCGCGAGGGCTGGCCGTCCCGGCCGGCGCGGCCGATCTCCTGGTAGTAGCCCTCGACGCTCCCCGGCAGGCCGGTGTGGATGACCGTGCGGATGTTGGGCTTGTCCACCCCCATGCCGAAGGCGATAGTGGCGACGATCACCTCCAGCCGGCCGGCGAGGAAGGCCGCCTGCACGCGGTCGCGCTCCACGGCGGTCATGCCGGCGTGGTAGGCGGCGGCGGGGAAGTCCTCCTGGAGGGTCTCGCCCAGGGCGTCCGCCTCCTTGCGCGTGGGAGCGTAGACGATGGCCGGCCGCCGCTCCCGCTCCGCGAGGATCCGGCGCACGGCGTCCCGGCGCTCGGAGGGGAGCATCTCGACGACCTCGACGGCGATGTTGGTGCGCCGGAAGCCATGGATGAACCGCCCCTCGTTGGCGAGGCCGAGCTGCTGCGCGATGTCGTCCTGCACCCGCGGGGTGGCGGTGGCGGTCAAGGCGATGACCGGCGCGGGACGCAGCAGCGGGAGGCGCTGGCCGAGCAGCCGGTAGTCGGGCCGGAAGTCGTGCCCCCACTGCGAGATGCAGTGGGCCTCGTCCACCGCGATCAGGACCGGCTTGCGCCGGGCGAGCATCTCGGGGAACCCGGGGACCGACAGGCGCTCGGGAGCGATGAAGAGATAGTCGAGCCGCCCCGCCAGGTACTCGAGGCACACCTGCCGCGACGCTCCGCGGTCGCGCCCCGAGTGGATGCGCTCCGCCCTGAGGCCCACCTCCCGGAGCTTGGCGACCTGGTCCTCCATCAGCGCGATGAGCGGCGAGACGACCAGCGTCGTGCCGCCCCGGGCGAGACCGGGGAGCTGATAGCAGAGCGATTTTCCCGCACCGGTGGGCATCACGAGCAGCACGTCCCGGCCCGCCACCACCGCCCGGCAGACGTCCTCCTGGTACGGGCGGAAGGAGGGGAGGCGGAAGGTGGCGCGGAGGAGGTGGTCGAGGGAGACGTCGGCTACCGTCGATGTCTCTGCCGGCGCGTCCCCCTGCCCGGGAGAGGGGGACACGGCAGGGAAGGGTAGAGAAGGAGCGGAGAGATCTGCCCGCGGAGGCCTCACCCCCTGGCCCCCTCTCCCTGACGGGAGAGGGGGAACCCGGTTGAAGCGACGTTGCCGTTCTCCCTCCTCTCCCGGTGGCCGGTTGGGAGGTTGGGAGAGGAGGGGCGGGGAGGTGAGGGCCCTGGCGGCGGCGCGGTCGCCGGAGACCGGCTGTTCTCTCGGGATCGGAGACGTTACCGATCCATTTCCCACCACTCCCCGCACATACTCCTCGATCCCTTTCAGGAACGTCCCCAGCTCCGCCTGCCCGCGCTGGATGCGCTGGAGCTGGGCCTCCCACTGCCCGGTCATGGCCGGGCTCTTGACGTGCGGGTGGACGATCTCGATCAACCGGATGCCCTTGTCGGTCGCTTCCAGGGTCTTGCCCGTCCGCACGATGTACTCGCGGCGGAGCAGGGTCTCGATGATCTCGGCGCGGGTGGCTGGGGTGCCGAGCCCTGAGTCCTTCATCGCCTCGGAGAGCTCCTTGTCGTCCAGGGTCTTGCCGGCGGTCTCCATGGCCGTCAGCAGCGTGGCCTCGGTGAAGCGCTTCGGCGGCCGCGTCTGCTTGGCCACCGCCTTCGCGTCCAGCACCTCCTGCGGCTGGCCCTGGGCGAGCCCCGGCGGCAGGTCCTGGTTCTCCTCGGGTGAAGCGGGCTCGGCCTCGGCGTCCTCCTTGTCCTTCTCTTTCGGTCTTTCCTTCTTCTTGTCGATGTCCAGGACCTTCCATCCCACCTGCTCCACCAGCGTGCCGGTGCTGTGGTACCGGTCGATGACCGGCTCGCCCACGCCGGACGGCGGTGGATTGGAGATGGCCGTGATGACGGTCGTCACCGACCAGATGTGGTCGTCGTGCCAGGCGGAGAGGAGGCGCCGGCAGATCAGGTCGTAGACCTTCCGCTCGTCCTCGGACAGCTCGACGCCCTCCGGGGCAGTCGGGGTGGGGATGATCGCGTGATGGTCCGTGACCTTGGAGTCGTCCACGAACCGCTTGCTCAAAGGTCGCTCGCCGGTGCCGGGCGCCAGCTTTTCTCGATAGGGCCCCTGGATGGCCCGCACGATCTCGCCCAAGGTCGAGGCCACGTCGGTCGAGAGGTGGCGGCTGTCCGTGCGCGGGTAGCTGATGAGCTTCTTCTGCTCGTAGAGCGTCTGGGCAAGCCCCAGGGTCTTCTTGGCGCTGAAGCCGTAGAGGCGGTTGCAGTGGCGCTGCAGCTCCGTCAAGTCGTAGAGGAGCGGCGGCGGCATCCGCTTCGTCTCGGCGCGGACCGACTCGATCTCCGCCCGGCCCGTGCGGGCGCGCTGGACGACCCGCATGGCCTCTTCGAGGTCCGCGCCCTCCCTGGCATCGGGAGCCTTCTTGATCCGCTTGGCCTCGGCCGTGGGCGTCTCGCCCCGGAACCAGGTGCCCTTGTAGCCAGGGCCCTCGGGCGTGGGTGAGAAGGTGGCCACCACCTCCAGGTAATCCTCCGGCACGAAGGCGCGGATGGCGAGCTCGCGCTCGACCACCATCGCCAGGGTGGGGGTCTGCACGCGGCCGACCGACAGCTCCTGGTTGAAATCCAGGGTGTAGGCGCGGGAGAGATTCATCCCCACTAGCCAGTCGGCCCGACTGCGCCCGCGGGCGGCATCGGCCAGGGGATCGAACTCCCGGCCGTCGCGCAGCTTGTGGAAGCCGGCGCGGATGGCGTCGGCGGTCAGGGAGGAGATCCACAGGCGCTGGAAGGGCTTGCGGCAGCCCGCGGCCTCGTAGATGTAGCGGAAGATCAGCTCCCCTTCCCGGCCGGCGTCCGTAGCGCACACCACCCGCTCGACCCCTGGATCGTTCAGGATGCGGCGGACGGCCTCGAACTGCTCCTTCGTCTCCTCGGCGACGACCAGCGGCCACTCCCGGGGGAGGATCGGCAGGTGGTCCCGCCGCCAGCGCCGCCACTCCGGATTGATCTCGTGCGGCTGCGCCAGGGTGACCAGGTGGCCGATGGCCCAGGTGACGACGTAGCCGTTGCCGTGGAGGTATCCCTCCCCCCGCTGGCTCGCCCCGAGAACGCGGGCGATGTCCCGGGCGACGGCGGGCTTTTCGGCGAGGACGGCGATGGTGGCCGGGGGCATCTCCGGGAAACGGCTCGGTTCGATAAGTCCGAGCAATCTTACGTCAAATCGCGACAGGGAGGGAGGACTGGAACGGCCGCCCCGCCGCCGGGTTCCCCCTAGGCGTGGACCCGGCGGCGGGGCGTGGTGCAGCTTCAGCGCCTTTGACCAGAGGACTTCAACAGAGCCTGCAATACTGTCTATTTAGTGCGACGGCTGCGCACAATCGGGACACCCTGGTCAGCGCGAGACGGACGGAGGACCTGCCCCGCCGCCGCGCCGGTGGCGGCGCCGCCGTCGATCACGGGCACGCCGTTGACGAGGACGTACCGGAAGCCGCTCGCGAGCTTCCGGGGCTCCTCGAAGGTGGCCTCGTCGCACACCGCCGCCGGATTAAAGAGGGTGCCCTCCCCTGCTAGATATGGAGACCGAGCACCCGGGTGTTGTTGCCCGCCGAGCCAGCAGCTTCTTTGCTCCCGGAGCAAACACGATAATATGCCTCTCAAGATGGGACCCTTTGGGCGTACAGAATGGCGGCGTGATCTCCTTTCGGCGGTCGCTGTTCTCTGCTTGCTGTCGAGCTGCCGGAACGATGTAAAACCGGACGGCGGAGGCTTGAGCCCTGAAGCTGCTCCGGAGCAGGCGCGGCCCGCGAAACCCGCTGTCCTCTCAGCATCTGTAAGCCCGTCCGTCCCTACGGCTCCGAGTCTAAGCGAGCAATATCTGAGGGCCTCGGACGGAGCACCTTTCGATCATCTCGGATTTTCGGTGGCGGCCTATGACGACGTAGTATTTGCCGGAGCTCGCTTCGCCGATGCACCCGGCGAGGATTCCGGTGCGGTCTACGTCTTCCGCCGCGGCGCCAGGGGCTGGTATGAAGAAGCGAAGCTGATCCCCTCGGACCCCGTCCAGCACGACCGCTTCGGCCATGCCGTGGGCATGGACGGCGATACCCTCGTGGTGGGCGCCCACGCGCACCACGAGCTCGGCCGCAAGGTCGGCTCGGTCTATGTCTTCCGCTTCCAGCGAGGCGCCTGGCGGCAGGAAGCCAAGCTCACCGCTCCCGAGGCGGCGCGCTTCGGACACGCCGTCGCCATCAGCGACGACTACCTCGCCGTAGGCGCACCCGGGGGCCTGGTCGAGGGGGCGGCCGCTGGAGCCGTCTATGTGTTCCGCCGCCAGGGCTCCTCTTGGCGTCGGGAAACGCGGCTGACGGCCGGCGACGCCAGAGAGGGCCACCTCTTCGGCCTCGCCGTCGGGATCAGCGGCGACGCCGTCGCGGTGGGGGCGCCGGGAGACGATGCCCGGGGCAGCCTGACCGGTGCCGCGTATGTCTTCCGCAACGATGGCAGGCATTGGCGGCAGGACGCCAAGCTGCTGGCCGGCGACGCGGCCGCCCTAGCCGAGTTCGGCAAGGCGCTCGCCATCGACGGCGATACCGTGGTCGTCGGCGCGGAAGGGGGCGGCGATGCCGGCAAGTTCTCCGGCGCTGCCTATGTCTTCCAGCGTCACGCCGGGACATGGAGACAGCAGGCGAGGCTGCTCGCCAGCGATGCCAGAGCCGCGGACCGGTTCGGCAACGCCGTCGCCGTCCACCTCGACAAGATCGCCGTCGGCGCCCATTTTGCCGATCCGGCAGGGTTGGGCTCGGGCGCAGCGTACCTGTTCCGCCGCCTGGGAGATCAATGGCGGCAGGAGTTCAAGCTGGTGCCCAAGGGTGGCGCAGCCGGCGAAGAGTTCGGCAATGCCGTTGCCGTCCATGGCGGTACCATCGCCGTCGGGGCCCTGCGCGGCGGCCCCCAGAGCACCGCTGCCGGTTCGGTCTGGGTGTTCGAACGCGCAGCCTCTCCAGGAGGATGACCATGAACCGAGAAGAGGGTCCGCGACTGTTGACGATTCTGCTTTTGTCATCGCTCCTGATGGGTGCCGGAGGCCGGCCGGTCTCCCGCGTTGCCGTCGCGCCGGTCGATTCGATCGCGGCGGCGCTCGAGACCCTGGCGGACGGCGGGACCCTCGAGCTGGCTCCAGGTCGATATCGTGTCAACCTGGTCCTCAAGGGGAATGTGACGATCCAAGGGGCGGGTGCCGGCCGCACCATTCTCGATGGTGGCGGCGCGGGCCGCGTCCTCACGATCGAAGAAGGCGCCCAGGTGATTCTGCGCGGGGTAACCGTCACCGGCGGCCGGCTTGACAAGGAGCTCGAGCGCGACGGCGGCGGCATCTGGAACGTCGGCGTCCTGACGCTGGAGGACTCCGAGGTGACGGGCAACGTGGCCGTCGACGACGGTGGCGGCATCCGTAACGATGGAACGCTCACCCTCTTGCGGACCAAGGTCCACGGCAACCGGGCGACCCGCTGGGGGAGCGTGGGCGGCGGCATCTACAGCCCCGTGATCTTCGGCACGCCCGAGCTCCGGGTCGAGGCCAGCACGATCAGCGACAACGTGGCCGGGGACAACGGCGGCGGGATCTGGTGCGAAGGCCAGGCCAGCCTGATCGACAGCACGGTAAGCGGCAACTCGGCCGCTCACACCGGCGGTGGCATCCGCAACAACGGCAGCCTGACCATCGCCAACAGCACCATCGCCTACAACCGCGCCGGCACCACGGGCGGCGGGCTGCACAACCTGGGGGATGCGACCCTCTCCGGCACCACCTTCACCGGCAACTCGGCCGGCGAAGGTGGTTTGGACTGTCAGGGCTTGATCATCTCGCAGGGGCGCAACCTGCTGAGGCCAGAAGGCTGCGACCTCGTGGAGGTGAAGCCTACGGCTGCCGGGAGAGAGTGAACTCCATGACCGGCGCGTCCTTCCCATTCCCCGCCACGATGAAGAGGAGCCGATCCTCGGCCACCCGCTGATAAGTGATGCGGTTGGGGTAGTCGTGGTCGGGGTTGGCGAAGACGGCCTTCTTCGCCGCCGGGTCGTACTCCACCAGGGTGAACGATACGCTCGCCTTGCCGTTGGGGTAGGGCGTGACTGTGAGCCGCCCGTCCTTGGATTCGAAGCGTTCGAACTCGAACCAGGAGAGCTTCCCCTCGGAGCGGAAGGCCTTGCTGGTGCTGAGGATCACCCCGCCCTCGGGCGAGGTGTAATGGGTCTCGAAGCGGGTGGCGGCGCCCGCGCCACGGACCTCGCCGGCCCAGCTTCCTGCGAGCCAGGCGAGATCCTCGAGGCGGACAGTCCCGGTCACCGCCGCCTCCTGGGCGGCAGCCGGTGCGGGGCCGGGGAGAGCACCGGCGAACGCCAGGACGAGCGTGAGAGCCAAGGTCCTCGGCCCCATCGGCGATCTCCGGCCGGCGCTCAGCGCTGACCCTCGGAAGGCGTGGGCTTCGGCCTCAGCGTGGCGAGCCGGGCCCGGATCGCGCGCGCCTCCTTGAGGCCGGACGCGAACTCCTCCTGCGTGATGGTGACCATGTCCTCGCAGTTGCCCGAATCAATGCAGTAGGGGTCGTTGGGATCGATCTCCAGGTCGTCGCAGTGGTGCTTCTCCACGGAGATGGTCCCCCCGCTCTTGTGCACAGCGAGGGCTTGGCGGCTGATGGCGAACGGCTTCTGGAAGGCGACCGTGATGTTGCGCGGTGGGATCTCCATCACGCCCCGCGCCATGGCGACGCCGGGCATCTTGGAGATGATCTTCCTGCCGTCCAGGAAGACGTCGTAGATCGCATTGTATACGATGAGTGCCGGATAGTCCGAGGTCTTCTGCAGGGCCACGCAGAGGCTCTTCGGCTGGACCACGTCCTGGGAGGCGGCGAAGGAGAGGTGGGCGCCCAGGCTCTCGCTATAGCCGAACAGCTCCCACTCACGGATGGTGAACTCGAACTGCCGGTACCCGATGGTGTTGCGGACCGGGCGTTCGCGCTCGAGCTTCATGAACGCCGTCAACTCGACGATCTCGCGCGGCTTTGCCTCCCCAGGGAACCGGACTGGAATGCGGATGACCGAGCGCTCGTACTCGACCTCCGGGTAGCGCGGGAACTGCGGCTTCCTGTCCTCCGGCGGGGCGACCTTCTGAGCGGCGGGCGAGCTCGCCAAGGCTGAGGTGCTAGTCACGGGCGCGGCCACCAGGGCGACGGCTGACAGAGTCACACCCAGAGCCAGGAGCTGCAAACGGCGGGACCTGTTCATCGTTCTCCCTCCTTCCCGGGGAAAAGACTACTTCTCAGTTTAGCATCTTTCCTTGTCGCGCAGAACCCGAAATGCCGGCCAGCAGAGGACCCAGGCCCAGGAGCGTCAGTACGCAGCTCGCCACCAGGGCGGCCGCCACCAGGAGACCCAGGCGCGCATTGGCCGGTACCTGCGAGAACGCCAGCACGCCGAAGCCCAGAGCGGTGAGCAGGGTGTTGGTGACGATGGCCGGCCCGGTCTCCTCCAGGGCGGCGCGGGCGCGAGCGAACGGCTCAGCCTGAGCGTGGTGGAACCGATTGACGAGATGGACGGCGAAGTCGACTCCGGTCCCCAGCGTGATGGCGCAGAACATCGACGTGGCGACCCCCAGGGGAATGCCGGCGAACCCCATGAAGCCGAACACCCAGAGCACGGAGACCACGACCGGCAGGGACGCCAGGAGCCCCCAGCGGAGGGAGCCCTGGACCAGGCAGAGGATCGTCACTGCCCCGAGCAGCGAGAGGAGCACGGAGGCGATCTGGCTGAGCACGATGGCCGGGATCATCGCCTGGCTGACCGCCAGGTCGCCCGCGAAGCGGAGGCGGCCGGAGCGCGGCGCGAGATGCCGCGCCTCGTACCCGCGGAGCGCCCGCATCAGCCGCGCGGTCTGCCAGTAGTTGGCCCCGCGCACGAAGACGGTGACCACGGTCCGCTCCAGGGCGTCGTCGACCACCTCCCGGCGGCGGCTGAGCCCCAGGCTCAGGTCGAAGCGGCGGAGGAGGGTGTCCATGTCGTACGTGTCGACCGGCAGCACCCGGCCAGGGCTGGCCATACCCCAGAAGTGGGAGAGCGCCGAGAGCTGGCTGTGGAGCCCCAGCACGCCCCCCACGCCGGGCTGGCGCCGGGCGAACTCCTCGAAGCCGCCCACCGCGTCCACCGCGGCGGGATCGAGGAGAGGCCCCTGTCGGCTCCACGCGCGGGGAGGCCCGGCTGGCCCTGGAGAGAACCGCAGCTCGGCCTGGAGGATATGGGTGCCGTACAGCAGCCGGTCAACCTCCTCCATGGCGCGGCGGAAGCGGCTGCCGGGAGCGAAGCTCTCGATCCAACTGTCATAGACGAAGAGACGGGAAACGCCCGCAGCGGCGGCTATGGAGATCAGGACCAGGGCGGCCAGCACCGGCCCCTTGCGCCGCCAGAGGGGGAGCACGAGGCGTGCCGTCCACCCAGCCCTGTCCGCGCCGCTGCCGTGACGCCAGGCCGGGCGCGTCATCCGTTCGGGCGGGAGCAACGTCAGCGCGGCGGGGATGACGGTCAGAGACCACACCATGCAGAAGAGGACCCCGAGCCCGGTGAAGAGCCCGACCCAGAACACCGGCAGCACCCCGGACGGAGCGAAGGAGAAGAAACCGATGGCGGTGGTCAAGGTGGTGAGGACGACGGGCCGGGTCATCTGCCGCATCGTCTCCCGCACCGCCGCGGGATGCGGCCCGCCGGCAGTCGCCGAGGCGAGCCGGCGCTGGTAGTGCCAGAAGACGTGGATCTCGTCGGCGAGTCCAAGGGTGGTGAGGAGCACGGGCAGCATCGCCGTGGTGAGGTAGACGGGGACTCCCATCCAGCCCATGACGCCGAAAGTCCAGACGAGCGCGGCCCCGACCTCGATCAGACCCAGAGCGACGCCCCAGACGCGGCGGCAGCCGAGCCAGAGCACGACAGCCATCACCAGGAGCGCCAGCGGCAGTAGGAGCACCAGGTCTTCGAGGATGTGCCCGCCGAGGAGGACCTCCGCCGCCGGCGCACCGACGACGAGGACCCGGTCGTGCGGCGACTCGAAGCGGCGCGCCACATCGAGGATCTGCCGCACGACGGCTCCCCGGTCACTGTCGCCGGATCTGCCGGGGGAGCCCGGCACCCCGACGACGACGGCGGCGGCCCGCCTGTCCGCCGAAAGCACCGTGCCATGGAGGATTGCGGCCGACGGACGGGCGAGGTCCTGGCGCAGGAGGGCCATGTCCTCGGCGGTTTCGGGCAGCGGATCGAGAAAGGCGCGGAAGGAGATCCCGGTGCCCGGGTCGAGCCGTTCGCGCGACTCCGTCGCCAGGCTGATCACCTCGCGGGAGCCGATGCCGTCAATGGCGGCCAGCTCTGCGGTCAGGCCGGCCACCCGCTCGAGGGTGCCGGCGTTGTAGATGCCGGCCGGATGGTCTGTGACCACGACGATGAACATCGGATCGCGCAGGCCGAAGTGCTCGCGGACCTCGGTGTCCATATGGACCGCCGGGTCGTCCGGCGGCACCAGGGCGTGGCCATCGGTGCGCAGCTCCAAACGGAGGATGCCTGGCGCCGCGAGCAGGGTCACGGCCGCCATGATGGCGAGGGCGCGCCGCGGCCGGTCGATGGATCGTTGCGCCAGACGTTCCCAGAAGCGGACGGTCACGGCCACCGCTCAGGGTCTGGCGAAGACCTGGACCCTGCTGTTGCCGGTGTCGACGACGTAGATCTTGCCCTCATCATCGACGGCCACGCCGTAGGGCCGCAGGAGCTGCCCCTTGCCGGTCCCCCTCTCCCCGAAGGCGCTGAGGAAGCGGCCGGAAGCGTCGAACACCTGGACCCGATCGTTGCCGCGGTCGACCACGTAGACGCGGCTCTCGGCGTCGACGGCGATCCCCGCCGGGCCGGAGAACTGGCTGGGTCCCGTGCCGGGCTCACCCCACCGGGCCAGGGGCCGGCCGTCGGCAGCGAGCTTCTGGACCCGATGGTTTCCGGAATCGGTCACATAGAGGCTGCCGCCGGGTGCCAGGGCGATGCCCAAGGGCTCGTGGAACTGTCCGGGACCGGAGCCCGCCGAACCCCAGGAGGCGAGGATCTCGCCCTCCCGCGTCACCTTCTGGATGCGGTTGTTGCCGCTGTCGACGACATAGAGATGGCCCGCCGGGTCCACCGCGACGTCAGTGGGAGTGTCGAGTTCATCCGCGGCCTTGCCATGGCGGCCGAACTGGCCGAGGAACCGACCCGAAAGATCGGTCATCGCATCGGTCCAGGCATTGGTCCTCTGCACCCGGTGGTTGCCGGAATCAGCGACGAGCACTTGGCCCGACCGGTCCACCGCTACCCCCCAGGGCGTGCTGTACTGACCGGGTCCCGCTCCGGGGCCGCCCCACTTCTCGAGGAACGCTCCCTGATCCGTGGAAACGCTGATCCGTGCATTCCCGGTATCCGCCACCACCACGTTGACGACGCCGATGAGGTTCCGGTAGGCGGCGATATCCGTGGGATTGCGGTACTGGCCAAGATCGGAGCCGAAATGCCCCCAGCCCCACCGGTATGTGGCGAACGGGACTCCATTTGGCGTCGCGCCAAGCGAGATTAAAGGGACCATTAGGACCCACCACGGTATGTTCCTCCGGCTCTTCATTCGTGCTCTCCTCGTTCCGAAGCAAGATGCCTGCTCAGCCTTGAAGCAAACTGAGGAGAGTTTACCAGCTAGTTAGAAAGAGAGGACCGCAGAACCTGCCCCGCCGCCGCGCCAGTCGCCATGCCGCCGTCGATCACCGGGACGCCGTTGACGAGGACGTACCGGAAGCCGCTCGCGAGCTTCCTGGGCTCCTCGAAGGTGGCCTCGTCGCGCACCGCCGCGGGATCGAAGACCGCGAGGTCCGCCGCATACCCCTCGCGCACCAGACCCCGCCTGCCGAGCTTGAAGTGGGCAGCGGGGAGTGAGGTCATCTTGCGCACCGCTTCCTCCAGAGAGAGGACCTTCCGCTGGCGGACGTAGAGGCCGAGCACCCGGGCGTTGTCGCCGAAGGCACGCGGGTGCGGCCTGCCGTCCGCATCGGGCACGTCGCCGTCGGAAGCCACGGCCACCCGGGGGTGGCGGAGGATACGCGTCACGTCGTCCTCGGACATCAGGTGGTAGACCATGGCAGCGCCGCCGGCCCGCAGCATCCGCCGGGCCGCCTCGAGCTGGGCGTCTGCGGAGCCGTCGCCCAGGAGCTTCTCGGCCACCTGCTTCATCGAGAGGCCGACGCGGGATGGATCGGGCGGATAGGAGGCCACGACGGCGAAGGAGAGGTCCGGGAAGCCGCGCCCGGCGAGAATCGCCTTCATGTCCGACTGGATGCGCGCCCAGGTCACCTCGTCGTCCAGACGCTGACGGACCTGCTCCTCGCCGCCCTCGAGGGCCCAGTCCGGGAAGCGGATGGAGAGGCTGGAGGCGGCGGCCGTGTAGGCGTACTGGTCCGCCTCCACGTCGATCCCCCGGGCGCGGGCCGCATCGATCAGCCCCAAGGCCTTCTCGCTCGCTCCCCAGCGGCTGGGGCTGTCGATCTTGAGATGGGAGACCTCGACGGGGCAGCCGGCCTTCTCCCCGACCGCGATCGTCTCCGCCAGGGCCTTCTCGATCTCCGTCCCCTCGTTGCGCATGTGCGAGGCGTAGAGGCCGCCCGCCCGGCAGGCCACCCGGGCCAGCTCGACGATCTCGTCCTCGGCGGCGTAGCTCCCCGGCACGTACTGGAGGCCGGTCGAGAGCCCCACGGCGCCGTCGGTCATGGCCTTCGCCACCAGCGCCTTCATCTTCTCCAACTCGGCCGGGGTCGGCGCGCGCCGCTCGGTCCCCATCACCTCCGCACGGACGCTGCCGTGGCCGACCAGGGTGGCGAAGTTGATGGCGGGGCCGGCCCTGCGGACCTCCTCCAGCTCCTTGCCCACGTCCACGGCCGAGCTGCCACAGTTGCCGGCGACGATCGTCGTCACCCCCATGCGCAGGAAGTTCTCTGCCCGCGGCTTCTTCGCGAGGTCGTCCGCGTGGGTGTGGACGTCGATGAAACCCGGAGCCACGACGAGGCCGGAGGCGTCGAGGGTCCGCTTGGCCGAGGCGTTCCTCAGATGACCGATCCGGACGATACGGCCGTCCTTGACCGCCACGTCCGCCTGGAACGCCGGGGCGCCGGAGCCGTCTACCACGGTGCCGTTGCGGATGAGGAGGTCGTAGGAGGGCTGGACGGCCAGGGCGGCCAGGAGGAGGGCAGGCGCGGTCATCGGCATGAGGGAACCTTACCTCACCCACCCCACCTGAACGTGCCGCGGTCAGAATCCGCTGGCGTTGAGGAATCCCTCGGCGTGCGGGTGGCCGCTCGTGTTGCTGAAACCGCCGGTGTCCTCGGCAGCGGCGAGCAGGGCGGCGCGCGTGTTCAGGAACGCGCTGTAGGCCGCGGCCTGGGGGTGGCTCGCCAGGTAGAGCGCGATCGCGCCGGTCACGTGGGGCGTCGAGAGCGAGGTGCCGTTGAAGACGGCGATCGTGCCCTCCCGCGTGAGCACCGGGATGCCTACGCCCGGCGCGGCGAGGGTCACCGGAGCGGAAGGGCTCGACGTCCACGAGGCGGTGTTGTCGCCCCAGCCGGACCAATCGGGCCAGTCGTTGCTCTGGGTGGTGGCGCTCACCCCCATGACCGCGTCGTCGTAGGCGGCGGGGACCTGGGTCTCGGTGTCGAGCCCGCCGTTGCCGGCGCCGGCGGCGAAGACCACGCCGGTGCGGGTGGCGTTGCAGAGCGCCTGATGCAGGGCGTCGGAACCCGTGAAGCCCGAGGCGGTGCACTGCCCGGTCTTCGCGCCGGGGAAGACGAAGCTCATGTTGGCCGCCGCGGGCTGACCGCGGGTCTTGACCTCTTTGGCGACCCAGTCGATCCCGGTGATGGCCTTGGACACGTCGCAGATCGTCCCGAAGTTGCCGCACACCTTGACGGAGTGCAGGGTCACCCGGGAGGCCACCCCCACCAGGTCGATGCCGTTGTCGATCGCGCCGATGATCCCGGCCACGTTCGTGCCGTGGCCGAGGTCATCGCCCCAGCTCTTGCCCTGACACCCGGAGCCGGTGCATTTCCAGGAGGCGAAGCCGTTGCCCAGGTTGGCCTGCAGATCGGGATGGCTGGGGGCGATGCCGGAGTCGATGACGTAGACGTGGACGCCGGCGCCCTCGTTGGCGCCGGGGCCGGCGCCGATCCGGGTCACGCTCCAAGGGACCGTCTGGGCGACGCTCGCCGCGAAGACAGCCGCGAGCTCACCGCGCCCGGCCAGGGAAAAGGAACGGTCCATCTCCACATAAGCCACCCGCGGGTCGTTCCGCAGAGCGGCGAGCCGGCCCTCGGGGATCCGGGCCGCGAAGCCGAAGAGAGCCGTGCCCCAGGTCGCCGTGGGCTCCACGCCGAAACCTCTGGCGATCTCGGCCGCGGCCGACCGGTTCGCCGAGTGCTCGCCAAGCGCAAAGCCAGTATCCAGGGAGACGATGACGTCGAGAAAACGAGGCTTGTCGCCAGCCATCAAGGGCGAAAAGACCAGCGACAGGACAAAGACCAGCAGCAGCTTTCTCATACCAGCTCCCACACCTGCAGTTGCGTTATTACCAGGCAGTGTGGCCGGCGCTTCGAACCGGGACAGCCACGCCGGGTTCATTTCGCGGAGCCGCGGCCGAACTTCTCCGCGTTGAACTGCCGGCTCCTGCCGCGGGGCACGGAGAGAGTCTGCCAGTCTCCCAAGGCGAAGTGCTTCGCCAGGTAGACGATCTGGCCGACGTGGTAGGCGCAATGGGTGAGCTGGCGGTTGATCGCCTTGACGACGCTGTGGGGCTCGGCCCGGATGAGGACGGTCAGCGCCAGGTCCTCTTCCGACAGGGCCGCCAGCGCCTGGAACAGGCAGCGCCACCCCTCCTCCCAGCGGGCCAGCAGGTCCGCCCGGGTCGTCCCCTCCGCCACCACGAACTCCGAGTCGCGGTCGCGGTCGGGCTTCTCGCCGTCGGAGGTCAGGAAGTCGGTCCACCGGGAGCGCATGTTCCCGGCCAGGTGCTGGATCAGGACCGCCAGGCTGTTGGACTCCGGGTCGAGGGTGGCGAAGAGATCCTCGTCGCGCACCTGGGCCAGGGCGCGGTCGGCCAGGCCCTTGAGGTTGCGGAACTGGTCTGCGACGTCTTTGAGATAGAGCGTCGCCGGAGATTCTTCCATGTGGAGCCTCCAGGAGGTGCCGTGCCGGGCAGCGGCGGTGCCGGAAACAGTATCACCGTTCGGACCGGCGGCCGGACGCGCACCGGAAAGGGTATAATCTCCCCGGCCCCACGGTCATTTCAATCCGCAAGAGAGGAAAATCGCCTCGATGCGAGCGCTTTTTCTGGAGGACGACGCCCGGCCGCAGCCTCCCCTGGAGGAAGGGGAGATCCTGCGGCTGACGCAGTTCCTGCTCGACCATGCCGGCGAGAGCGCCTTCTGGGCCTTTCCCGACGGCCGCTTCTTCTACGTCAACGAAGCGGCCTGCGCCTCGCTGGGCTATTCCCGCGAGGAGCTGCTCTCGCTCCGGGTGCCGGACATCCTGCCGCCGGAGCTGGGCGACCTCTTCGAGCGGCTCTCGCAGAAGGTCCGCGAGGAGCGGAGGGCCTACACGTTCGAGACCGTCCACGTGCGGAAGGGCGGCGACCCCTTCCCCGCCGAGGTCACCCTCAACTACCTCGAGTACCAGGGCCGCGAGTACTACTGCGCTTTCGCCCGCGACATCACCGGGCGCCGCCGGGCCGAGGCCGCGCTGCGCGAGTCGGAGGAGCGCTACCACGGCCTCTTCGAGGGCGTGCCGGTGGGCCTCTACCGCACCACCCCGGCGGGCCGGATCCTCGACGCCAACTCCGCCCTGGTGAGGATCCTGGGCTTCCCGAGCCTGGAAGCCCTGCTGGAGGTCAAAGTCGCCGACGCCTACGTGGACCCGGAGGACCGCCGTCGCTGGCAGCGCGCCATGGAGAGCACGGGCTCGCTGGCCCAAACCTTCGAGGCGCGGCTGCGGCGGTATGACGGCGCCATGATCTGGGCGCGTTTCACCGTGCGCGCCGTCCATGGCGAGGACGGCCAGATCCTGCGCTACGAGGGAGCCCTCGAGGACGTGACCGACCGCCGGCGCGCCGAAGAGGCCCTGCGGGCCAGCGAGGAACGCTTCCGCTCCCTGGTGCAGAACGCCTCCGACTTGATCTCCATCCTCGACGGCGACGGCGTCGTGCGCTACGAGAGCCCCTCCCACCAGCGGGTCCTCGGCGACGGCGCGGAGGAGCACGCCGGCCGCAACGTGCTGGACCTGGTGCACCCGGATGACCGCCAGGTCGTCGCAGAGGCGCTGCGGCAGCTCGTGGAGCGGCCGGACGAGATCGTGACGTTCGAGTACCGCCTCCGCCACCGCGACGACTCCTGGCGGGCCCTCGAGTCCACCGCCTCCAACCTCCTCGGCCAGCCGGCCGTGGCCGGCATCGTCCTCAACTCCCACGACATCACCGACCGCAAGGAAGCCGAGGAGAAGCTCCTCCACGACGCCCTGCACGACGAGCTGACCGGGCTGCCCAACCGGGCGCTGTTCATGGACCGCCTGCGCCAGTCGATGGAGCGCTCGCGGCGCGAGCCGGACCGGCTGACCGCCGTGCTCTTCCTCGACCTCGACCGCTTCAAGATCGTCAACGACAGCCTTGGCCACCTCGTGGGCGACGAGCTGCTGATCCAGATCGCCGCCTCCCTCTCCTCCGTCCTGCGGCCGGCGGACACCATCGCCCGCGTCGGCGGCGACGAGTTCGCCCTCCTCCTCGAAGGGGGGCGCGACGTGAGCGACGCCGTGCGGATAGCGGACCGCATCCACGACCGCCTCTCAACTCCCTTCGACCTCGGCGGGCACGAGATCTTCATCACCTCCAGCATCGGCATCGCCGTCCACGCTCCCGAGTACGAGCGCCCGGAGGACCTGCTGCGCGACGCGGACACGGCCATGTACCGGGCCAAGGCCTCGGGGCGCGCCTGCCACGTGGTCTTCAACCGCGTCATGCACCGCTTCGTCATGGCGCGCCTGCAGCTCGAGACCGACCTGCGCCGGGGCGTGGAGCGCGGCCAGTTCCGGGTCCATTACCAGCCCTTCGTGGACCTCGCGCGCAACGAGGTGGTGGGCTTCGAGGCCCTGCTGCGCTGGCATCATCCCCGGCGCGGCCTGCTGCTGCCGGACGAGTTCCTCACCGTGGCCGAGGAGACCGGCCTGATCGTGCCCATCGGCCGCTTCGTACTCGTCGAGGGCTGCCGGCAGGTCCGCGAGCTCCAGCGCAAGCACCCGGAGCTGGGGCCGCTCAAGCTGAGCGTCAACCTCTCGAACAAGCAGTTCTTCCAGGCCGACCTCTTCGACCAGATCCAGGAGGCTCTCGAGACCTCCGGCCTCGATCCCCGCTGCCTGGGCCTCGAGATCACCGAGGGGGTCATCATCCGCCACGCCGAGTCGGCCGCGAGCCGCTTCTCCCGCCTCAAAAGCATGGGAGTGCAGCTCTACCTCGACGACTTCGGCAAGGGCTACTCCTCCCTCAACTATCTCCACCGCTTCCCGATCGACACCCTGAAGATCGACCGCTCCTTCGTCTCCCACATCGACGAGGCGGAAGGCAACCTCGCCATCGTCAAGGCGATCGTCACGCTCGCCCACCAGCTCGGCATGGCGGTCGTCGCCGAGGGCATCCAGACCGCCGAGCAGCGGGCCAGCCTCCATGCCCTCGGCTGCGAGCTCGGCCAAGGCTTCTTCTTCTCCGAGCCCGTTTCCGCCGACAGCGCCGACAGCCTGCTGATGGGCGGGGCGCGGGTCTGAACGAGGGGTTCCTCCCCCTGGGAGGGGGGCGGGCGCAAGGGGGAGGTCAGGAGGGGGGCCTTGTTCCGGGAATGCGAAACAACCCGCGATCCGTTATCCTCCGCGGTATGGAAATCGGGAACCGCGAGCCGCGGGTCTTCCTCCTCTCCCCCGCCAGCCTCGACGGCCTGCGCGCGGCGCAGCTCACCTCGCCGCGAGCCCGCTTCGAGGCCGCCCGGCGCTACCGCAGCCCGCAGGGGGTGGCGATCGAGGAGGCGTTCACCTTCATGAGCTCGCTCTACTTCCGGGGCAAGATCACCTACGCCCGCCACTTCGCCGCGTCGCCCTCGGAGCTCGCCCTCGGCACCCCGGACGACGGCATCCTGGTGATCGCTCCCGGGTTCGGGCTGGTCCCCCCGGGCTGGCGCATCACCCGGGAGCGCATGAAGAAGCTCCGCCGCACCTCGGTGGACTTGAAGGACCGGGACTACTGCGAGCCCATGCGACAGCACGCCGAGCAGCTCCGCGAGATCGCTCCCGCCTCCCGCGTCGTGCTCCTGGGCAGCGTCGCGACCGGCAAGTACGTGGACCTGCTGCTGCCCGTCTTCGGCGACCGGCTGCTCTTCCCCCGCGATTTCGCGGGCGCCGGCGACATGAAGCGCGGCGGCATGCTGCTGCGGGCCGTGCGGGAGGACCGCGAGCTGGACTACGTCACCCTCGACGCGCCGCGCCGGCGCGCCCGCGCCTGACTGCGCTCTCAGCGCGACCCGGCCGGCGCCTGCTTGACGTCAAGCGATGGCCGCTTAAGGTCAAGCGGCGGCCGCTTAGGGTCAAGCGATGGCCGCTTAAGGTCAAGCGGCGGCCGCTTAGGGTCAAGCGACGGCCGCTTAGGGTTAAGCGATGGCCGCTTAGGGTCCAGCGTCGACCGCTGCCTGAAGGAGTGCGCCGCGGTGCTCTCCCACGCTCTCCCGAGGACCCTCAGCTCCGCCCGCCGGACCTCTCCTGCGGCCGGCGTGGCCTTTAGCGAGGCCACGCGCTGCGCCGCCGGCTCCAGCGAGACCTCCAGCAGCGGTTCCAGCCAGCGGCGCGGGTGCACGGAAGGGGTTCTTGCAGGCATGGCGGCTCGTCGGGTTCGCTGTGGAGGGTTCCCAGGCGGCTCCAGTATGCCGTAGGGGTGCGGAGGCTGTCAAGGACTGCAGGATGACCTAGACAGCAGCCAAGCCTAACGTGTAGACTTTTCGGTGGTTCATCCAGCATTGGAGACGAATTTAGTGAAGCTCCGCCAGGCGCGCGGCCGAGGCTGAGGACCTGGCGCGGCCGGTGCGACGGGGCACCGCCGGCCGCTTGCACAACTTTGCGGAGTAAAGTACATTACAGCGCTGTCCGGCCATCCATCTGGGAGGAACGATGAAAACGAGCAACACCACGTACCGATTCGCCGTCGGCGTCGCGCTCGCGGCAGCGTTCATCCTCGTGTGGCTGAGCCTCGGCGTCGGCATCATCGGGAGGGATGGCGACCCTGCCAACCTGATGTACTTCGGGGTGCTCGCCGTCGGGATCATTGGCGCTCTCATCGCGCGCTTCCGACCCCGCGGGATGGCCCGCGCGCTGTTCGCTATGGCGCTCGCTCAGACGTCGGTCGCCCTGATCGCGCTGATCGCCGGGTTGGGCTACCCGTGGAGCGGACCGCTGGAGCTTTCGGTCCTGAACGGGTTCTTCGTCGCGCTGTTCGTCGGATCGGCGTGGCTGTTTCGCCGTGCTGATCTTCTGCAGGAGAGCCGACCATGACGAGAGCCACGATCGCCATCGGGGCGTTCGCCACCGTGCTCGTCCTCCTCGCCGTCGGCTATCGGGCCCTCGACCAGGACGTCCAGCCCGCCGCGGCGACATCGCCCGAGATCACCCCCTCACCGGCGGCGGCGGCGGCGGCGGAGACCCGCCCGGCGGCGAAGACCCACCAGGGGTTCCTCTACGGCCGGATCACCACCGTCGAGGGCGCCACCTACGAGGGGCGGCTGCGCTGGGGACGCGGCGACCAGGAGGCATTCTGGGGCGACTACTTCAACGGCTTCAAGCCCGAGAACCCCTGGGTCGCCTACGTGCCGCCAGGGCGGCTGCCCAAGGAGCGCCGCCCGATCGAGATCTTCGGGATCGAGATCGCCCGCCGGGAGCGCCCGATCAACCTCTCCCGTCCTTTCATGGCGCGCTTCGGCGACATCGCGCGCCTCGAGGCGCGGGGCCGCGACGTGCGGGTGACTCTCAAGAGCGGGAGCGTGTTCGACCTCGAACGCTTCGAGGCCAGCGACTTCGACGATGGCGTGCGAGTGTGGGACGGCAGGCGCGGCGTCGTGGACCTGGAAGGTGGGATCGAACCGCGGCTGCGGAACCTGCAACTGGGCCGCGACCCTGGGCGGATCCGCACCATCGAGTTCCTCCCCACCGCCCGGCTAGACGCCGCCCCCTACCGGCTGTACGGCACGGTGCGCACGCGGCAGGGCGACTTCACCGGCTTCGTCCAGTGGGACCGGCAGGAGTGCGTCGGCTCCGACGAGCTCGACGGCCACACCGCCGACGGTAAGCTCAGCCTGCGTTTCGACACCATCCGCTCCATCGCGCGCCGCTCGCGCTTCAGCGCCCTGGTGACGCTGCTCGACGGCCGCGAGATCGTGCTCTCCGGCATCCGCGAATTCGGGCCTGAAAACCGCGGGATCTACGTCGAGGACCGGCGCTACGGCCGGGTGCTGATCTCCTCGGGCGCCTTCGAGCGCGTCGACTTCAGCCCCGGCGCCCCCGGCGATACCG
>DASWME010000075.1:0-26090 GCA_036399915.1 Thermoanaerobaculia bacterium
GAATGGCAGCGCGACGCTGATCGAGCCGCCGAGGACGATCAGCTCGGGGTCGTAGGCGTAGACCGCCACCATGACCGCGTGGCCGAGCTCGTGACCGAGCTGCTCGAAGAGTTCGATCGCCGCGGCGTCGCCGGCCTCGGCGCGGCGGAAGGCTTCCTCGCCGCGGATGCCGGCCACGCGCTGGAAGAAGGCCCCCGAGCAGTAGTGCTCGATGGTGTGGTCGCGATACGGCATGGCGCCGAGCTCGCCGGCGCCGCAGTTGGCGCCGTTGTAGAGCCTGCCGTCGACGATCACGCCGGCGCCGAGGCCGGTGCCCAGCGTCAGGCCCACCAGATGGCGGAAGCCGCGGCCGGCGCCGAAGTACAGCTCGCCGACGGCGAAGGCGTTGGCGTCGTTGTTGACGTGCACCGGCACCCCGTAGCGCCGCTCGAGCTGCTCCCTGAGCGGCACGGCCTGCCAGGAGGGGATGTTCTCCACCCCGTAGACGACGCCGCGCTCGAGGTCGACGACGCTCGGCACGCCGCAACCGATGCCGGTGACCTCGGCGTCGAAGAGGTCGTCGATGGCGCGGTAGAGCTCGCCAGCCACCACCTCGGCGGAGCCCCGGCTGGAGATGGGGGACGCGGCGCTGCGCTCCACGATGCCGGCGCGCACCTTGCCGACGCGCACCTGAGTGCCGCCGAGGTCCACCCCCAGGATCGCCGCGCCGTCCGCCGCCTGCGATGGCCTGTTCGAGCGCGGCTGAGGGGTTTCGGGCTCCGGCACGGCGATCGATGTCTGTCGAAAGGGGCTATTGAATGGCTAGAGGCACGGCCCATTGCTGAATCGATTTACTAGTGATACCATGCCGCCGTCGAGAGTGTCAAGGAGGAAGGTGGCACGATGGGAGACGGCGACGCCAAACCGGTGAGGAAGCGCGGCCCGCGGCGGCGCGAGGGCGGCGGCGCGGTGACGCTGCGCCACGTCGCCGAACGCGTGGCGCTCTCGCCCGCCACCGTCTCCATGGTGCTCAACCAGGGCCCGTCCGCCGCGGCCATCCCCAAGGAGACGCAGGAGCGGATCTTCGCCGCCGTCCGCGAGCTCAACTACCGCCCCAACTACCTCGCCCGCTCGCTGCGCAGCCGCCGCACCTACTCCGTCGGCGTGCTGGTGCCCGAGATCAGCGAGCCCTACGCCGCCGAGGTGATGAGCGGCATCGAGGGGCACCTGCTCGAGACCGGCTACCACTACCTGGTGGCGAGCCACCGCCGCTCCAACGCCAGCCTGCTCCACGAGTACCTCGACCTGATGCGCGACCGCGCCGTGGAAGGGCTGATCCTGGTCGCCAGCGAGCTGCACGAGACGCCGGCGCTGCCGGCGGTCGTGGTCTCCGGTCACGTGCCGCTTTCCGGGGTGACCAACGTGGTGATCGACCACGACCGCGCCGCCGCCGACACCCTCGGACACCTCACCGCGCTGGGGCACCGCCGGGTGGCATTCTTCAAGGGGCAGCCGGGCAGCGCCGACACCGACGACCGCTGGCGCGCCATCGCCGAAGCGGCGCAGGACCACGGCCTGGCGGTGCGCCCGGAGCTGACCGTCCAACTGTCGGGCGAGCCGTCGCTGGCGACCTTCTCGCCCGCCGACGGCTACGAGGAGGGGTATACCTTCGGCCGCACGCTGCTCGAGCGCGACGTCGAGTTCACCGCGCTCTTCGCCTTCGACGACGTCTCCGCCATCGGCGCCATCCGCGCCTTCCTCGACGCCGGCCTGCGGGTTCCCGAGGACGTCTCGGTCGTCGGCTTCGACGACATCCAGAGCGCCGCCTACCAGAACCCCAGGCTCACCACGGTGCGCCAGCCGCTGCGCCGGATGGGCGAGATCGCCGCCCGCCTCCTGCTCGGCCAGATCGGCGGCGAGCAGGCCGCCCAACCCTTCGTCACCGTCGCGCCGGAGCTCGTGGTGCGCGGCTCGACGGCTCCGGCACCGCGGCGCCAAGCGAAGAGAGGACGCAGATGACGCGCCGCCGTCGGATACGGGCGTTCGGTTGCCTGCTCGGCGTCCTCGCGCCGCTCGCCGCCCACGCCACGGCGCTGGTGGCGGCGGTGCCGCCGACGCTGAGTCTGCGCGACGGCTGGCAGCTGCGCAGCTCGGCCGAGGTGACGGCCGGCGGGGCGGAGATCTCGCGGGCCGGCTTCCCGGCGGCCGGCTGGACGGCCGCCAGGGTGCCGACGACGGTGCTCGCGGCGCTCGTCGCGAACGGTGAGTACAAGGACCCGTACTTCGGCCGCAACCTCGAGAAGATCCCCGTACAGCGCTTCGCGGTGCCCTGGTGGTATCGCCGGGAGATCGTGGTCGACCGGCCGACCGCATCGTCGCGGCTCGTCTTCCACGGCGTCAACTACAGCGCCGACGTGTGGCTCAACGGCGAGCGGATCGCCGGGCGCGACCAGCTCACCGGCGCCTTCCGCCGCTTCGAGCTCGACATCACCGGCCGCCTGCGCCCCGGGGCCAATGCGCTCGCGGTGCTCGTCCATCCGCCGCAGCCGGGGGACTTCACCATCGGCTTCGTCGACTGGAACCCCGAGCCGCCCGACCGCAGCATGGGGCTTTGGCGCGAGGTCGAGCTGCGCCGCACCGGCGCCGCCTCGCTCGAGGACGTCTTCGTGCGCAGCGACTTCGACGTCCGGAACCCGGCGACCGCCGACCTGACGATCGAGGCGCGCCTGGTCAACCATGGCGAGCAGGCGTTCCCGGCGCGGCTCGTGGGCAAGCTCGGCAGCGGCGCCGGCTTCTCGTATCAGGTCGACCTCGCGCCCGGCGAGCAGCGGCGGCTGCGGCTGACCCCGGCCGAGGTCCCCGCCCTGCGGCTGCGGGCGCCGCGCCTGTGGTGGCCCAACAACCTCGGTGAGCCCCACCTCTACCGGCTCGAGCTGGATCTCCAGCGACGCGGCGGGCCGGCTTCGGACCACCGCACGGTCGACTTCGGGATCCGCAAGGTCGCCGACTACGTCGACGAGCACAACTACCGGGGCTACACGATCAACGGCAAGCCGGTGCTGATCCGCGGCGGCGGCTGGGTCGACGACCTGCTGCTCGCCGACGACGACCGGCGGCTGGAGGACCAGATCCGCTACGCCCGTCACCTCAACCTCAACACCATCCGGCTGGAGGGCTTCTGGGGCACGACGGAGCGGCTCTACGAGTTCGCCGACCGCTTGGGGCTCATGGTGTGGGCCGGCTGGAGCTGCCAGTGGGAGTGGCAGGACTACCTGCGGGTCCCGGTGGACGAGACCTTCGGCGGCGTCGACACGCCCGCCGAGATGGACCTCGTCGCCGCCTCGCTGCGCGACCAGGTGCTGCGGCTGCGCAACCACCCCAGCGTCGTGGTGTGGAACCTGGCGAGCGACCTGCTGCCGCGCCCCGAGCTCGAGCGGCGCTACCGCGCCCTGCTCGCCGAGATCGACCCGACGCGGCCGCCGCTCGCCGCCTGTTCGGTGCGCACCAGCGAGGTGAGCGGCCCCACCGGGGTGAAGATGAACGGCCCCTACGAGTGGGTGCCGCCGCACTACTGGTACGTCGACCGCGAGCGCGGCGGCGCCTTCGGCTTCAACACCGAGACCGGCCCCGGCGCCCAGCCGCCGGTGGTCGAGAGCCTGCGCCGTATGCTGCCGCGCGAGAACTGGTGGCCGATCGATGACCTGTGGGCCTACCACTCGGGCCGGCACCAGTTCTCCAACCTCGACCGCTACCGCGCCGCGCTCGACGCCCGCTACGGCCCCTCGGCGAGCCTCGAGGAGTTCGCGCGCAAGGCGCAGCTCGCCAACTACGAGGCCATGCGGCCGATGTTCGAGGCGTTCTCGCTGCGCCGGCCGCTGGCCAAGGGCGTCGTGCAGTGGATGCTCAACTCCGCCTGGCCCGACTTCTTCTGGCAGCTCTACGACTGGTACCTGGTGCCCACCGGCGCCTACTACGCGGCGCGCAACGCCAACCGGCCGCTCAACATCGCGTATGACTACGGCGAGCGCAAGGTGGTGGCGGTCAACGACACGGCCGAGCCGGTGCGGGCCACCGCCGTGGTGCGCGTGCTCGACACCCGGTCGCGCGTGGTGCGGCAGGAGTCGCGGCGGCTCGAGGTGCCCGCCGGAGAGCGGCGCGACGTCGTCGTTCTCGGCGCGCTGCCGGCCGGCTCGCCGGTGTACTTCGTCGACGCCCGGCTGGAGGGCGCCGGCGGCGCGCTGCTGGCGCAGAACCTCTACTGGCTACCCGCCGAGCCCGACGTGCTCGACTGGGAGAAGAGCGAGTGGTTCTACACGCCGACGAGCCGCTTCGCCGATCTGACGGCGGTGACGCGCCTGCCGCCGGCGTCGCTCGAGGTGAGCCATCGCTTCCGGCCGGCGGCGGAGGGCCAGGAGGTGGAGGTGACGCTGCACAACCCCGGCCCGATGCTCGCTTTCTTCGTCGAGCTCGCGGTGGTGCGCGCGCCGAGCGGCGCGCTCGCGGCGCCGATCCTGTGGGACGACAACTATGTCTCGCTGCTGCCCGGCGAGCGCCGCACTGTACGGGCTACCATCCCGGCGCACGCCCTCGGCGGCGAGCAGCCGGCCCTGCGCTGGCAGGGGATCAACGTCCCCGCCGGCCCGTGACCGCAGAGGAGGAACCGATGCCCCGCCGCTACCCGCTCATCGTCCTGCTGGTGTTCCTCGTCTTCTTCGTCATCTCGTTCCTCACCAACATCCTCGGGCCGCTGGTTCCCGACCTCATCGAGAGCTTCGATCTCAGCCTCGGCCTCGCCGGCTTCCTGCCGTTCTCCTTCTTCGTCGCCTACGGCGTCATGTCGATTCCGGCGGGGATGCTGCTCGAGCGCTACCGCGAGAAGAAGGTGATGGTCGCTGCCTTTGCCCTCGCCTTCGCCGGTTCGCTGGCCTTCGCCGCGACCCCCACCTTTGCCGTGGCTCTGCCCTCGCTGTTCCTCATCGGCCTCGGCATGACGATGCTGCAGGTGGCGATCAACCCGCTGCTGCGCGCGGCGGGGGGTGAGGAGCACTTCGCCTTCCTCTCGGTGCTCGGCCAGCTCGTCTTCGGCAGCGCCTCATTCCTGAGCCCGCTCGTCTACTCCTATCTGGTGACCAGCATGAAGGGCGAAGCGACCGGCCACGGCGCGCTCGTCGCGCTGCTCGCCCGTCAGGTGCCGCGCGCGCTGCCGTGGGTGTCGCTCTACTGGCTGTTCGCGGCGGTGACGCTGCTGATGGTCGCGCTGCTCGCCGCCGTCCCGCTGCCGCGCTTCGAGCTCAAGGAGGACGAGCGCGCCGGCGCCTGGCAGACTCACCGCGAGCTGCTCGCCGACCGCACCGTGTGGCTGTACTTCGTCGGCATCTTCTGCTACGTCGGCAGCGAGCAGGGCGTGGCCAACTGGATCTCCAAGTTCCTCGCCACCTACCACGGTCTCGACCCGCAGGTGGAGGGCGCGCGGGCGGTGGCGTTCTTCTGGGGGCTGATGACCGCCGGCTGCCTGCTCGGCCTGCTCCTGCTCAAGCTGTTCGACTCGCGGCGCGTGCTGATCGGCTTCGCCCTCGCGGCCCTCGCGACGCTCGCGACCGCGCTGGCCGGCCCGGCGCGGGTCTCCTACTACGCCTTCATGCTGATGGGCTTCTGCCTCTCGGTGATGTGGTCGGTTGTCTTCTCGCTGGCGCTCAACTCGGTGCCGCGCCACCACGGGTCGTTCTCCGGCATCCTCTGCACCGGCATCGTCGGCGGCGCCGTGGTGCCGCTCCTGGTGGGCTGGCTGGGCGACCGCTTCGGACTGCGCGCCAGCATGGGCCTGCTCTTCCTCACCCTCGGCTACATCCTCAGCGTCGGCTTCTGGGCCCGGCCGCTGGTGGCCAACGCCACGGTGCCGCTGCGCGAGCTGCTGCGCTCGCGCCGGCAGGCCGAGGCGGCGGCCCCCTAATGAGGCCTAGTTGCGGCTGACCTCTTGACAGCCCCGGAAACTCTATGCTATCGATTTAGTGAATCGATTCACTAGACACCCAAGGAGGTCGTCATGCGCGTTCGCACCCTGCTGGTATGGCTAGTTCCAATCCTGCTCTGCTGCGCCTCGCCGATGGCGGCACAGCAGCCCGCCGTCCCCGCACAACAGGAGCCGACGGACAGGCCTCCTGACCAAGGCACCGGGCAACCGCCTTCTGAGGAAGCCACCGAAAGGATCGAGGAGAGCATCACCGTGGTCGGCATCGCGGAGGCCTTGACAGAGGCCGTGGAAGTCAAGCGCGAGTCCGATGCGATCGTCGACGCCATCGTCGCGGAAGACGTGGGCAAGCTGCCCGACAAGAACTTGGCGGAAGCGGTGCAGCGCGTGCCGGGCGTCGTCATCAATCGTGAATTCGGCGAAGGCGAACGCGTCTCTATACGGGGCGTCTCGCCCAATCTCGTGCGCACGACGGTGAACGGCCACAGCGTGGCCGTTGCCGACTGGTTCGTGCTCGAGCAGCTCGCCGCCACCCGCAGCTTCAACTATCTCCTGATGCCCTCGGAGATCATCGGCCTGCTCAAGGTGTACAAGAGCCCCACCGCCGACATCGACGAGGGCGGGATCGGCGGCACCATCGACGTGCAGACGCGCAAGCCGCTCGACCTCAAGCCGTCCACCTTCATCGGTTCGCTGCAGGACGCCTACACCGAGAACTCGGACTCCAACGATCCCAATGCCTCCGCTCTCTTCAGTTGGAAGAACCCCGCCGGAAACCTCGGCGTCCTCTTCTCCGGAGTCTTCGACAAGCGCAACATCCGTCGCGACGGCGTCGAGGTGCTCGGCTACTTCACGGATCAGCAAACGGGGCTTCTGGTCCCCTCCCTGATCGGCTCGGCGCTCTTCCAGCAGGAACGGGAGCGCAAGGCCTTCAACGCGGCGATGCAGTTCCGGCCCACCGACCACCTCGAGATCAACGTCAACGGCCTCTATTCCCGCTTCGGCGCAGACAACATCAACCAGAACTACCTGGCCTGGGGTTCCCAGGCCCTGGGCGGCGGCGGCACCTTGACCGATGCGACGGTGGTGGGAGATACCGCCGTGGCGGGCGTCATTTCCTCCGCCAACGGTGGCACCGAAGGTCGCGGCGTCGTGTTCGACGCGATCGACCGCTTCGCGTTCGCCAAGACCTCGTACGTCGACCTCGATACGACCTATACCGCCGGCGCCGACTGGCTCCTGCACTTCGACGCCGGCTACACCGAAGCGCAAGGCGACACCGAGTCACAGCCCTTCGTGGAGTTCGGAGCGCCGGCAGCCTTCCGGTACGACCTGCGGGGCAGCACGCCGAGTGTGACATTCCTCAATGTCAATCCCAGAAACCCGAATGATCTCGTGTTCGATTTCGCCTCCTTGCACGAGATCACGAACGACGACAGCGAGCTGTATTCCTACTTCGACGCCGAGAAGTCCCTGAACCTGAACACTCTCAAGTCCGTGAAGTTCGGCGTCAAGTACACGGATCACGAGCGCAAGACGGACTTCCAGGCCACGACCTACGGCGGCTTCTTCCTGCCGCTCTCGGCCACGGGCTGCGGCGGCAGGGCCTGCACGCCCGCGGACTTCGCCGGCGGCATGACGCCCGGCAATTTCCTGAACGGCATTGGCGCGTCGGGAACGCTGGATCAGTACTGGTCCGTCAACAGGGGACGGGTCGAATCCATCCTGTTCGGCAGCTTCAACGGGGCTCGCATTCCGAACCCCCCCGAGGTCTTCTCCGTCACGGAGGCGACCTATGGCGGATTCATCATGGGCAAGCTGCAGGGGAGCAGCGGCAAGTGGCGGGGCAACATCGGCCTCCGCGCGGTGGTCACCGACCAGGAATCCACCGGCAACGTCGTGGGCGGCGCCGGCGAGATCTCGAACGCGTTCGGCAATTTCACGCGCGTCACGGCCAACCGGACCTATCGGGATTACCTGCCGAGTCTGAACTTCTCCTTCGATCTCAGCGACGAGCTGGTCCTGCGGCTTGCCGCGGCTCGCACCATGGCACGCCCGGACTACACCGACGTGTCGCCGCGCGTGACGCTGAATCCGGGCGCCCTGACGGGACAAGGGGGCGACCCCAACATCGACCCGTTCCGGGCGAACCAGCTCGACGTCTCTCTCGAGCGGTATCACGGCAAGGACTCCATCCTCTCGGCCGCCATCTTCTACAAGGACATCGAGTCCTTCATCACGGACAGACCCGTCCAGCAGGGTCACTTGATCCAGACCGACAACCCGAATACCTCTCTCTGCGTGCCCGCCTTCACGGCCGAGTTCCCGAATCGATACCGGTGCCAGTTCACGATCAACCAGCGCGTGAACGGCGGCGGCGGCAAGGTGATGGGTCTGGAGCTGAACATGCTGCAGCCGCTGGGCCGCGGATTCGGCGTCCAGGCCAACTACACGTACTCCGACGCCGACGCCGACGATCCCGAGCTGGAGATCCCGGGCAACTCCAAGCACTCGGGAAACCTGGTGGCCTTCTACGAGAACCCGCGCTTCGCTGCCCGTCTCGCCTACAGCTACCGCTCGGAGTTCTTCGTCACCTTCGACCGTTCCACGCGGCTGAACCAGGCGGAGCTCAAGTCGCTCGACGCCTCCCTGGCCTACAACCTGTTCAGGAATCTCTCGCTGACGCTCGACGGGGTCAACCTGACCGAGGAGGAGGTGACGCAGTTCGCCTCCGACCGCTTCCGCCCGCGGGCCGTGTATGACAACGGACGGTATTTCTTCGCCGGTATCCGCTGGCGGAATTGACGGCGGCCGACGGTCCGCAGCTAATCGCTCGGAGCTTGCGGGTCCACCAGGACGAAGGCCTCGGTCCGCCGCACGAAGGAGCCGAGATAGCCGTTGCAGTCCATGATCCCGTCGAGCCCGGCCGGGTGGCTGCCGGCGCGCGCCAGCGAGCCGAGCTGCGAGGCGTACGAGCGCACCGCCGCGAGCTTGGCCGCCGCCTCGCCCTGCCACAGCGGCTCCGGCAGGCAGAGCTGGCGCGCGGCGCCGTAGTCGGCGTCGTCGGGCAGGGCCGCCGGCCAGTCAGGGTGGAAGCGGTGGCGCGCCAGCCGCGCGACCCAGGTGGGGTCGGCGGTCGCGCACGCCTCCTCGGCGGCGCAGGGGCAGGCGAGGGCGCGCGGCGCCGGATACCAGCAGTCCGGGTGCGCCGTGTCCTTCGGCGTGTGAGCGTGGATGACCGCGAAGGCCACCGGGCGCGGCTGCGCCAGCTCGCCGTTGATCCGCCGCACCAGCCGGCCCAGCGCCGCGTGGTCGCCGTGCCCGTCGAGCCAGTGGGTGGTGGCGACGAGCGTGCGCGGCGAGGACGCGGCGATGCGCTCGCGCAGGGCGGCCATCAGGGTGGCGGCGGTAAGCTCGGTCGGTGGGCCTTCCCCGTAGCCACCCTTGCAGGTCTCGCAGTCGCGGCAGCCGGAGAAGTCGGAGCGGCGTAGCGGCCGCTGCGGCGTGCCGGCCTCGAGGTTGCTCCAAGCGGCGGCGAGGCCGGTGTCGGGGTAGCCGAGAAAGGTCGGCGGCGGCAGACCGAGCGCGGCCGCGGCGGCGGCACTCTCGCCGCGCCGCACCTCGGCGAAGCTGTCGACTGCCGGCGTCGCGAGGTTGGAGAGCTCGTTCGCCACACAGGGCGCGCCGCGCACCGAGCTGTTCTTCCACAGCCGGCAGGCCTCGCAGTACGCGTCGCCGTCGGTGACTACCACCACCGCCACCGGTTTGCCCTGCTCGCGGTAGGCGCTGGCGAGGCCGCCGAAGCCCAGCGCCTCGTCGTCGGGATGGGGGCCGAGGACCAGCAGGCCGTCGTAGGCGAGCAGCTCGGCGTTGGCGCACTGCGGCTCGGCCGGCGCGGCCAGCGGTGGCGCCACGGCGGGATCGAAGCAGACGCCGGTCGAGGGCGCCGAGGGGGCGCCCGCCCCCACTCCCGCCGGCGGCGTCATGCTCGCGCAGCCGGCGAGCAGGGCCGCGGCGGCGAGGGGGCCAGCAGCTCGACTCAATCGATTTGGCATTGGCCTAGGGTAGCAGCTTTCCAGGCTGCTGCGGGCACTTACGGATCCACCCTCCTCTCCTCCTGGGAGAGGAGGGTGGGGATGGTGAGGGCTCCACGGGCACGACGCCTTCCTCTCAGTGCACCGAATAGATCGCCACGTCGTGGTGGAACGGATCGAACTGGTAGAACCGCAGCCGCCGCGACGGATCGTAGTTCAGCTCCATCTCGAGCTTGTGGCGGCCGAGCGCGGGCCCGTTCGCCGGCGGCACGCAGACGTAGGGATTGAGCGGTCCGCCCACGGGGATCCACCAGTAGTTGCGGCCGAAGGTGAACCAGCAGCCCGAGCCCGCCACCTTCACGGACGACTTGAACTGGTTCTCCCATCCGCGGTTGCCCCCGAAGTCCGCGATCGTGTAGGAGTGCACGAAGTTGTCGCCGTTGTAGACCGTCACGCGCAGCTTCTTGGGGCGCTCCTCCCAGGCGTCCCAGCGGCCCCAGGCGCCGTTGGTCAGCACGCCGTAGGTGGTGTTATTGACGTAGAGGAGCGTCACGTCCGAGTCCGGGTCCTTCTCGACGCCGGCGGGCAGCTCGTTGCGTTCGAGCCAGTCCCGGTAGGCGGGGAGCGCCTGGTTGCGGACGATCGCGGCGGCGGCCTTGAAGTCCCCCCGGTCGGCCGCCTTGCGCGCCTCCTCCACGGCACGCCACATGCGCTTCTCGGGCGCGATCTCGCCGATCTTCGAGATGGCATAGAGCTTCCGCTTCTCGCAACCGGCCGGCGGCTCGCCCGGCCGGCACCGCACCGAGGTGCAGTTGGGATCCTCCGGCAGGCAGAACACGGCCTGCTCGAGCTGCGGCAGGGTCTTGCCCTGGAACTCCGCGGGGCACGCCGGTGGGACAGCGCTCCCGTAATTGATGATTTTTGTGGCGTTCTCCATGACCTGGGCGCGGGGCGGGTGCATGCGCCAGCCCCAGGTGTAGACGAGGTTGAGGTACGGGACCGGCGCCATCTTGATGCGGAACACCGTCCGCGTGCCGTCCTCCATAGGAAAGAAGCTCTGGTCCATGCCCACCCCGGGACTCTTCGTGGGCACGTCGACGTACATGACGTACGGCGAGAAGTCGTCCTCGCCGCGATTCAACACGTCCACGGTGTAGGTAACCGTCCACGGGACGTTGGCCGGTATCTTCGGGTCCGTGGCGTCGATGAAGGCGGTGTCCGACTCGATCCGCTGGTCGTACCAGACCTGGTGGACGTCGACGTTGCCGCCGACGACGTTGCCCTGCGGGTCATAGACGGGGACGACCTTTTTGATCTTCTCCGGACCCGTGTAGTGCAGCAGCGGGAAGCCGCTGTAGGCGCGCCCCGGCACCGGATTGCCTTCGAGGATGTCGTTGGCGCGCCGGAGGGCGGCCTTGATGGCCTGATCGGCGTACTTCTCCTGAAGCGGGTCGAGACCGGTCTTGTCGTCGTCTCCCGCTTCCAGGCGCAGCACCTGGTCGAAGATCGCGCGCAGGTCGTCCTCCGGAGACGTCGGATCGATCATCGACACCACCGGATCGCCGTCCTGCAGGTTGTAGGGCACGTCTGGCGTCGACGGCAGGGTGTTCAGGACCTCGTGGCCCTGGCTGTCGAAGGTGTTCGTGTAGATCGTCGGCAGGAAGTTGGTGCCGGGGAAGGTCTTGTAATTGAACGGGTTGCTGGGCGGGAAGATCCCCTCCCCGGTCATCACCGAGGTCTTGCAGTCGCCGGGGCAGCCGGTCGTCGTCTGGGTCGACTTCGCAGGCCACGGCTGCTGGTAGGGATGGCAGACGCCCGGCAGGTCCGGGTACTTCGGCGACTCCGGGTAGGGACAGGGCGGGTAATTCCATTGCGGGCTCTGCGGTGCCGGCTCTGCCGGCGGCGGCTGGGCCGGCAACGGCGTGAACGCCGCGGCGGCGAGCAGGCTGAGTCCCAGGGTCAGCACGACGGCTCCAAGAGTCGTCCGCAGCGGGGCCGGACCCCGCCGCCGCGGCGGACCGGAGACCGGCTCGCGGGCCTGGACCCAGGAGAGCCGCCGGGCGATCCACTCCGGATCGGCCCTGACCGGGACCGATCCCCAGAGACCGACCGCCGCGTTGCCGTAGCGCAGCAGCGCCAGCGAGCAGCCCGGCTGGCCGTCGTGGACGTGCCCGCCCCCCTGGAACAGCCGGTCCCGTAGCTCGTGCATCACCGCGGTCTCGCCGGTCAGGAACAGCCAGCCGGGGCCGGCGCCGTGCCGGGCCGCGTGCTCCCTTAAGGCCTTGGGCGTGTCGCTCTCGGGATCGACCGTCAGCGAGTAGAAGAACACGTCGCGGCCGAGGCGCCCCGCGAGCAGGGCCTGCACGCGGGCGAGGCTCTCGGCCGTGCGGTAGACGGGCTCGGTGGCGATCGACATGCAGTGGAGGACCACCGTCCTGCCCGCCACCAGGTCGTCGTAGAAGAGGGCCTTGGACCCCTCGTGGGTCACCACCGCGTGATTGGGGAAATGGCGCGCGTCCGGTCCGCGGGCCGGGCGCTCGCAGCCGTCCTCGCCCACCACTCCCAGGGCCAACCCTGGAAGGGCTCCGGCGCCCGCGGCCAGCAACTCTCGTCGGTCCTTCATGGTCTTTTGCCCTCCCTCAATCCTCTGGCGGCGGCGGGGTCGCCGGCGGCGACGGGCCGTCCTCCATCGCCGGGCTCGACGGCTGGATGTTCACGTGCGGCGGGCTCTCCTGCGGCGGATCGTAGACCGCGTCGGCGGAGCGCGGCTGGTCGAAGCCCATGCCCGGCTCCACGATGTCCCAGCGGATCATCATGGCGTGGTCCTCATGGACCACGTTGTGGCAGTGCATGACGTACTTGCCGGTGAAGTCCGGCCAGATCATGTAGAGCTTCAGCTCGTCGCTGGGCAGGAGCACGGCCACGTCGCGCCGCCGGCCGCCCATGAAGCTGTCCACGGGCGAGCGGGTGCCCGGGGCCTTGCCCAGGATCGGCTTCAGCTCCAGACCCTCGCCGGTGGTGTCCCGGTCGCGGATGTCCTGGATGTAGTCCTCCCGGTAGGGCCGGCCGTTGATCTCCAGGAACAGGAACTCCACGAAATGGCTATGGATGGGGTGCGACCAGTTGCGCCCGGCGTTGCGGAAGGTCCAGATCTCGGCGCTCCCCAGGTCGATGCCGGCGTCGATCCGGTTGGGATCCATGACCCGGTTGTTGATGGTCCACAGCCCGCCGTCGTAGTCGAAGGTCCAGATCCGCTCGCGCTTGACCGCGGCGAGGTCGATGCGCGGCCAGGGCCGGAACTGGTCGGGGATGCGGCTGTTGTCCGGCGCCGTCAACGGCACCACCTGGAACTGCAGCAGATTGGTCTCGGGGTTGTCGAAGTCCATGTAGGCGCCGCTGGGTCCGGCGCCGTTGAGCTGCTGGAGCAGGTTGTGGAGGACGACGGTGTCGCCCGGCTTGTAGGCCGAGAAGTCGAGGATCACGTCCGCCCGCTGCGCCACCCCCAGGAAGATGCTCTCCGTCACCACCGGCTCGGGCAGGAAGTTGCCGTCGCCGGTGATGGCGGTGAAGCGGGGATACTGCAGCCGCCGGCTCTCCTGGCGCGACGAGCGCAGGAACAGCTCGTAGAAGCGCGACGGGCCGCCGTTCAGGATGCGGAACCGGTACTTGCGCGGCTCGACCTTGAAGTAGGGGGTGATCCGGCGGTTGACCGTCATGCGGTCGCCCAGCATGCCGTCGGTGTTCCAGGCGTCGAACACCACCTGGCCGGCGCCGTCGAAGCGGATGTCCTGGATGATCAGGGGGATGTCGTACTGCGGGAAGCTCGGCAGGTGCCAGCCGGTGTTCTCGTCGCCGGTGTCGTCCTCGTCGAAGAGCAGATAGAAGCCGGCGAGCCCCGCGTAGACGTTGGCGGCCGTGAAGTCGAGCCGGTGGTCGTGGTACCAGAGGGTTGTCAGCTTCTGCAGCGGATCGTGGCCAGCGGGGAAGTTCGCATAGTGATGGTCCCAGAACTCGCCGGAGTCGATCCAGTCCACCGGGTTGCCGTCGCTCTCCGACGCCGTGTGGGCGTTGTGGAGATGGCTGGTGGTCGAGGGCAGGCCGAAGTTGACCTTGGCGTGCCCGATCGGCGGCAGGTCGTTGAACCGCCGCGCGAGGACCGGCACGCCGTAGCGGGCCTGATACGTGGGCCCCGGCGTGCTCGGCGGCAGGTTCCCCGCCTGGAAGCCCCAGGACCAGCTCCCGGCCGCGTAGGGCGGGTCCGGGTGGTACAGCCAGAGGAACTCCCGCTCGTGGATCTCGTAGAACCGCTGCGGCAGGAACTCCTCATAGCGCTGGTGGGCGCGCGGATCCGGCGGCGGCGTGAGCGCGGGCACGGCCGGCATGACCGGAGGCACGAACAGCTCGGCCGCCCACGGCCGCGCCGGCGGGCTCGGCGGCTGGTCGTTGATCTGCCGCGGCCGGTCGTCCGGAGGGCAGAGGAACTTCAGCAGCTCCCTGTGCTGAGCCAGCGCCTGCCGGGAGGCGAGCAGGCCCGAGCCCCCGGCCACCAGCCCCAGCTTCAAGACGTCCCTTCTCGTCGCCATCGCTTTCCCTCCAGCGCCTGGGCCGGCCACGGGAGACGCGGGCCCGTTCAAGTGCGGATCCGCTGCTTTGCTTACCGCCGCCCGGGGCGGGTGCTACGATCGACTGCCGTTGCTGGGTGCCAGCGCACTATAAGCGCACGGCCGGGCCAAGGACAAGCATTTCTGAAAGAATCTGGACCCTTTTTCCTCCTCAGGATCTCCCGTCGATCCTGACCTCCAGGGAGGATTGAATGCGGCGAGTCCTCTGCGGCGTCCTGCTCCTGCTCGGCTGCGGGTCTCCGGCTTCCGAGACCCCCGAGGCGGGAGAGCTCCAGGTCTTCGCCGCCGTGAGCCTGACGGACGCCCTCTTAGAGATCGCCGCCGGCTACGAGAAGGCGGGAGGGGACAAGGTCCTGCTCAACACGGGGGCGTCCAGCTTCCTGGCCCGGCAGATCCAGGAAGGCGCGCCCGCGGACCTCTTCCTCTCCGCTGGCGAGGCCGCCATGGACCAGCTCGAGAGGAGCGGCCTGGTGCTCCAAGGCGCGCGCAGGAGCGTCCTCTCCAACACGCTGGCGATCGTGGTGCCGTCCGGCTCCTCCTTGAGGATCGCCTCGCCCCGGGATCTGGCGGGGCCCCAGGTCCGCGCGCTGGCCCTGGCCGAGCCCGGGAGCGTGCCCGCGGGCATCTACGCCCGGGAGTACCTGCAATCCAAGGGACTCTGGAACGCGGTCGCCGGCAAGGTGGTCCCTACCGAGAGCGTCCGCGCCGCGCTGGCGGCCGTGGAATCGGGCAACGTCGACGCCGGGATCGTCTACAGGACCGACGCCGGGACCTCCAAGAAGGTCCGCATCGCCTACGAGGTGCCGGGAGCGGAAGGGCCGAAGATCTCCTACCCCTTCGCCGTGCTGGCCGGCTCCGAGCGGCGCGACGCCGCCCGCAGGTTCCTCGCCTGGCTGGAGTCCCCGCCGGCCCTGGAGGTCTTCCGCAGGCACGGGTTCCTGGTCGTGGCAGGCCCAGCGGCTGGTGGACTACCTTGAACGCGCCCGGCACGACCCCGGAGCTGCGCTTCGCGGCGTGAGCAGCGGGTTTCGCGACCTTGGCCACCCCCGGCCTGACCTGTCAACGCGCGGCCTGACCTGAAGGTCAAGCGGCGTGACCTCCAGGTCAAGCGACGTGACCTTCAGGTCAAGCGGTGTGACCTTCAGGTCATGGGCGTGACCTTCAGATCAAGCCACCTGACCTTCGGGTCAAGCGACGTGACCCGCAGGTCAAGTGGCCTGCCCTTCAGGTCAAGCCGCGTGACCTTCAGGTCAAGAGCGTGACCTTCAGGTCAAGTGGCGTGACCTGCGGGTCAAAGCGCGTGACCTTCAGGTCATGGAGCAAGGGGCGGCGCCCCGACCGATCGCTCGGCCTTCGCGCCGCCCCGGGATCCGAACGCCATCAGGCGCAAGTCTGCACGCAGGACTTCCAGGTGGTGCCGTAGTCCGCCGGGTTCAAGCAGCGCGTGCTGCCCGACACCGCCGCACCGCTGCAGCACGAGGTCGCGCCCAGCGTGTCGTCCACGCCGCCCGAGGGGATGCAGCCGCCCACAGGCCGGGTGCCGCAGACCTGGGCGCAGCTCGTCCAAGTCGTCCCATAGTCGGACGGATTGAAGCACACGGTGCTGTTCGGCACGGCGTAGCCGCTGCAGCAGCTCCACCGCGAAAGCGTGTCATCGAAGCCCCCGTCGGGAGCACAGTAGGCCGCGGACGCCGCCGTGGGTCCGGCCAGGGAGAGGATGATTCCGCACGCTGCGATCATGACGAGGGCCTTCAAACACTTCACTTTGCTCACTTTGATACCTCCTGTACGTGGTTTGGTAGTCCGGCTCCCATGAGCCGACCTCATAAAGTGCAGGCCCGCTTCGTCATCGATCGATGCGCCTCGCGAAATCTGCATTTCACGAAGCTCGCGAACGCTACACGAATGCTTCTGGAAAGGGAAGTCCCCGGGTTGGAGAAATCTCGGCGAGCCTGTGATGGCGGGATGGACACCTCCAACTGAGGCTGGTACCCCGCCGGGCTCCGTGTGGAAGCCTCCTCGGCATCCACAGTAAACTCCCCTCCGCGCTTATGCCTGTCGAACGCAAGCCCCTCTTCCGTGCCGAGATCCTCGCCCCCCGGGCGGCGGCGTTGCCTATGGAGCCAGCGGCCGAGCAGGCGCGGGAAATCCTTCGCCGGTGGGCACGGCTCCTGTCATCCCCAAAGGCCGAGGAGCTGAAGGAGTCTGAGATCCTCCCGGACTACCTGACCGACATCTTCTATGGGGTACTGGGCTACCGGAGCCTGACCACGGCTGGCGAGCGCTACACCCTCTCGCGGGAGAAGCATGTGGAGGTGGACAGCGAGTTCGCGGACGCCGTGCTGGGAGAGTTTGGCGCCGGCCGGGACCGGCCCCTGGTGGCTGTCGAGGGCAAGGGGCCGCGAGATCCCCTCGACCGGCCCTTCGCCGGCCGGCGGATGTCGGCCGTGGACCAGGCCTACCGCTATGCCATCAATCTCCCTTGTGACTGGGTCCTGGTCACCAATCTCCGGGAGATCCGGCTCTACCACAAAAACCACGACCAGCGGACGTTCGAGCGGTTCGAGATCCAAGCCCTGGCGGAGCAGGAAGCGGCCTTCCGGCAGTTCGTCTTCCTCCTCGGCGCGGAACGAGTGGTCCCCACCGCGGGCCCTGGGCATCTTGACGAGCTCCTGAAGGCCTCGGAGCAGGCCGGCCTCGAATTGACGCGCAGCTACTACGCCGAGTACTCCCGGATGCGGCGGGAGATCCTCGACCGGCTCCGCCAGGCCAACCCGAACGTCCTCCCCGAAATCCTTCTCCTCTACACCCAGAAGCTCCTTGACCGGGTGCTCTTCGTAGCCTTCGCCGAGGATCGTGGCCTGCTGCCCCCCGAGACTCTCCAGAGGGCCTACCAACACCACGACCCGTACAACCCCCGGTCGAAGTGGGAGACGTTCAAGGGGCTCTTCCGGGCCATCGATCAGGGCAGCGGCGCTCTCAACATCCCGGGCTACAACGGTGGGCTGTTCGCCCGCGATCCAGGTCTCGACCGGATCGAGGTGCCGGACGAGGTGTTCGCCGAGTTCAAACGGCTCGGCGACTACGACTACCACGCCCCGGCCGCGGCGAACGGGGAAGGCACCGGAGCCCGGCTCGTGGACGTGGAGATCCTCGGCCACATCTTCGAGCGGTCGATCACCGATCTGGAGCGGATCGAGAAGGAGCTGGCGGAGGGCAGCTTCGAGATCGGCCGCGTCGCGCGGCGCAAGCGCGAGGGGGCCTTCTACACGCCACGGGTGATCACGCGCTTCATCGTGGGTCACGCCCTTGGACCCGTCCTCGCGGATCGCTTCGAGGCCTTGCGGCGGCAGCACAGGGAGCGCGCCGAGAAGACGGCGGTCAAGGTCTTGGAGGACCCGCGCGTCTACGACCTCGAGGCCCTCAAACCTCGGCAGCGAGAGGCCCTGATCCGTTTCTGGGACGCCTGGCTCGGAGAGCTCGAGCGGGTGCGGGTGCTCGATCCCGCCTGCGGCAGTGGGGCCTTCCTTATCGAAGCGTTCGACCAGCTCCACGCGGTGTACCAGGAAGCGGCGGACCGCCTGTACGAGCTGCGCGGCTTCCGGACCCTCTTCGATCCCGACCAGACCATCCTGGAGAAGAACCTGTACGGCGTCGACCTGAACGAGGAGGCGATCCAGATCTGCCGTCTCTCGATCTGGATCAAGACCGCCCAGCGCGGCAAGCGGCTCACGGATCTCGATCACACCATCCGCGTCGGTAACAGCCTGGTGGACGACCCGGAGCTCGATCCCCGCAGCGCCTTCGACTGGCGGGCCGCCTTCCCGGAGGCGTTCGCGGACGGCGGCTTCGACGTCGTGGTGGGCAACCCGCCTTACGTCCGCCAGGAGCTCCTCGGTGGTCTGAAGCCCTACTTCGAACGTCGTTTCCAGGCCTATCACGGCATGGCGGACCTCTACGTCTACTTCTTCGAGCGCGGGCTCGAACTCCTCAAGCCGGGCGGACGCCTCTCGTTCGTGGTGACCAACAAGTGGCGCAAGGCGGGCTATGCCGAGCCGCTGCGCCGCCTGCTGTCCGAGGAAGCCTGGCTGGAGACCCTGGTGGATCTCGGCCACGCCAAGCAGATCTTCGAGGAGGCGGACGTCTTCCCGTCAATCGTGGTCCTAGTCAAGCCGCGGCCCGAGATCCCGGCACCGGTCCCTCGCGTGGCCGTCATCTCGCGGGACGTGGTGCGCCTCGACGACCTGGACCGGCAGGTGGAGGAGGAAGGGTTCGAATTCCCGCGCGAGCAGCTCGGCTCCGCGCCATGGACGCCGGAGCCGGCAGGGGTCGAGGCCCTACTAGCGAAGATCCGTACGCGGGGAGTGCCGCTGGCGGAGTACGCAGGGGGCAAGCCGTACTACGGGATCAAGACCGGACTGAACCGGGCATTTCTCGTTGATACCGCAACCCGGAACCGGCTGCTGACCGAAGATCCTCGATTGGCCGAGATCCTCAAACCCTACCTGCGTGGACAGGACGTGCGGCGGTGGCGGGCGGAGGGGAACGGGCTCTGGATGATCCTTCTGAAATCGAGCGACGACCACGAGTGGCCGTGGTCATTCTCTTCTGAGGTGGAGGCTGAGAAAACCTTCGCCGTAACGTTTCCGGCTCTGCACCGGCATCTGACTCAGTGGAGAGACCCTCTGAAAGCACGCTGGGACCAGGGACGATTCTGGTGGGAGCTGAGGAAGTGCTCGTATTATGAGGAGTTCGACCGGCCGAAAATCCTATGGCAGGAAATCCAGTACGCTCCGGCCTTTGCCCTGGACTCCAAGTGCGCATTCGCCAACAACAAGGTCTTCTTCATCCCCTCGGCGGACCGCTACCTGGCTTCGGCCCTCAACTCTCCTCTCCTCTGGTGGCACAACTGGCGTTACCTCGTTCATCTAAAGGATGAGGCCCTGAGTACATCCGGCTACAAAATGGAGCAAATCCCGATTGCTGTGCCATCGGATGAGGTGCGCCAGCAGGTCGAGGAGAGAGTCAGCCGGATCCTGGCCATTGAGGACGAGCGCCTTACGACCCAGGCTCTCCTCAGGGGCTGGCTCAAGGTGGAGCATGAGGTCGTGAAGCCGTCCCGGCGTTTGACGGAAATGCTCTCCCTCTCCCCCGAGGATCTCGTGGAAGAGGTTCGGCGGGCCCGGAAGAAACCTCTTTCGGCGGCCGCCCTGAGGAATCTGCGGGAGGAGCATGTCCGGACGATCGCGCCGCTCGCGGAGCGCCTCCGAGAGGCGGCTCGGCTCGAGCCCGAACTGTCGGACCTGGTGTGCCAAGCCTACGGCCTGACGCCGGCGGAGATCGAGCTCATGTGGCAGACCGCGCCGCCACGGATGCCGGTCAGCCGGCCTACGGGCGATTTGAAACTGTCGGAGACTTCGCCGCCAGCCGCCTGGCGCCGCGAAGAGATCTATGGTGATGAGGGACGGTAGGACCGTCCTGGTCGCCACCGATGTCCTGCTATCCGCTTTCCTTCACCGCGCAGCTGACGGCAGGGAGCACGGGTTCGAGGATGTCGCCCAGAATCTTCACCGTTCCGAAGAGCGCCTGTTGCGGGTACTCGCTCTGTCCAACCGCTGGCGGAACCAGGCGGGCGACCGCCGGCCGCGCTTCAGAATCGTGACCGGCTCACCCGTCCGTTCGACCTCATCGAGGGTGGCCAGGCACTTGGCTTTGAACTCGGATGCCCGGACCGTACGCATGGGACCACATTAGGTGGCCAGCTCCGGCTCGTCAAGGAGGCGGCGGTGACCAGCCTCAAGCCCTCCAACTCCTTGGCGGATTATGCGGAACGGCATAATGCGGTCCGGCATAATCATCAAGCCAGCCCTGGCGACGCCGTGCCGAGGCTCCTCTGGTCCGAATCTTGCCACCTTATAATATAGTGGCCTAGTGGGCTTCAGCCCGAGCTCTCCAAGATCGGACCCTCGGCAGCCAAGAGGTGACTCCCGTGAACGCGGTCCTTCCCAGCACGGACGAGAAGATCGAGCAGATCCGCGAAGCCGTGGTCGGCATGTACTCGAAGCATCCTTGGCCGAGCACGCGGGAGGCCGACGAGGAGATGGGGTGGCGGCTCCGGATGCTCGGCATCGGCAAGGCGGACTACGCCGGCAAGCGGGTCCTCGACGTGGGGTGCGGCACGGGCGAGTACGCCCTGTGGTACGGGGTCAACGGCGCCCGCGAGGTCGTCGGCATCGATCTTGCCGACGGCTCGCTGGCCGTCGCCGAGCGGAAGCGGCGGGAGTCCGGAGTCGGCAATGTGACGTTCCTCAAGAAGGACGCCCTCCAGCACGACCTGCCGGACAACTCGTTCGATTACGTCTACGCCGTGGGGGTCCTGCACCACACCGGAGACCCCGAGGCCGGGTTCCGGCAGATGTGCCGCGTGGTGCGGCCGGGCGGGGTGGTGGTGGTGAGCCTCTACAACCGTTACAGCCGGAGCATCCTCAGGTTCAAGCAGAGCCTCTGCAAGCTCCTGGGAGGAGACGACCTCGAGAAGCGGGCCCGGATCGGCCGCCGGCTCTTCCCGGTGACGATGCACCAGTTGAACAAGCGGTATCACGAGACCAACTACGAGGCGATCAGCTACGACATCTTCGGCTTCCCTCACGAGAGCGTGCACACGGCCGGCGAGATCCTGAAGTGGTTCGACGCCAACGGCATCGAGTACATCGGCTCCTTCGCCCCCCTGCGCCTGCGCGACTACTTCTACGCCTACTCGCTGCCGGAGTACCACGAATTCAAGAAGACCTTCTCCGGCTTCCCCCTGGTGCGCCTGATCAGCGCCGCCATGAACCGGATCTCGACAGTCCTGTACGGCGACCGCCCTCCGGAGCGGACGGGCGGCTTCCCCCGCCCCAGCGCCCTGTCCATGGTGGCCGCGCAGACGATCTGGTTCGTGATCGGCACCCGGATCAACTGCTTCACGATGGCGGGCAGGAAGCGGCCCTGACCCGCGCCGCCGCCGGGAGTCCGTTCCCTAGCGCCGGGTGAAGATCACCTTCGCCGGGTTCCCCAGGGCGATCGAGTTTGCCGGCAGCGGACCGGCGACCACGGAGTTGGGGGCCAGGATCGAGCCGCTCCCGATGTCGGCCCCGTCCAGGATCACGCAGCCGGCCCCGATCCAGACGTTGTCGCCGATGCGGACGCCCGTGGTGGACACCTTCTCCTGGAGACGGATGGGGACGTCGAGGCGGTCGTAGCTGTAGTTGTTGCCGATGATCGAGACGTTGGGGCCGATCAGGCAGTCGTCGCCGATCTCCAGGCCCGCGGCGTGGGAGCCGATCAGGCAGCCGGTCGCGATCTCGACGTTGCTGCCGATCCGCAGAGGGCCGTCGGTCGCCTTGAGCTTGGTGAAGGAGCCGATGACCGACTTCCTGCCGATCCGGAGGTTGGGCGTGATCTCCACCTCGGCCCGGGGGCTGACGAAGCAGCCGTACCGGAAGTAGGCGTGGACGGTGACCACGAAACCGGGAGTCAGGACTCTCCGCAGAGCCGTGCCGAGTCGCATCACCCTGCGGACCGGGCCGGGGCCATCCGCCGCTACCTGAACCCCAGAGCCATCGCGTCCTGCACGATCTCGATCCAGTCGCAGGGCTTGGGGCGCGCGTCGGTGCGGCGGAGGACGTAGAGCTTCTCGCCGCTCTCGCGCCGCTCAAGGAGGCGGAAGCCCTGGTCTTCGTAAAAGGTCGCGGCGGGCTGGTTGCGGGGCGTGGGGACGTAGCGGCCGCGCAGCTCCAGGTGCCCCGGCTCCTCCACCAGGCGCTGCTTGACGTGGTTCATGATCGCCGTCTCGAGGCCCCGGCCCATGGCCCGGCAGCTCATCAGGAAGCTGTCGATGTAGACGATGCGGCCGTCCCGCCGCAGGAGGACGACGGCGATCGTGCCCAGGTCTCCGAAGCGGTCGCGGGCGCGGGCCACCCAGAGCTCGCAGATGGGGGTGGCGATGAAGCGCTCGACCTCGGCCGGCGTGTAGCGCTGGCCGGTCAGGTTGAACTGGTTGGTCTTGGCGAAGAGCTGGTGGACCCGCGGCAGGTCGTCCCTCTTGGCGCGGGCGACGGCCAGTTCGGTGCGCAGGCTGGCGAGGTAGGAGGCGAGGTCGCCCGCGGCCGTGCGCAGCTCGTCGCGCCGGCGGTTCTCCCGGTACTGCGCGGTCTTGCGCGCGTCCTCCTCCAGGACGGCCGTGCGCTCGAAGTCGGTCAGCCGCTCCAGCACGGCGGCATACTCGGCCGGGTCGGGGGGCAGCAGCACGGTCTTGACCTCCGGCATCATCTGCTGGATGAGGCTCACCTCGGCGGGGTTGTCGTCGACGAAGACGAGGCTCTCGGTGCCGAGGTTCAGGGTGGCGGCGATCCTCCTCAACCCCTCGTGCTTGGGCGCCCAGGAGATCTCGACGGCGGCGAAATCGGAGAGCTTCAAGGGGATCTCCGGTCGGCTGTCGAACAGCTCGGCCACGTCGCCGGGGTTGTTCTTGCTGCACACGGCGAGCAGCACGCCTTGGGCCTGGAGGGCCTTCAGCCGGTGGTGGAGGTCGAGGAAGGCTTCCCCCTCCGGATCGCCGGGGCCGATCTTGACGCCGGCGGGGCCATCCTCGCCCACGACGCCGCCCCAGAGGGTGTTGTCGAGGTCGAGCACCAGGCACTTGCGGGCGGGCCCGCGGGCGGCGCGCGCGTGGCGCACCAGCTCGCCGGCCACGCAGCCGAGGAAGGCTGGGCACCACTCCATCTTCGCCAGGTAGAACATCTTGCGGTCGACCAGCCGGTCCTTGCCGAAGCGGGAGGCGAGGCGGTCGAGGTCGAAGACCTGCACCCGGGAGTGCCCCTTGAAGCGGCGCAGGAGGTCGAGGTTCAGATCGAGGAAGAACTCGGTCTCGCCGTACTCGGCGTTGAGATCGGCGACGCCGAAGGCCGGCTGGGCCGGGACGGGGAAGTTGGCCACCAGCAGGGTGGCCGGCAGCCGCTCCAGGGCCGCCAGGACCCAGGACTCGACGTGCGCGAGGACGTCGTCGCGCAGGTCGCGGCGCTCGGCCGGCGAGAGCGACGGGAAGGACGCCCAGGCCGCAGGCCGCAGCAGGCGCAGGGAGAGGGCCAGCAGGACCAGGTCCGGCTGGAAGGCGGCGAGGCGCGAGCCCTCGCCCAGCACCTCCTGGACGTACTGGTCGAAGCCGCCGAGGTAGTGGGCGGCGCGCAGCCCCTCGCGGGCGAAGTGGATGTCCACCCAGCGCGGCAGCAGGTCGACGGTGAAGTTGGCGAGGCAGGCGAGCCGGACGTCCGGCGCGCCGGCGCGCGCCTGCAGGGTGCGCGAGAGCAGGCTGACGTCGTTGGCGGAGAGCTTTTCCAACTCCACGGGGACGAGCGCCCGCTGGAGCGCGCCGGCGTCCGCCGCCGACGCGAGGCTCTCAGCCACCGCTCGGATGTCGAGCTTCGAGTCCCGCGGTCTGTCCATGCTGTGTCCCTTCATCTCCCCTCCTCTGCGCGACGGCGTCATAGAAACCCAGGAGCTTGCGGCGGAAGGCCTCGGGCGTGAACTCCCGCTGGGCGAGCCGCCGGGCGTTGTCGGCCAGCCGCTCGCGCAGCGCCTCATCCCGCAGCAGGCGCGCCAGCCCCGCGCCCAGGGCCGCGGGCTCGGGCTCGACGAGAAGGGCGACCTCGTCGTCGAGCACCTGCGTGTGGGTGGGCAGCCGGGTGGCGAGCAGCGGACGGCCGGAGTCGAGGTACGAGTAGACCTTCATCGGCGTGTTGGTGCCCCGGACGCGGGGCGAGACCAGCACGGCGGCCTGGCGCAGGCAGGCGCCCAGCGTGGAGACCGGCCGCGGCCCGGCGAAGTGGACACTGCCGGCGAGGCCCAGCCGCCGGGCCTCGCGGCGATAGTGCTCGATGCTCTCCGGCTTGCCGCCCACGACGACCAGCTTCGCCCCAGGGACTTCCGGCAGGGCCCGCGCGAAGCCGGCGAGGAGCAGGTCGATCCCCTGATAGACCTGGAGGTTGCCCACGTAGAGGACGAGCGGGTCGCCGCGCCACTCCGGCGGGCGGATGTCCGCGCCGCCGTTGCCGTCGGCCTCTCCAATCCCGAGCAGGGAGACGTCCTCCAGGCGGGCGACCAGGCCGCCGGGGTGGTAGGCGCGGGCCTGGTCCGCGAGCGAGCCGCAGACGGCGAGCGTGCCGGCGCTGCCGCGCACGGCCAGCCGCTCGCAGGCCTCGAGGAGCCGGCGCACCCGGGCGAGGGCCGGGAAGCGGTCCACCATCTGCTGGGCCAGCCCCGAGTCCATGTCATAGACGTAGGGAACGCCGAACAGCCGGCGGGCGGCGAGGGCCATGAAGACCGACTCCTCGACGGCGTGGACGAGGTCGTAGCGCTCCCGGCGGACCAGGGCCAGGACCTTCACGAGCATGACGGCGTCGCAGGCTAGCTTCTTGAGCGAGAAGCCGGGGCGTATGCCGCGCGTCCAGGCGGGAGCCGTGATCCGGTGGATGCGGCAGTGGGGGAATTCCGGGCTCTCCCCTTCCGGATACGTCAGCACCTCCATCTCGTGCCCGGCGGCGGTGAGGACCTCGAGGAGCATCCTCTCGGCGATGGGCGTGCCGCGCTGCGAGAAGAAGGGGTGCGGGGCGAGGAGGAGGATCCTCATTGGGCAGCCTCCATGGCCTCTTGCCCGGTGCGGCGGTCTGCGCTTCGCGGCCTCACCCCCTGGCCCCCTCTCCCCGACGGGAGAGGGGGGACCCCTGCAGGCGGTGTTGCCGGTTCTCTCTCAATTGGACCGTGTTCCCCCTCTCCTGTCAGGGAGAGGGGGCCAGGGGGTGAGGCCTCGGAGCGCATGCTCTTCCAGCCGGCACGCCGCGCATAGATCGCCCCCCCCGCCAGCGCCTGCAGGAGCACCAGCCCGTAGTCGAGCCAGGCGAGCGCGACCCCCTTGGCCGCCGCCACGCCGAAGGCGGCGAAGAAGAAGGCCCAGATGTTCTCCCGCACGCCGATGGCGTTGACCGACACCGGCAGCATCATCACGAAGAGGGCCAGCGGCACGATCAGGAAGAAGTACGGCAGCGGGATCGGCACGTGGAGGGCGCGGGAGAGGAAGTAGCCGTTGAGCACAACCAGGGTCTGGAGCACGAGCGACCAGGCGAAGGCCCGGGCGAGCACGCTCCCCTTCCCCTGGAAGGCCAGCAGGGCCCCGAGCCGGCCCGGCAGCCCCGCGATCCTCCCCGACGGCAGGAACAGGAGCCCCGCCACGATCGCCAGGACGGCCGCCCCGCCGATCACCCAGGCGTGGAGGGCGGGGACCCGCGCCGTCAGCCGGCCGGAGACCAGCAGCCCGAGCAGGGCGAAGAGCATCAGGGCGAGCAGCCCCACGAAGCGGTCGACGAAGATGATGGCCACCGCCCGCGCCCGGCCCACCCCGGCGCGCGCCGTGTCCACGGCGCGCACGGCGTCGCCGCCGATCGTCGAGGGGAG
>DASWME010000076.1:0-23184 GCA_036399915.1 Thermoanaerobaculia bacterium
AAAGGCGGGTTCACCCGGCGCTGTTTTTAGCCCGGGCATTCATGCCCGGGCGGGAGAGACCGACGAGACACAACGGCTCCGGAACACACCAACTCGGGTTCAGGTTCGTCAAATCCCACCCCGATTCGCTGTAAGCTCCCCGCCACACCGTCCGTTGCGGCCAGGGGGAGTTTCCGATTTGAGCGACAACGCGAAGATCCAGAAGAAACCCGGCACCCTGCAGAGCCTCGGCCAGGCGTTCACCTCGTGGCGCACGGCGTCGGTGACGCTGATGTCCTTCGCCTCGGGCATGCCCCTGGGGCTGGTGTGGATCGCCATCCCGGACTGGATGCGCAAGTCGGGGATGGACATCCGCGTCGTGGGCCTGATCACGCTCGCCCAGGCGCCGTGGACGTTCAAGTTCCTCTGGTCCCCCCTGATGGACCGCTACGTGCCGCCGAAGCTCGGGCGGCGCCGGGGCTGGGCCGCCGTCGCCCAGGTGGTGCTGCTCGCCGGCACCCTCTCCCTGGCCGGCCTGGGGAACCGGCCGGAGACGCCCTGGGTGCTGTTCGCCCTCACCCTGGCCCTCGCCTTCGCCGGCGCCACCCAGGACATCGCCATCGACGCCTATGCCGTGGACGTGCTGCGGCCGGACGAGCAGGCGGTCGCGGTGGGCGCCCGCAACATGCTCTACCGCACCGGCATGCAGCTCGCGGGCAGCTTCTCCATCACCATGGCCGGCTGGTGGGGCTGGCCGGCGGTCAACGTCCTGCTGGCCTGCCTCTACCTGCCGGTGCTGCTGGTCACCATCACGGCCCCCGATCCCGCGGACGTGGCCATCGCTCCCAGGACGCTGAAGGAAGCCGTCTGGTACCCCTTCCTCGGCTTCCTCTCCCGGCACCGGGCCCTCGAGATCCTCGCCTTCGTCCTCCTCTACAAGCTGGCGGACAACCTCTGCCAGGCGCTGCAGCGCCCGTTCCTGGTGGACAAGGGCTACAGCGACTTCGACCGCGGGTTCATGCTCTTCTGGATCGGCCTCGTCGGCAACATCGTGGGCACCTTCATCGGCGGGCTGATGACGAAGCCGCTGGGGCTGGGCCGGTCGCTCTGGATCTTCGGCTTCTTCCAGATCTTCTCGAACGTGGGCTACGCCCTCGTCGCCCGCGAGCCGGGGGTGGACCGGCCCCTGATGTGGGCCGCCTTCTTCTTCGAGGCGTTTTCGAGCGGCCTGGGCAGCGGCGCGTTCCTGGTGCTGATGCTGCGGATGACGCAGAAGCGGTTCTCGGCCACCCAGTACGCCCTCTTCTCCAGCCTCTTCGGCCTGCCGCGCATCATCTCCGGCCCGGTCTGCGGCTTCATGGTCTATGCCATCGGCTGGGAGAAGTTCTTCTGGTCCACGCTCCTCTTCGGCATCCCGGGCATGGTGATGCTCGCCCGCTTCGTGCCCTGGGGCGCCCGCGAGCCGGAGTTCAGGGTGGAGCCGCCGCGGATCGGGCGGCCGCTCACCGGCGGGGAGCTCGCGTCGCGCGGCCTGGCCGGCGGGGTCCTCGGCGCGGGCCTGGGGGCGCTGGTCGTCGCCCTCATGGACGCCCTCAAGGGGGCCAAGGACCATCCGGGCACCTTCGACTTCGTGACGCCGCTGATCAACCTGCTGCGTCCCTCGGACAACGCGGGCTGGATGACGCTGCTGGGGCTGGTGATCTTCGGCGTCGTCTGCGGGCTGTTGACCGCCGCCGTGGCCGCGGCGCGGCACGGGGCGGGTCAGAGGCTGGCGGAAGAGGTGGCTCCGGAGGCTTGAGGGAGAGACGGCCGCGCGAGGCGGGCCGGGAGCTGGCGCTCGCCGGCCCGCCCCGAGGAGCCGCGTCAGAAGACCGGCAGGTGGAAGTTCGTCACCAGGAACACCGCCATCTGCGCCCGGTTGACCGCGTTGCCCGGGCAGAAGTTCCCGCCGCCGCAGCCGCCGGTGATGCCGCGGTTCGCCAGCTCCTTGATCCAGGGGCAGAAGGGGCTCGATGCTGGCACGTCGGCGAACGGTGTCGAGGTCAGGCAGCCGGGGGGCGCGTAGCCCGGCCCTTCCAGGGTGGACAGCAGGAAGACCGCCATCTGCGCCCGGCTCACCACCGTCTGCGGACAGTAGTTTCCACCGCCGCAGCCGCTGGTGACGCCGCGCTGGGCCAGTTCCTGGATCCACGGGCAGAAGGGGCTCGACACGGGCACGTCGCTGAACGGCGCCGTGGTGCAGGGAGGCGGCGTATAGGCCGCTCCTTCCTTGGCGAGCAGCAGGAAGACCGCCATCTGGTCGCGAGTCATCAGGGCTTCCGGGCAGTAGATCCGCGGGTTGAGGCCGCAGCCCGAGGTGATGCCGTTGCGGTACATGGCGTCAATCCACTTCTTCGCCCAGTGCCCGCGGGAGACGTCCGCGAACACGGTGCCGAGGAAGTCGAGAGCGGCGTTCATCACGTCGCGGCGGGCCTCGGGAGTGGGCAGGGCCTCGAACGGGAAGCCGAGGAAGATCGTCCGGTAGGTCGGCCCGATCTTGCTGACTCCGGCATTGCCGAAGCCGGTGAGGATCGTGCCTTGCCAGCCGAAGGCCACGGCGGCGCCCGGAGCCGGAGAGAGACCGTCGTTGAAGGCCGTGAAGCTCATGGTGTAGGGACCGAGGCCGCCGAAGGCCTCGCCCTGGCCCGTCACCGTGTAGTAGTTGAGGTCCTGGTTGTAGGAGCCCACGCCCAGATAGTTCTGGATGAACGGCGTGAAACCCCGATTGAAGATGTACTCCGAGGCGCACAGGAACAGGCTCCCGCCGCCGTCGAGATAGGCCGCCAGGGCACTCTCCTGGGATGAATTGGGGCCGTCGTAGGCACCCGGGTACCAGACGACTCTCCGATACGCCGCCAGCGTGGAAACCGTGGGGTCTCCATCCGTCGCGACGTTCCATACGTCATAAATCCACCCCGCGGCTGCGACGGCCTGGGTATAGGAGGAGATGGAGCCGGAGCCGAAGCTCGCGTCGACGACGAGGACGCCGGGGATGCCTTCCAGGTAGTTGACGGTCACGGTCACGGCGCTCGCCGGCATCGTCAACGAGTTCGTCAACCCCCGGCTCGCGTCCTTGCTCGTGTTGGTCCAGCTCCCCACCCTCCAGCCCTGGGCCGGGGCGGCCGTCAACTGGATCGGCTCGGCGTACTTGTACTGGCCGGCCGGACAGCCCGGAGAGTTCGCGGGCGAAGCCACCGGGTCGCTGCCGGAGCCGGTGTGGGTCCGGGTGAGGGCGAAGCAGGGAGCGAAGTACGCCACCGAGACCGTGCGGGGAGCCGCCGGCATGGTCAGCGTATTGGTGACGGCGGTGCTCGTGTCGTCGTTCGTGCCGCTCCAGCTCTGGAGAGCCCAGCCGGTCGCGGGGTGCGCCGTCAACTGGATGCCGGCGCCCGCGTAGAACTGCCCCGCCGGGCACCCCGGCGAGGTCGAGGGCGAGGGCTCCGGATAGCTGCCGTTGCCCGTGCGCGTCCGCGTCAGCGGGTAGCAGGCTTCCTTGCCGATGACGAGATGGACGGCGTCCGGGTAGGGGTTCTCGTCCGCGTCATTGGACGAGACGATCAGCCGGTTCATGGACGTCCCGGCAGGGGCGTCGCCGATGTCGACCGACACCGTCACCTGCCGCGAGCCTCCCGGCGGCACGTCGAAGGGCGCCTCGGGCGACCAGCGGATCCAGGGGACCAGCGTCTCGAGCTGCAGCGAGAGGACGGACAGCACGGCGTTGCCGTCGTTGTGGACCACGAACTCCTGGGTGACGAGCGGACCGGAGACGACGGCCCGGCCCAGGTTGATGCGCCGCAGATTGGTGCCGTAGGCGTTCACCGGCACCGCGGTGTCGCGCAGGATCTCCAGCACGTCCGGCACCGTCGCCGAAGGGTGCGCCTGCTTGAGCACGGCCCAGGCGCCGGCCACGTGGGGGCTGGACATCGAGGTGCCGTTGAAGTTGGCGGTGCCACCCCCGGGCACGGAGGAGTCCACCGAGACCCCCGGCGCCACGAGGCTGAGGAAGGGGGCGACGTTGGAAAACTCCGCCATGGAGTCGTTGTCGGCGGTGGCTCCCACGCTGATCGCCGACGAGATGCAGGCCGGGGCGTCGGCTCCGTAGTAGTAATAGTCGTTGCCCGCGGCGGCGACGGTGGCGATGTCGATCGAGCGCAGGTTGTCGATGGCCGCCTTGGTGGCGGCGTTGTCGGCGTCGCAGCTCGCTTGGCTGCCGTACGGGTAGCCGCCGAGGCTCAGGTTGACCGCCGCGATGTCGAACTGGTCCGCCAGCGCGTAGACCCGCTCGAGGCCCTTGATGACGTCGCTGGTCCAAGCGCCGATGCCATAGTAGAGGTACTCTGAGAAGACCTGGATGGCGATGAGGTCGGCGTCGCGGGCGACGCCGAAGTTGGGCCCCACCCCGTCGTTGCCGGCGGCGATGCCGGCGACGTGCGTCCCGTGCCGGCAGTCGGAATCCAACGAGAGGGAGCAATTCACGCCCGAGCCCGGCGCCGTGGACTCCTCGGCGCCGCCCGGGCAGAGGCTCGTGGTGCCGCCGCTGTAGGGGTCGTTGACCGTCGAGGAGTAGCAGGCCTCTGAGACCACCTTGTTGTGGCCGCCCGAGGAGAAGAAGGGGTGGGTCTTGTCCACCCCCGTGTCGAGCACGGCGATCACCTGGCCGGCTCCCGTCAGGCCGCTCGCCCAGGCGGAGCCGGCGCCGATGACCGCGGTGCTGCTGGCGAGCGACGGCCGGTGCAGCACGTCCTCCTCGATCCCGGCGACCTCGGGCAGGCTCGCCAAGCGGTCCAGGGCGGCGGCGTTCACCTCCAGGGCCAGGAACGGGATGTGCTGGTAGCGCGCGTGCACCCTGGCTTTCGTGCCCTCCAGCTTGCGCAGGGCGGCGTCCTGGGCCCGGCTGATGGCCTGCCGCTGTCCGGCGGCCTGGGCGCTCGCGAGGTGCCCTTCGGGCGTGAACGACGTCGCGAGCCGCACCAGGACGCGCGCGCCGCCGCTCGCGGCCTTCTCCCGCAGCTCCCGTGGAACGTCGGGCCGGGAGGACGGCGCCGCGCCTGCCTGGATCTGGGAAGCGGCGGCGGCCGCAGGCGGTGTCGCGGCGCCGAAGTACAGGGTCGTCGGCTCGATACGGATCTCCGGAGCCGTGCTCGCGGCCGCGGCGGGAGCGCCGTACGCCAGCGCCGTGAGGGCCAGGACAGCGGCGGTCGCGATCCGGTTCCACGCCCTTCTCGCACGAGAATCGGAGGCGGTCAGGCAACCACTCATTGGGAATCTCCTCCAAGGGCCAAATGTCATTGTGACATAGCTGGCTCCACTCTACCTCAAATGGCCGGGGAGATGAATCCCTTTCATGGCAATTTCGTAATATGAAGGGGCCGGCTGGGAGCCGGCTTCAGCAGGCCGCGGCATGCGGCCGGGAGGTGAGACGTTATGCCGCTCTACCGCTCTCGCAGGCACAAGGTCATCGCCGGGGTCTGCGGCGGCCTCGCCGACTGGCTGGGCTGGGACCCGACGGTGGTCCGCATCGCCTATGTGATCCTCTCGATCGCCTCGGTGGGCTTCCCCGGGACGATCGCCTACATCATCCTCTGGATCGTGATGCCCAAGGAGCCGGAGGCGCAGAACCTCCGATCCGAGGGGACCCCGTAGCCCGGACCGGTTCCGGTGCCGCCGGGCCCTCACCTCCCCGGCCCTCCTCTCCCAGCCTCACGCCCACCCTGCCGGGAGAGGAGGGAGTCCGCCATGCTATGGTTGCTCCCTGCCGCGTTGCGGCGCACAGGAGGGAGCCCTCATGACCACCGCCACCGTCACGCCGCAGATCGTCAACGGCTCGGCCCGGGTCTCTTCGCCAGCGGAGATGGACGCCGCCGTCGCCGTCCTGCAGGAGAACAAGGGCGCCTGGACCGCCGTGGGACCCCGGGAACGGATCTCGCTGCTCTCCGACCTCTCGCGGCGCTTCCTCGCCGTGGCGGAGCGCTGGGCGGCCCTCGGCGTCGAGGCCGAGGGGCTCGACCCCGAGCACCCCGGCTCCGGCGAGGAAGCCCTGGTGGGGCCCTACTTCATCCTGCGCAACCTGCGGCTGCTGCGCGAGTCGCTGCTGGACATCGAGACGCACGGCCAGCCCCGCATCCCCGGCGCGGTGCGCACCCGTCAATCATCTTCGGGAGAGGGGCAGGTGGTGGCGCGGGTCTTCCCCATCGACCTCTACGACCGCATCTTCTATTCCGGCGTCACCGCCGACGTCTGGATGGAGCCGGGCGTGACGGTGGAGAGCCTCCCCGAGACCCAGGCCGTGGCCTACCACGCGCCCGTGCGCCAGGGACGGGTCGCCCTGGTGCTCGGGGCGGGCAACGTCTCCTCCATCGGCCCCATGGACGCCTTCTACAAGCTGTTCGTGGAAGACCAGGTGGTGCTCTTCAAGACCCATCCGGTCAACGTCTACCTGGGCCCGCTGATCGAGGAGGCTTTCAAGACGTTCATCGAGCGCGGCTTCTTCCGCGTCGTCTACGGCGGCGCCGAGGAGGGAGCCTACCTCTGCCGCCACCCGCAAGTGGAGGAGATCCACATCACCGGCTCGGACAAGACCTACGAGGCCATCGTCTTCGGCGCCGGCGAGGAGGGCCGGCGGCGCAAGCAGGCCAACGAGCCCATCCTCACGAAGCGGTTCACGGCGGAGCTGGGCAACGTCAGCCCGGTCATCGTGGTGCCCGGCCCCTGGAGCGAGAGCGACCTCGAGTACCACGCCGACAACCTGTCGACCATGCTCACCAACAACGCCGGTTTCAACTGCAACGCCGGCCGGGTGATCCTCCAGCATGCCTACTGGGACCGGCGGCAGGAGCTGCTGGCCAACGTCAGGAAGCTTCTCGCGACGATCCCGGTCCGCCGGGCCTACTACCCCGGCGCGTCCGACCGCTTCGACGCCTTCCTCGGCCAGCACCGGGAGACCGCCGAGACCTTCGGCACCCGCGGCGGCGACCGCCTCCCCTGGATGCTGATCCCGGACCTCGACCCGGCGAACCGCGACGACATCGCCTTCACCACCGAGGCCTTCTGCGGGGTCTTCGGCGAGACCGGCTTCCAGGCGGACACCGCCCCCGAGTTCATCGACCGCGCGGTGGCCTTCTGCAACAACGTCCTCTGGGGCACGCTCAACGTCACGCTGATCGTCCACCCCGAGTCGCTGAAAGACCCGGGTGTGGCGAGCGCCGTCGAGCGCGCCATCGCCAACCTCCGCTACGGCACCGTGTCGGTGAACCACTGGGCGGCCATCGGCTACGGCCTGGGGGTCACCCCCTGGGGGGCCTATCCCGGCCACACGCCGCAGGACATCCAGTCGGGCGTCGGGGTGGTGCACAACACGCTGATGTTCTCGCGTCCTCAGAAGACGGTGGTGCAGGCCCCGTTCCGGGTCTGGCCCAAGCCGGTCTGGTTCGCCACCCACAAGACGGCGCACAAGCTCACGCCGAAGCTCTCGGCCTTCGAGGCCGCGCCCTCGATGGCGAAGCTCGCGGGGATCCTGCCGCTGGCGGCGCGGGGGTAGGGCACCCTATCCCTCCCCTGCCAACCGCGCGGCGAGGCGCTTCGGCGCGACTGCCCGGTAGCTCTCCTCCACCCACTCCTTGAGCAGATCGACCGGCACTTCCGCTCCCGGCGCGAAGCGCGCCGTCACCCAGCCGCTCTTGCCGAGACCGTAGCCCGTCGGCGCGGTGAAATCGAGGACGAGCGCGAGACTCGAGGATGCGGGCAGCTTCACGGACAGGCTGAGCTCGTCCGATCCACAGCGCATGAACAGGAAGACCTTGCCCTTGACCTTGACCGCCCGCTCCCCCCAGGGAAACTCTTCGTAGGCCTCGGGGAAGGACAGCGCGTGCTCGCGGAGGGCCGCCTCGAGGGTGCCGAGCTCGTCTTCCACTTTCATGATCATTGCCTCGCCAGCAGGCAGACGCCCGACCAGGGGCGCGAACCCTGGGGTCCCGCCGAGTCCGGCAGCATCGCCGCGAGCCGCATCCAGAACGAAAGCCGCTTCAGCCGCGCCGCCGTCTTGAGCATCGAATGGACCTCGACAGGTTTCCAGCCGTGAGGGACGAAGAACTCCGGCCCTTCCGGCGGGCCGAACTTCAGCGGCGAGCTGCCCGGGTTGAGCTGCGGACCGAACTGCTTCTGCAGCATGCGCAAAAGCCCAGGCGATGCCAGATCGAGAACCCAACGCTGAAAGCTCGGAGGACGGGCGAGATCGCGCGCCAGCGCGCCGACTTCCTCCGCGGTGAAGTAGACGATGAGGCCTTCGGCGACGATCAGCGCCTTGTTGGCCCTGCGGCCCAGTTGGTCGAACAGCTCGCGGCGGGCGCCGGCGTCCGACAGGTCCAGGCGGATCCGCTCCAGCGCGCAGACCGGCCTTTCGCTCCCGAGGACCTCCTCCTTGTAGGCGAGGATCTCGGGGAGGTCCACCTCGATCCACTGGAGCGATGGCGGCAACGCCATCCGGTACGGCCTCGCGTCGAGGCCCGCGGCAAGGTTGACGACCATGTCCGCCCCTTGCTCGACCTGCTCCGTGATGAACTTGTCGAACAGATACGTGCGGGTCATCCAGGACCACGCCTGGCGGGTGGCGAACGGCAGCGCCGCGGCGATCTGCTCGCCGCGCTCTCCCGCCAGGCGCCGCGCGAACGGATCGCGGAAGAGGGCGTCCGGCCGCTCGGTCTCCTGGGCCCGGTACACCGCCACCCAACGCGCGGTATCCGAGACGTTCCGAATCAAGGGTTCGGTCTGGCTCACGGACTCGTCCGGGACGGATCAGTTCCTCTTCGCGATCTCCTCGCCGTCCGCGGGCGCGGCGGCCCTCTCCTCCTTGCAGCCGTAGACGTAGACCGGCGTGCCCTTGGGCACCATCTTCGGCAGGCGGTGGGAGGCGAACATGGGGATGCGGATGCAGCCGTGGCTCGCGGGATAGGTCCGCATGTCCTCGCTGCCGTGGATGGCGATGCCGCCCACGATGTACATGGGGTTGTGCATCTCGCCCAGCGGGCTGGTCTTCCAGCCCGAGGCCTTGGCGTAGACCTCCAGGTGGCCGCAGGGGGTGATGGCCCGCGTCTCCGGATACCCGTTCTCGTAAAAACGCTTGCCGCTGCCCGAGGAGATCGGCAGGATATTTCCCACTTTCCCCTCGCCGTCTACCAGGAACAGCACCTGGCGGGCGATGTCCACCTCGATGTGGGGCCCCGGCGCCTCGCGCGGCCGGGGCGGAGCCGCGGCCGACAGGGCGTTCCACTCCGCCCGGGTGAGCCGGCCGGTGGGCCGCGCCCGCTGGAGCTTCTGAAAGGCGATCAGCGCGTGGCGCGTGGCGGTGTCCCAGACGCCGTCGACCGGCCCTGTCCAGAACCCGAGGTCGGCCAGCCACCGCTCGGCCTGACGGACCTCGTCTTTCGTCAGGGTCGCTTTCTGGGCCGCGGCGAGGGGAACGGCGAACAGCAGGAGAATGGCCGGCAGGCAAACGACGGTACGGCGGTACAGCGTCATCGACAACCCCCTTCGCCCGGAGCGGCAGCCCGCGGAGGGCCGCGTTCGTCTACCTCTACCTTGGAATATTATATCCGCGGAACGGCCCGCGATATCCTCACCCTTCTGCCGGAGGCTCCAGCAACAGCAATGCCAACAAGGCCGCCCGCTCGGGGCCACGGTCGAGCACCACATGCTCGTGGAGGGCGTGGGCGCCGTCGCCCACCGGGCCGAGGCCGTCGAGCGTCGGGGTGAGGCGGCTGGTGAGGCTGCCGTCGGAGGCGCCGCCGGCCGTGCCCTCGCCAAGGTCGAGGCCCAGCTCCGCGGCCCGGCGTTTCGCCGCTTTAAAGAGGCGGCGGTTGCCGGGCGTCGCCTCCAGGGGCGGCCGGTCGATCCCGCCCAGGACCTCCAGGCTCGTGCCGGGCGTGGCGGGGGTCAGCTCGCGCACGGCGCGTTCGAGGCGCAGGGCGTCCTCCCAGGCGAGCACGCGGACGTCCAGCTCGGCCCGCGCCTCGGGAGCCACCACGTTGGCCCGCAGGCCGCCGGAGACCACACCCACGTTGACGGTGATCCCCCGCTCCGGATCGGTCAGGCCGTAGAGCGTCTGGATCACCCGGGCCAGCTCGAGGATGGCGCTCGCTCCCTTCTCCGGGTCGAGCCCGGAGTGCGCCGCCCGGCCGAAGACGCGGACCGTGAAGCGCAGCGACCCCTTGCGGCGGGTCTTCAGTTTGCCATCGGGTCCCAGCGAGGGCTCCAGCACGAAGACACGCCGCACGCGGCGGGCCAGCCGCTCGATACGGACGAGGGATTCGACGCTGCCGATCTCCTCGTCCGAGTTGATGAAAAAGGCGGGCTCCACCTCCGGCGCGAGGCCGAGGTCGCGCAGGGCCCGCAGGGCGAAGATCCCCTGGACCAGCCCTGCCTTCATGTCGTAGACCCCGGGGCCGGCGAGCCGGCCGTCGCGCACCTCGACGGGCATGCGCTCCAGGGTGCCGGCGGGCCAGACCGTGTCGCAATGGCCGAGCAGGAGCTGCGCCGGGGCGCCGCGCCGCCGCTCCTGCCGCACGGCCCAGAGCTGGCCGCCCGTCCGCCGTCCCGGCAGCCGCCGGGTGCGCAGGCCGGCCGCCTCCAGCTCCGCGGCGAGCCGGGCGAAGACCGGCTCCTGGGACGCGGCGTCGTGGGAGGGGGACTCGAGGACGGCGAGGTCGCGCAGGAGGAGAGTCATCTCCTCCTGGCGAGCCTGAAGATGTTCGAGGACCCTTCGCGCTGTTTCCCCCACGCGTCAATCGTACCGGATCGCCACCAGCGGATCCGTCCGCATGGCCCGCCGGGCGGGGATCCAGGACGCCACGAGGGCCACGGTGGCGAGCACCAGGGCGACCAGGGTGAAGGTGACCGGGTCGCGCGGCTGGACGCCGATCAGGAAGCTCGCCAGCAGCTTGGAGAAGAAGACGGCGACCAGCAGGCCGGCTCCGAGGCCGAAGAGGAGCTGCTTCATGCCCTGGCGCAGGATCATGCGCAGGACGTTGCGTTGCTCGGCTCCGAGCGCCATGCGGATGCCGATCTCCTGCGTGCGCTGGTTCACCGAGAAGGCGATCACGCCGTAGATGCCCACCGAGGCGAGCACCAGGGCGGCCACGCCGAAAATGGCGAACAGCGAGCCGAAGAGGTTGGGGAAGAAGCGGCCGCGGGCCAGCACCTCCTCCATGGAAAAGACGAAGTAGATGGGCAGGTCGCGGTCGAGGGCGTTGACCTGCTGGCGCACCAGAGGCGTGAGCGCCAGCGGGTTGCCTGTGCGGCTGCGCGCGACGAGGCTGACGAAGCCGGGGCAGCGCTGGGACAGCGGCAGGTAGAAGCCCCCGGGGGTCTCCTGCTGGTTGGGGTTGGGGCCGTTGCTGAGGCCGGCCATCTGCAGGTCGGGCGCGACCCCGATGACGGTACGCCAGGGCGGGTTGGGCTCGCCGATCTCCTCCTGGAGGCGGAGGCGCTTGCCCACCGGGTCCTCGCCCGGCCAGACCTTCTCGGCGAAGCTCTTGTTGACGATCGCCACCGGCAGGCTGCCGGCGTTGTCCTGCGCGCCGAAGTTCCGTCCCGCGAGGAGCCGGGCCCCGAAGACCTCGAAGAACCCGGGCGACACCATGGCCAGGCGGGCCAGGGGGAGGTCCCGCTCGGTGGCATAGGTGCGCCCCTCGACCCGGTACTGCCACAGCCCGGAGCCGCCGCCGGGCAGGTTGGTGGTGGTGGCGACCGAGGCCACCGCCGGCAGGCCTTCCAGGCGCTGCAGCAGGTCGTCGAAGAACCGCACCCGGTCCGCCTCCTTCGGATAGGTCGACTCGAAGAGAGCGATGCGGGCGGTGAACAGGTTGGCGGGATCGAACCCCAGGTCGAGGTTGCGCACCGCGACGACGCTGCGGACCATCAGGCCGGCGGCGATCAGCAGGACGCAGGAGAAGGCCACCTCGCCGATCACCACGAAGCGGCTGAGCCGGCCCAAGCGCAGGCTGGAGGAGCCGCGCCCCTCGTCCTTGAGCACCTCGCCGACGTCGGTGCGGGACGCCTGGAGCGCCGGCAACAGGCCGGAGAGCACGGCGGCCAGCAGGGTGACGCCGAGGGTGAAGAGCAGGGCCGGCGCATCGATGGTAATGCGGATCCAGAAGGGCGGATTGGTGCCCGCGATGGCGGCGTTGAAGACCCGGACTCCCCAGAGGGCGAGGAGCACGCCGAGCGCGGCTCCGACGAGCGAGAGCAGCAGGCTCTCGGTGAGGAGCTGGGTGACGATCCGCCCGCGGCCGGCGCCGAGGGAGGAGCGGATGGCGATCTCGCGGGTGCGCCGCGAGGCGCGGGCCACCATCAGGCTGGCGACGTTGGTGCAGGCGATCAAGAGCACGAAGATGCAGGCGGCCAGCATGGTCCAGAGGAGCTTGGGGATCTCCTCGCCCAGGGCCTCTTCCATCCAGGGCTTGACCACCGCTTCCCGTCCCTGGTTGGTCTTCGGGTGCTCGGCGGCCAAAGCCCGGGCGATGCCCACCATCTCCGCGCGCGCCTCCTCCGGGGTGACGCCGTCGCGCAGCCGGCCCATCACCTCCAGGGTCTCCCCCTGGCCGCGCGCGATGCGCAGGGGGTCGAGCCGTAGCGGCGTCCACACCTCGGCGCTCTCGGGGAAGGCGAAGCCCTGGGGCATGACGCCGACGATGGTGCCCGGCTGGCCGTTGATCCGCACCGGCTTGCCGAGGACCTTGGGATCGCGCTGGTAGCGGCTCTTCCAGACGCCGTAGGAGATCACCGCCACGGGCTCGGCCTGGGGGGTGTCCTCGCCCGGCAGGAAGCCGCGGCCGAGGACCGGCCTGACGCGCAGCAGGTCGAAGCCGCTGGCCGAGAGGAAGAGGCCGTTGAAGCGCTCGGGCTGACCGCCGTCGCCGCTCAGGTTGAGCGTGCCCCCGTAATAGCCGGCGAGGCTCTCGAAGGACGTCTGGCGCTCGCGCATGTCCAGGAAGTCGTGGAGGAAGACCTCCAGGCTGGGCTCGTCGCGCGAGGGGTTGGCGTTCTCGAGGTGCAGGATGCGCTCGGGCTCCGGCACGGGCAGCCCGCGCATCATGGCGCCGTAGACGATGCTGAACATGGCGGTGGCGAGCCCGATGCCGAGCGCGAGAGCGAACACCGCCGCCAGGCTGTGACCGGGGTTCCTGAACAGCAGTCGGACGCCGAAGCGGACGTCCTGGGACAATGAGGCCATGGCGATCCCTCCTGGGATCACTACGCCGGAGGGGGGTGGAAGGTTACAGGCCTACTTCGCCGCCGCCGGCCTGTCTGCGTCCTCGAGGCCCCGCCAGGTCTCCTCGCTGTCGTCGAAGATGGGCAGGTTGGGCAGGCGGCCGCGGGCGGCGTTGACGTGCCAGCCCCAGAGCAGCGCCCACTTCAGGTAGGTGCCGTAGGCCTGCAGCATGCAGAAGACCAGCCCGTGCATGCCGTCGAAGACGCCGAACTGCAGGACGTAGGTGCGGAAGAAGCGCCAGATCGAGCGGCCGAAGACCTGCACGACGCCGGACCTCTTCTTCTCTCTCCAGTTCTGGGCGGCGCCCCAGAAGCTGTACTTCTCGATCCGCCGGATGTACTCGTCGAGCGAATCGGTCATGTAGTGCTCCATGGGATTGCGCAGCAGGGGGGCCGGGCCGCGGGTGATCATGTCGGCGTGCACCCGGCGGTTGGGATAGCGGGCCGTGCCGTTGCGCACCAGGCGGACGACCTGGTCGTGCTGCCAGCCCGAGAAGCGGATGACCTTGCCGAGGAAGTAGACTCGCCGGCGGATGGTGTAGGCGTCGTGCGTCGGCCCGGAGGCGAGGAGGCTCTCGATCTCCTTCTGGAGCGCCGGGGTGCAGCGCTCGTCGGCGTCGAAGATCAGGATCCACTCGTTGGTGACCTGGTCCATGGCCCAGTTCTTCTGCGAAGCCGAGCCGAAGTAGGTGCGCTGGTAGAAGCGGACCTTGTCGTAGCCGCGCGCGATCTCCGGCGTGCGGTCGGCCGAGAAGGAGTCCACCACCAGGATCTCGTCGCACCAGAGCAGCGACTCGACGCAGGCGGCGATGTTCGCCTCCTCGTTGAAGGTGGTGACGATTGCCGAGATGCGCGAGCGGAGAGCGGCCATACCGGGGGGAAAGCGTATCAGAGGGAGCGTGGGATAGAATCCCGCCGTTCCGAACGACCGGCCGGTCCCCAGGGAGGCCCGTGCGCGCCTACGTCGTCTTCATCGTGCTCCTGGTGGTGAAGGTCCTCTCCCGGATCTTCTACCGTCTCGACATGCAGTGGATCGGCGACGTGCCGCCCGAGCCGTGGCGGAGCGTCCGCCTCGCCGCCATCCTGAACCACACCAGCCTCTACGAGGCCCTCTTCGCCGGCGTCTGTCCTCTCCACTTCCTCTGGCGGATCGCCCGCCATGGGGTGGTCCCCATCGCCCAGAAGACCACCGACCGCGCCCTGGTGGGCCGCTTCTACGGGATGGTGGCCGCGCGGGTGATCTCGATCAGCCGCGAGCGCGACGAGACCTGGAGCGAGGTGCTGCGCCAGATCGATCCCGACGCCATGGTGGTGATCCTTCCCGAGGGACGGATGAAGCGGGCCAACGGCCTCGACTCCGAGGGCAAGCCGATGACGGTGCGCGGCGGCATCGCCGACATCCTGGAGACCATGGGCGAGGGGCGGTTCCTGATCGCCTACAGCGGCGGCCTCCATCACGTGCAGGCGCCCGGCGAGCGCTTCCCGCGGCTGTTCAAGACCATCCGCATACGGCTGGAGGCGGTGGACATCGGCGAGTACCGGGCCGCCCGCATGGCCGAAGGAGGAGCGAAGGGTTTCCGGCGGGCCGTGGTGAACGACCTCGAGCGGCGGCGGGACCAGTACTGCCCGGTGGAGCCGGGGACGGACCCGGCAGCGGGGAGGAAAGCGGTCTGAGGGCGGCGGGCACGTAGGCCCGCCGCCCTCGCGTTACAATCCCCACAGAGAGAGGCGCGCGGTGTTCGGCAGACCCATCGAGCTGTTCCAGGTCTTCGGCTTCAAGGTCCGGATCGACCCGTCGTGGTTCATCGTGGCCGTCCTGGTCACCTGGAGCTTCGCCACCGCCGCGTTTCCCGCCCAGCTCCCCGGCCGGCCCCCGGCCACCTACTGGCTGATGGGGATCGCCGGCGCCTTGGGCTACTTCCTCTCCGTCGTGCTCCACGAGCTGTCCCACTCGCTGGTGGCGCGCACGTACGGCGTCGAGATGCGGGGGATCACCCTGTTCATCTTCGGCGGCGTGGCCGAGATGCCCGGCGAGGTGCCCAGCCCGCAGTCCGAGTTCGTCATCGCGGCGGCCGGCCCGGCGGCGAGCTTCCTCATCGCCGCGGTGTGCGGCGGGATCGGCTTCGTGGGCCGCCTCGACGGCTGGGCGGCTCCGGCGACCGCAGTCCTCGTCTACCTGGCCTTCCTGAACGCCGGGCTCGCGGTCTTCAACCTGATCCCGGCCTTCCCGCTGGACGGCGGACGCATCCTCCGCTCCATCCTCTGGGGATGGAAGGGGAGCCTGCGCTGGGCGACCCGGATCTCCGCGGGCATCGGCGGCGGCTTCGGCCTGCTGCTCGTCGCCCTCGGCGTCCTGACCGTGGCCTTCGTCCCCGGGGGGTTCACCTCCGGGCTCTGGCTGTTCCTGCTCGGGCTGTTCGTGCGCAACGCCGCGGCCATGTCCTATCAGCAGCTCCTGCTGCGCCGGGCCCTGGCCGGCGAGCCGGTCTCCCGCTTCATGCAGCCCAACCCGGTGACCGTGCCGCGCGCCATCTCGGTCCAGGAGCTGGTCCAGGACTACATCTACCGCCATCACTTCAAGATGTTCCCGGTGGTGGACGACGCCGGCCGGCTGTTCGGCTGCGTCACCACGCGGCAGGTGCGGGAGCTCCCCCGCGACGAGTGGGACCGCCAGACCGTGGGCTCCCTCGCCGAGCGCTGCAACCCGGAAAACACCGTGCGGGCCGACACCGACGCCATGGAAGCGCTCTCCCGGATGAGCCGCACCGGCGCCTCCCGGCTGATGGTCGTGGACGGCGACCGCCTGCTGGGCATCCTCTCGCTCAAGGACCTGCTCCGCTTCTTCTCCCTGAAGATGGAGCTGGAAGAGGTCCGCTGACGATCTGGCGGGCGGGCGCTGCGGCAGGAGCCGTTTTTTATTACACTGTAAGGGGCTCGTTCGCCCTCCGTCTCCGCACTGAGTAAGGTAGGAGCTTCCCTGTGACTCCGACCGAAGAGCGCACCGTTTCCATCGTCCTGCCGCAAGCCGTCCGCCGCCCCGCGACGGTGGGCGCCGCCCTGCGGCGCCGGCTCTTCGGCATCTCGCCGGAGGAGACCTCCTTCGCCCGGCGCCGCTTCCGCGGCGAGGCGGCGGCGGTGCGCGAGCGGCTGGAGCAGGTGGGCCTCTGCTTCGTCCAGGGCTACAACGCCGCCCTGGAGGACGACCGGCCCCTGCCCCTGGCGGCGCGGATCGAGGAGGAGGTGGAGCGCGAGTTCCGCGGCTTCGCCTACGAGGGCGCCGGCATGGCGCTCGCCCTGCTCGACGCCCTGACCCCCGGACGTCGCAACCGCCTTTCCCGCTTCCTCGCGGGTCCGGGGGACGCCCACGCCTACATCATCCACATCGGCGCCGGGTGGATCCTGGCGCGGCTGCCGCTCTCCCCCGAGCGCCTGCTGGCACGGCTGGCCGACCCGGTCCTGCGCTGGCTGGCGCTCGACGGCTACGGCTTCCACGAGGGCTTCTTCCGCTGGCCCCGCGCGGTCGTGCGCCAGGAGGTGCCGCGCAAGCTCCGCGGCTACGCCCGGCAGGGGTTCGACCAAGGGCTCGGCAGGAGCCTCTGGTTCGTCGATGGCGCGGACGTCCGGTTGATCCCGCGCACGATCGGCGCCTTTCCGGCCGCGCGCCGGGCCGGCCTCTGGAGCGGCGTGGGGCTCGCCTGCGGCTACGCGGGGGGGCGCACCCGCGCCGAGGTCGAGGAGCTGCGGCGGGCCGCCGGGCCCTGGGCGCCGCAGCTCGCCCAGGGGGTCGCCTTCGCGGCCAAGGCCCGCGAGCGGGCCGGCAATCCCGCCGCGCCTACGGAGCTCGCCTGCCAGGTGATCTGCGGCATGAGCGCCGCCGGGGCCGCCGCAGTGACGGATGCGGCCCTCGCCGGCCTGCCGGCCGACCGGCCCGGCGAGCCCGCCTTCGAGGTCTGGAGGCGGCGCATCCAGGAGCATTTCTCCGAAGGGAGCACCCGATGAACGACCAGCCCGGCTTCTTCCGCCGGAACGCGGCGCGGTTCGTGGCGGTGGCGCTGATCGGCGTCCTGTATGGCTTCGCGCGCCTGCCCACGCTGCCCGAGGGCGAGCGGCAGGCCCTGGCCTCGCGCTTCGCCTTCGCCCGCCTGCCGCTCGCCATACCGCCCGGCGACCTCGGCCGCTCGGTGCGGCAGGTCCATCCCGACTACCGGGACATCGCGGGCTGGATCTCCAGCGTCGGGGCCGGCGTGGCCTTGAACGACCTCGACGGCGACGGCCTGCCCAACGACCTCTGCTCGGTCGATCCGCGGGTGGACCAGGCGCTGGTGGAGCCGGTGCCGGGGACGGGGGCGCGGTACGCGATGTTCGCCCTCGATCCCGCGCCCCTGGCCTACGACGCGCGGACCACGGCGCCCATGGGCTGCCTGCCGGGCGACTGGAACGAGGACGGGCGCATGGACCTGCTGGTCTACTACTGGGGCCGGCCGCCCATCGCCTTCCTGCGCCGCGAAGGCTCCGGCGCCCCCGCGGCCGCGGCCTACCGCCCCGTCGAGGTCGCTCCCGCGCGCGAGATCTGGAACACCAACGCCCTGACCAGCGCCGACGTGGACGGCGACGGCCACCTCGACCTGATCGTGGGCAACTACTTCCCGGACGGCATGCGGGTGCTCGACGCCCGGGCCCTCGACCGCGCCCACATGCACCGCTCCATGTCGCGCTCGGAGAACGGCGGCAGGAACCGGCTGCTGCTCTGGCAGCAGGCTGCCGCCGGGCCGGAGCCCTCGGTGCGGTTCGCCGACGTCGCGAACGCCTTCGACGTCCAGACCACCTACTCCTGGACGCTCGCCGTGGGCGCCGCGGACCTCGACGGCGACCTCAAGCCGGAGATCTACTTCGGCAACGACTTCGGCAACGACCGGCTGCTCCACAACCTCTCCACCCCCGGCCGGCCGCGCTTCGCCGCGCTCGCGGGACGGAAGACGTTCACCACCCCGGCGTCCAAGGTGCTGGGCCGCGACTCCTTCAAGGGCATGGGCATCGACTTCGCGGACGTCAACGGCGACGGCATCCTCGACCTGTACGTCAGCAACATCGCCCAGAACTACGCCCTGGAGGAGAGCCACTTCGTCTGGGTGAGCACGGGCGACCTCGAGCCGATGCGCGACGGCGTGGCCCCCTGGGTGGACCGCGGCGAGACCCTGGGCCTGTCACGCAGCGGCTGGGGCTGGGACTCCCGCTTCGCCGACTTCGACGACGACGGTGTGCCCGAGGCGATGCAGGCGATCGGCTTCATGCGCGGCGAGAAGAACCGCTGGCCCGAGCTGCACGAGCTGGCCATGGGCAACGACAACAACATGTACAACACCGCCTTCTGGCACCACTTCACGCCGGGCGACGACCTCTCGGGACAACTGCACAACCCCTTCTTCGTGCGCGCCAGGGACGGCCGCTACTACGATCTCGCTCCCGAGGTGGGCTTGGAGGACAACCACATCACCCGGGGCATCGCCATCGCCGACGTGGACGGCGATGGCGACCTCGACTTCGCCATCGCCAACCAGTGGGAGCCCTCGTGGTTCTTCCGCAACGACGGCCCGCGGCGCAACGCCTCGCTGGAGCTGGACCTGCGGCTGCCGGCCAACCCGGCGGACCCGGCGGACATCGGCCTCTCGCGGCCGGCCGTGGGCGCCGCGGCGGCGGTCCGCCTCCCGGACGGCCGCCGCCTGGTGGGGCAGGCCGACGGCGGCAGCGGCCACTCGGGCAAGCGGTCGCCGGAGATCCACTTCGGCCTCGGCCGCACCGCCCCCGGCACGCCGCTGCTGGTGGACGTGGCCTGGCGGGATACCGCCGGCCGCGTGCACAAGGAGACGCTGCGGCTGGCGCCCGGCCGGCACCGGGTGGTGCTCGGGGCGGAGGCCGGCAAACCGGCAGGCTCGACGGGAAAGGGGGCTTGAGACATGGCTGAGAAGAAGGACATGCGCCTGGCGGCGCTGCGGCGGTTCGCCACCGCCATCACCCTCTTGAACGTCCTCGGGCACACGGTGCTCGGCTTCGAGCAGTCGCTGGCCCAGCCCGTCGTGGCCGTGCTCACCGCCTACGCGACCGAGATCCTGTTCGAGCTGATCGGGTCGCGGCTCTCCGGGCGCCGGCCCCGCTTCCTCGGGCCCGGCACGGCCCCGATCGATTTCCTGCTCTCGGCGCACATCACCGGCCTCGCGGTGGCCATGCTGCTCTACGCCAACGAGCGGCTGCTGCCGGTCGCCTTCGCGGCGGCGGTCGCCATCGCCTCCAAGCACGTCTTCCGCGTGGGCACGAACGGCGCGCGGCGCCACTTCTTCAACCCGTCTAACCTGGGGATCACGGCGACGCTGCTCGCCTTCCCCTGGGTGGGCATCGCCCAGCCGTACATGTTCACGGAGAACCTCGCGGGCGGCTGGGACTGGTTCCTGCCGGCCGTGATCGTCTGCTCGGGCTCGTTCCTGAACGGCAAGTTCACCAGGCGGCTGCCGCTGATCGGGGCCTGGCTCGGCGGCTTCGCCCTGCAGGCCGTGGTGCGCCACTTCCTGTTCGGCAACCTGCTGCTCGCTTCGCTCAACCCGATGACCGGCGTCGCCTTCCTGCTGTTCACCTTCTACATGGTGACGGACCCGGCCACGACGCCGAACTCGGCCCGCGGCCAGGTGGCCTTCGGCGCGGCGGTGGCGGCGGCCTACGGCACGCTGATGGCGCTCCACATCGTCTTCGGGCTGTTCTTCGGGCTCAGCATCGTCTGCGCCGGCCGCGGGGCGCTCCTCTACCTGCGGGCTCTCGCGGCGCAGCGGGCCGAGGCCAAGGCCAAGGCGCGGATCGAGGGGCCGCTGCCGGCGGAGGCATGAGAGTGCGCGAAGGCGTCGCCATCGTCGGGATGGCGTGCCGCTATCCCGACGCCCGCACCCCCGGCGAGCTGTGGGAGAACGTGCTCGCCCGCCGGCGGGCGTTCCGCCAGGTGCCGCCGGAACGGCTGCGCCTGGACGACTACGCCACGGACGGTCCGGACAGCCTGTACCCCATCGAGGCGGCGCTGCTCGAGGGCTATGAGTTCGACCGCGTGCGCTTCCGGGTGGCCGGCCGCACCTTCCGCTCGGCCGACCTCGCCCACTGGCTGGCCCTGGACGTCGCGGCCCAGGCCCTGGCCGACGCCGGCTTCCCCGACGCCGACGGCCTGCCCCGCGACGCCACCGGCGTCCTCCTCGGCAACACGCTGACCGGCGAGATCTCGCGGGCCAACACCCTGCGGCTGCGCTGGCCCTACGTGCGCCGGGTGCTCGCCGGCACCCTGGCCGAGGAGGGGTGGGACGAGGAGCGGACGGCCCGGTTCCTGGCCCGCATGGAGGAAGCCTACAAGGCCCCCTTCCCCGCCCCCATGGAGGAGTCGCTCGCCGGCGGCCTCTCCAACACCATCGCCGGGCGCATCTGCAACCACTTCGACCTCCACGGCGGCGGCTACACGCTGGACGGCGCCTGCGCCTCCTCGCTGCTGGCGGTGGCCAACGCCTGCTCGGCCCTGGCCGCGGGCGACCTCGACGTGGCCCTGGCCGGCGGCGTGGACCTCTCGCTCGACCCCTTCGAGCTGGTGGGCTTCGCCCGCGTCGGCGCTCTCGCACCGGGGGAGATGCGGGTCTTCGACGCGCGCTCCTCCGGCTTCCTGCCGGGCGAGGGGTGCGGCTTCGTGGTGCTGATGCGCGAGGGGGACGCGGCCCGCCTGGGCTGCCGCACCTACGCGGTCCTGCGCGGCTGGGGGATCTCCTCGGACGGCCACGGCGGCATCAGCCGCCCCGAGTCGGAGGGGCAGAAGCTCGCCCTCTCCCGGGCCTACCGGCGGGCCGGCTTCGGCATCGAGACCGTCGGCTACTTCGAGGGGCACGGCACCGGCACGTCCGTGGGCGACGCCGCCGAGCTGGCCGCCCTGGCGTCGGCCCGGCGGCAGGCGGGGCCCGGCGCGCCGCCGGCGCCGATCGGCTCGGTCAAGGCCAACATCGGCCATACCAAGGCGGCCGCCGGGGTCGCCGGGCTGATCAAGGCCACGATGGCCGTCCACTCCCAGGTGCTGCCGCCCGCCACCGGCTGCGAGGAGCCCCACCCCGAGATCCAGGGGCCGGACGCGCCGCTGCGCGCGCTCGGCCCCGGCGAGCCCTGGCCCGCCGACGTCCCCCTGCGCGCCGCCGTCTCCGCCATGGGCTTCGGCGGCATCAACACCCACGTGGTGCTGGAGGGATCGCCGGGCGTGCGCCGCCGCTCCCTGGTGGCCCGCGAGCGCGAGCTGCTCGCCTCCTGGCAGGACGCCGAGCTGCTGCTGCTCGCCGCGCCGGACGCGGACGCGCTGGCCACCGAAGCCGGGCGACTGGCCGAGGTGGCGGCCCGCCTCTCCCGCGCCGAGCTGGCGGACCTCGCGGCCGAGCTGGCCCGCCGGCTGGCCGCCGGCCCGGCGCGGGCGGCGGTGGTCGCCGCCAAGCCCGCCGAGGCCGCAGAGCGCCTGCGGCGGGTGCGCGACGGGCTGCGCGCCGGCGAGACGCTCCGGCTCGACGTCCGCCACGGCGCCTTCCTGGGCGTCGGAGCGCGGGGCCGCCGCATCGGTTTCCTCTTCCCCGGCCAGGGCTCCCCCTCCCATCTCGGCGGCGGCGCCCTGCGGCGGCGCTTCGAGGCGCTGGAGGCGGTCTACGAGCCGGCCGGGCTCGACGCGCAGGCGGACCCGGTGGATACGGCCGTGGCCCAGCCGGCCATCCTCGCCCACTCGCTGGCCGGCCTCTGGCTGCTCGACCGGCTGGGCGTGCGCGCCGCCGTGGCCGTGGGGCACAGCCTGGGCGAGATCGCCGCACTCCACTGGGGGGGCGCCCTCGACGCCGGGCCGGCCCTGCGCCTCGCCGCCGTCCGCGGCCGGGCCATGACCGGGCTCGCGGAGAAGGGCGCCATGGCGAGCCTCGGCGCCGACCCCGCCATGGCGGCGGAGCTGCTCGGCGAAGGCGCCGTCGTCGCCGCCTGCAACGGACCCCGGCGGACGGTGATCTCGGGCGCCGCCGCCGCGGTGGACGCCGCCGTCGAGCGCGCCCGCGACCGCGGCCTCGCCGCCTCCCGGCTGCGGGTCTCCCACGCCTTCCACTCGCCTCTGATGGCGGCGGCCGGGCCGCGCCTCGCGGCCGAGCTGGAGGCGATCGACCCGCGGCCGCTCGCCCGGCCCGTGGCGTCCACCGTCACCGGCGGGCTGCTCGACCCTGGCGCCGACCTGCGCCGCCTGCTGCGAGATCAGCTCACCTCGCCCGTGCGCTTCACCGGGGCGGTCGCGGCGGTCAAGGACCGCGCCGACCTTTGGATCGAGGTCGGTCCCGGCCGCGCCCTTACGGAGCTGGCGGGCGAGATCCAGGACCGGCCGGTGATCCCTCTCGACGTGGGCGGCCCTTCGCTGACGGGCCTTCTCCAGGCGGCGGGCGCGGCCTTCGCCCTGGGCGCTCCGCTCGACGCGGCGTTCCTCTTCGCGGGACGCTTCACCCGGCCGTTCGATCCCGGCCGGCCGCTGCGGTTCCTGGCGAACCCGTGCGAGGAGGCGCCCCTCCTGGCCTCCCCCCGTGCGCCCGCCCGCCCTCCCCGGGGGGAGGAACGCTCGTTCCCAGCGTTGAACGAAGAGCAAGACGGTTGGGCGAAGGGTCCCTCCCCCCTGAGAGGGGGCATGGGTGCAAGGGGGGAGGACAGGAGGGGGGCCCCCCTGGCCGCCAGCGCAAGGGACCTCGTCCGCCTCCTCGTCGCCGAGAAGGCCGAGCTTCCCCCCGACGCCGTGGCCGACGACAGCCGCCTGCTCTCCGATCTCCACCTCAACTCCATCTCCGTGGGCCAGCTCGTGGTGGAAGCCTCGCGCCGGCTGGGCCTGCGCCCGCC
>DASWME010000077.1:0-4396 GCA_036399915.1 Thermoanaerobaculia bacterium
CCCGGGCGCGGACGGGGACATCCCGCACCGGCGCCAAGCGCCCGATGCGCTTCCGATAGGAGGCGCAGATCTCTTCCCAACTGGAGCGTTGGTGGCGTCCGGCCCAGAGGACGACGAGCTCCCGGCCCACCTCAGCCGACCGCGGTCTCGTCGAGATCCTGGTGGGAGCGGCCCACCAGGTAGTCCTCCCATTCGTCGAGGTAGGCCAGCGACTTCAGGTCGCGCATCCGGTCGAGGAAGACGACCCCGTTGAGGTGGTCGAACTCGTGTTGGACGATGCGGGCCTCGAAGCCGGAGACCACGTAATCGAGGGGCCGGCCCTCGCGGTCCAGCCCCTGTACCCGCACCTTCGGGTGGCGTGGCACGAGCCCCCGCAGGTCGGGGATCGACAGGCATCCCTCCCAGTCGTAGACCAGCTCCCGGACCTGCGGAGTGATCATCGGGTTGATGACCACGTGCAGGGGGATCTCCGGCGGGCCGGCCGCCTGGTAGACGAAGAGCTGGACCTCCTCGCCGACCTGCGGCGCCGCCAGGCCCACGCCGTGCGCCTCGTGCATGGTCTCGATCATGTCGTCGACGAGCGCCTGGACGGCCGGATCCCCGAGGCGGGGTGGAGGAAGGGGCTGCGCTGGAGAGCGCAGGGAGGGATGGCCGAGCCGGATGATGGGGCGCGCAGGCATGGCAGGAAGCACCGTTCTCCGAGGATTATAGCGTGAGGGCCGAGAGCACCCGCAATGGTATGCTCCGGAGCCATGTCGAGAGGCACAGGGAGGTCTCTGGAGAGGAACCGCGGGAGTCGGCTGACCAAGAGCCTGCTGCTGGCAGGCGCGGCGGTCGGCATTCCGGTGCTGGCGGGGGCCCTGCTCCGCCGGCGGGCGGAGCCGCCTGCGCCGCCGCGCTGGGGCCGCACCCACCGCTATGCCGGCCGCTGGGGCGAGATGGTATTCCAGGAGCTGGGCAGCGGTCCGCCGATCCTCCTGCTCCACTCCTTCGGGCCGGGCTACGGCGCCGGGCAGTGGCGGGCCGCGGCGGAGATCCTGGCCGCCACCCACTGTGTCTACGTCCCTGACCTTCCCGGCTGGGGCCGCACCCGGGGACCCCTGGGCGTGCACCGGTCGGACCGCTACCTGAACCTGGTCGAGGATTTCCTGGCCGGTGTGGTGCAGGAGGAAGCCGTCATCGTAGCGGCCGGTCTGGCGGCGGCCTACGCGGTGCACACGGCGGTGGCCCACTCCGGCCGGGTGCGGGCCCTGGCGCTGGTCTCCCCCCTGGGAGTGGGGGAGGACGGAGACGACTTCGCCCGCGGCGCGGCGCGCGCCTTCGTCGGTCGGCTCCTGGGCCTGCCGCTCGTCGGCCCCCTCGTCCTCGACATGCTGACCGGCCGCGCGGCCTTGGAGCATCATCTCCGGCGCGAGGTCTACGCCGCTCCCGAGAGGGTGGACGCGGCGCTGCTGGAGCAGCACTACCGGGCGAGCCACGTGCCGCAGGCCCGGGTGGCCCTCGCCTCCTACCTGCGCGGCGACCTCTGGCTGGACGTCTCCGAGGAGCTCTCCCAGCTGCGGGCGCCCGTCTGGATCGCCTGGGGACGGCAGTCGAAGGTCTCGCCTGTGGAGAACGCGGACCTCTGGCTGCGCCACCTCTCCTCCGCGGAGATCGATGTCTTTGAGGGCGCCGGCGCCCTCCCGCACGCCGAGACCCCGGCCCTCTTCTGCCGGGCGCTGGAGCGGTTCCTGGCGAAGGTGCCGTAACGCCGGCCTGGGGCTGGACGACTCCGCTACAATACCCTCTCTTTGCCGCACCCCGGCTCCGGGGAGCGCGGTGCGCGAGGTCTCCTGATGAGCGACCGACGGTTTCCCGACGTCCCGGGTGGATATCCCTTTCCCCAGCTCGAGCTGGAGGTGCTCGAGGAATGGGAGAGCCGCGGCATCTTCGCCAAGAGCCTGGAGAAGCCGTCTCCAAAGGGCGAGTTCGTCTTCTTCGACGGTCCTCCGACCGCCAACAACGTGCCTCACGTGGGCCATGTCGTCGCGCGGGTAGTCAAGGACCTCTTCCCCCGCTTCCGCACCATGCGCGGCCATCACGTGGCCCGCAAGGCCGGGTGGGACACCCATGGCCTGCCCGTCGAGATCGAGGTCGAAAAGCGGCTCGGCTTCTCCGGCAAGCAGCAGATCGAGGCCTACGGCATCGCCGAGTTCAACAAGGTCTGCCTGGAGAGCGTCCATGCCTACGAGCGGCAGTGGCGCATCATGACCGAGCGCATCGGCTACTGGGTGGACCTCGACCACGCCTACTTCACCTACACCAACGATTACATCGAGTCGGTCTGGTGGGCGCTCGCCGAGTTGGCTGCGAAAGGTCTCCTCAACGAGGGTTACAAGATCCAGCCCTACTGTGCCCGCTGCGGCACCACGCTCTCCAGCCATGAGGTGGCCCAGAACTACAAGGATACGGACGACCCGTCCATCTGGACTCTGTTCCACGCCCGCCCCGGGCAGACGATCAAGACGCTGGAAGGTGAGAGATGGGAGACGGGGAACCGCCTCTTCCTGGTCGCCTGGACCACGACCCCTTGGACGACGTTCGCCAACGTGGGCCTCGCCGTGCACCCCGACCTGGTCTACAAGGTCGTCGAGCATCCGGCTAGGCCTGGCGATCTCGTCCTGCTGGGGGAGGACCTGGGCACCGCTGTGCCCCTGGTGGTCGAGGAGGACGGCAAGCGCCGGCAGATCGACCTGCGAGAGGCGCCGGCCGTCGCCCGGTTCCGCGGCCGGGACCTCGAGCACCTCCTCTACGACCGTCTCTTCACCTTTTTCGAGTCCGATGTGCCGGGCCGGGTGGTGCTGGGGGACTACGTGACAGCGACCGACGGCACCGGGCTCGTCCACACCGCGCCGCCGTTCGGCGAGGACGACTACCAGACGGGCCGGCGTTACGGGCTGCCGATGATCCTCTCCGTGGACGGCGAGGGGAAGATCGTGGCCGGGGCCGGCCCCTTTGCCGGCCTGTGGTTCAAGGACGCGGACTCGAAGATCATCCAGGATTTGAAGGGCCGCGGCCTGATGCTCCACAGCGACCGTTACCGCCACAGCTACCCCTTCTGCTGGCGGTGCGACCGGCCGCTCCTCTACTACGCCACCACAAGCTGGTTCATCCGCACCACGGCGGAGAAGGACGAGCTGGTCGCCAGGAACAAGGAGATCGACTGGCACCCCGAGCACGTCGGCGAGGGGCGTTTCGGCAACTGGCTGGAGAACGTTGTGGACTGGGCGCTCTCGCGCCGCCGCTACTGGGGGACGCCGCTTCCGGTGTGGCGCTGCCGGGAGTGCGGCAACCAGGCCGTGATCGGCTCCTACGAGGAGCTGTTCGCCACAGCGGGTCGGGAGAAGCCGGCCGATCTCTACGACCCGGAGCAGTTCAACCCGCACCGGCCCTACATCGACGAGTTCACCTGGCCCTGCCCGCAGTGCGGCAAGGGGCCGATGAAACGAGTCGAGGAGGTCATCGACGCCTGGTTCGATTCGGGCTCCATGCCCTTCGCCCAGTACCACTACCCATTCGAGAATCGCGAGATGATCGACGGCCGGCTCCAGTTCCCTGCCGACTTCATCTCCGAGGGGGTGGACCAGACCCGTGGCTGGTTCTACACCCTGCACGTCCTGGGGGTGCTGCTCTTCGGCTCGGTGGCCTACGAGACCTGCATCGTGGTCGGCCACGTCGGCGACGAGCAGGGGCGGAAGATGTCGAAGCGCCTGGGCAACGTGGTGGAGCCTATGGGAGTGATCCAGGAGACCGGGGCCGACGCCCTGCGCTGGTATTTCTGCGTCAGCAACCCGGAGCTGCCGTCGCGCTTCTCGGCGCGGCTGGTGCGCGAGGCGGCGCAGCGCTTCCTGCTGCCGCTGTGGAACGCCCTGTCGTTTTTCACCATCTATGCCAACCTCGACGGCTGGCGTCCGGGCTCGCGCCCCGTGCCGCCCTTCGCTGGAAGGCTGGCCCTCGACCGCTGGATCCTGCTGCGCCTCGACCGGCTGACCGCCGCGGTGACCGCGGGCCTCGACGCCTACGAGCTCACGGAGGCGGCACGGGCCATCGAGGAGTTCCTGGACGACCTGACGAACTGGTACATCCGGAGGAGCCGCGCCCGCTTCTGGGCCCCGAACGGCTCGGAGCCTGGCGAGGCCGACAAGGCGAGCGCCTACGCGGCCCTCTACGAGGTGCTCTCCACCCTCGACCGGCTGATCGCGCCGTTCACGCCATTCGTGGCCGAGGTGCTCCACCGGCACCTGGTCCGCAGCCAGCGGCCGGACGCCGCGGAGAGCGTCCACCTCGAGGATTGGCCCGACCCCCAGGGCGACCGCGTCGACGAGCCGCTCGAGAAAGGCATGGCCGCCGTGCAGCG
>DASWME010000078.1:0-29712 GCA_036399915.1 Thermoanaerobaculia bacterium
ACTCATGCTTGGTGCAATCAGTCTCGGAGATTGCGCGTGCGAGACGAGCGACGAGCAGATATTCATCGCGCTTTCCTCTCCATTGCTTGTGCTCTCATCTGTCTGAACTTCATCGAGAGGTTCTGTTAGGAGCTCTTAGCAGGGCGAGTCCGCTTCTCCGCAGGCGGAGGTGGAGGCTGAACGTCCGCCCCGAGTTGCGCTCTTTCTCTTGGAGGTACCTGAGCAGGGCCTCCGGATCATTCCCGCACTCGCGGAACAGCTCCTCACGATGACGGTGGAGTTCTTCGATAATGGGGTCATCGTTCATAGGCTACCCGATCCGCCCCTGCCGCCGCAGCCGCTCCAGGTGGGCGAGGATCTGCCGCTCGGCCCAGGGCCAGGCTTCCTTCGGCACGTCGTCGTAGACGGTGGGGAGCATGTCCGCGGGACGGCGGATGCCGGCGCTCCAGGCGTCGAAGATGCGGTTCTCGCGCCAGAGGCGGTGGTCGATGTACTCGCGCAGCTTGGCGACCGCGTTCTTGATCACCGGGCCGTGGCCGGGAAAGAGGGTCTTCGGGCGCAAGGCGGCGAGCTTCTCGAGCGAGCCCAGATAGTCGTCCATGTCTCCTTCAGGGGGATCGACGACGATCATGCTGATCCCTGAGACCATGTCGCCGCAGAGCAGCGAGCGCTGCTCCTCTTCCAGGAAGCAGAGGTGGCCGCGGGCGTGGCCGGGGGTGTGGATGACGAGGACGGGGTAGTCCCCGCCGAGGACGATCCGCTGACCGTCCTGGAACTCGCCGTCAACCTTGATTCCGCGGCCGGCCAGGCGCTCGGCGGTGAGCGGATGGGCGAGGACGGCCACCCCCAGAGAGGCCCGCAGGCGCTCGACGCCACCCACGTGGTCCGGGTGGTGGTGGGTGAGCCAGATCGCCGTCACCTTCCGGCCGAGCCCTTCGCGGGCCGCGGCGAGGGCCTGCTCCAGCCGGTCCAGCTCCCGCTCGGAAGAGGCGCCCGGATCGACCAGCACGCACTCGCGGGTGCCCAGCAGGTAGGCGTTCGTGGTCGCGGCCGGCGGCAGGGTGTGGGTGAGGAGCGGGAACATGGTCACCCCGGGGCGCATCTCGACGCGGCGCAGAGGGCCGAGGTTGGTCTCGGCGGGGTCGCGCAGGCGGTCGAGCCCCTTCAAGGGACCGTCCTGGCTCAGGACCTCCAGGATGTGCAGGATCGGCGGCGCGGCCAGCACGTCGCCGCGCCGCCAGGCTTCCCAGGCCTCGGCGGGGCGGACCCAGGAGCCGGACTCGCACTCGCCGGGGTGGATCGACGGCTGCGCGGGCGCGTCGGTCGGCCATTCGAGGAGGAAGAAACGGTTGTCGAAGCGGACCGGGGCGAACGGGGGCGTCACCCAGCGGCCGGCGTAGACGAGCCGGGAGGCGTCGAGACGCACGTCGAGGCCGGCCACGATGTCCGCGAAGGACCGCTGGCCCGCCAGCAGCTCGCGCCGCAGCTCAGGAAGGTCCTCGGGATCGACCGCAGGGGTGGAGAGGAGGATGCCGGTCTCCTCGAACAGCTCGCGCACGGCGCAGGCGGCGAGGCCAGGGAGGAGGTCTGGGCTCGGCTCGTCGAGATCGCGCAGGGACTCCGGAATGCCGGCGGCCGGCGGCGCGTCCGAGGCGAGCTGCGGCTCGCCGGAGACCGGCAGGCCGGCGTCGGACCGCGACAGGCCGCCGCCGGGGAAGGCGTGCCAGCCGCCCATGAAGGGCATGGACTCGGCCCGCTTGACCCAGTAGACCTCGACGTCGTCCGGGCCGCCCCCCTCCTGCCATCGCCAGAGCACCACCGCGGCCGAGACGCGGGCGGGCGGCAGGGCCGCCGCCTCGCCGCCGAGGGGGCGGCCCACGACCTTCTCGTAGAGGTTGCCGGAGAGGTCGCTCGCCATGGGCGATTCATATCATGGGCGTCTTTGTACGGCGGAGCAGATAGCTCCGAGGCGAAATACCCCCCCGGGGGTGGCGGTGTTGGATAGAATGGCGGAGTATCGTCACCCGCCGTCACCGGGTGAGCGATTGCGTCGATCCTAGGAGAGTCCTGATGAAGCCACCCGAGATCATCCGGCTGACCCCTGGCAAGCGGGTGCTGTTCCTCACCAAGGACCCCGACCTGATTCGCCGCCAGTTACAGGGGGAGCTGGACCTGCGGGTGGAGGACCTGCGGGTCGAGGACCTGCTCGACGACATCAACACCGACGCCATGACCCCGGCCTGGGTCTGCTTCAGCCACCGGCCGGAGGACATCGCTCGCGACGCCTATGCGGGTCTGATCGTGGACGGCAAACGCCTGTTCGAGCGCGACGCGCTGATCCACGGCAACTTCGAGGTCATCGTCTCCGGCTACCGCAAGGGCGTGGGCAGCTCGCGCGAGACCGCCGTGCAGGCGGAGAAGTGGTCCGGCATCCGCATCGCCATCGCCGCCTCCTTCGCGCCCATCCACGCCCGCAACAACATCAGCCAGGGCGTGCTGATGGGCGACCACGAGATGCTGAAACGCCTCGAGCGGGGCGAGGGCATCCCGCTCGCGGAATTCTGCGCGGGATGGGACCCAATCACCCAGCTCGTCATCCGCCATGGCGGCCTGTTCCCGTTCTCGAAGGCCTTGGAGGCGGGCGAGGTCGAGCTGCCGAAGCCGGACACCGGCCCGCGACCGATGACCATGGCCGAGAAGATCCTCGCCGGCCACATACTGGGCGAGGGACCGCACTGGGTGAAGCCAGGCGACGCGGTGGTGGTCAACGTGGACGGCGGCTACTCGCACGAGTTCACCACCGCTCAGGTCCATTACTTCCTACAGCAGGAGTACGGGGCCGATTACAAGGTCAAGAACCCGCACAAGTTCGCCGTCTTCGAGGACCACCTGGTCTACGCCGACGAGGTGCCGAAGATGCGGGCCTTCATCGACAAGATCGAGACGCTGCGCGAGCTGCAGCGCGAGTTCCAGCGCCACACGGGCGTGCGCGACTTTTCGGCCAAGGACCGGGTCTCGCCGGGCATCTGTCACGAGGTCGCCCGCGAGCAGCTCGTCGATCCCGGCGACTTCATCCAGGCGACGGACAGCCACACCTGCATGGGCGGGGTCAACAACGCCCTCGCCTGGGGCGTGGGGGCGACCGAGTACGCGGACCTGATCCACCAGGGCTTCACGCAGGTCGAGGTGCCGGAGTCGATCCGCTTCGAGCTGACGGGAAAGCTCCCGCCAGGCGTGACCGCCAAGGACCTGATGCTCTACATCCTCTTGAACCATGCCCGGCCGCAGCTCACGCTCGACCGGGTGATGGAGTTCGCGGGTCCGGGGGTGGCGACCCTCTCGATGGACGAGCGGGCCACCCTCACCAACATGGCCACGGAGTGCTCGGCGAAGACGGCCATCGTGATCGCCGACGAGGAGACCTGGCGCTGGCTCGCCGAGTGGCGGCCGGGGATCGACGTCGAGCGGTTGAAGGCACGGGCGGTAGCCCCGGACCCGGGCGCCGAGTACGCGGGCGGCGTCCACTCGATCGACCTTTCGGCCCTGCGGCCCATGGTGGCCCACCCGGGCGATCCCGACCACGGGATTCCGTCGGACCCGACGAACGGCGCCTGGATCGACGAGATCGGCGAGGTACCGATCGACATCGCCTACGGCGGGAGCTGCACGGCGGGCAAGATCGACGACCTGATCTTCTATCACCAGGTGGTCAAGGAGGCGGTGGACGCCGGCCTCAGGGTGGCCCCCGGGGTGCGATTCATGATCCAGTGCGGCTCGCAGGCGGTGGAGGTCTTCGTGCGGGAGAACGGCCTCGCGGCGACCTTCGAGCAGGCGGGCGTGCAGCTCATCCATCCCGGCTGCGGCGCCTGCATCGGCTGTGGCCCGGGGGTCTCGGAGACCCCGGACGAGGTCACGGTCTCCGCCATCAACCGCAACTACAAGGGGCGCTCCGGCCCCGGCAAGCTCTGGCTCGCCTCGCCGCTCACGGTGGCGGCCTCGGCCTTCACGGGCAGGATCACGGCTTACCAGCCGGGGATGTTCCAGAAGATCAAGGCGCGGCAGCCCGAGCTGGCGCCTGCGTAGCGGCGGGCCTGCGTGCCCGCCGCTACCACCTCCACCGTACCGAGAACCCCCACACCTGGTCGCTGCCGCTGTAGGAGCCGGTGCGGCCGGGGTTCTGGAGCTCCTGGTTGCTGGCCCCGTGATCGTCGTGGTCGTGGAAGGAGTAGCCCACGTCGAAGGAGATCTGGGGGAGGTTGTAGGTGAAGCCGGCGGCGTAGACCAGGGCATCGCCGCGGGGGAAGCCCGGCTCCAGGGTGCGGCCCGACACCGGCGAGGGCTCCTGGGCGACGCCGCCGAAGAGCACGAAGCTGTCCGTGATGTCCCCCTCGACGCCGAGCCGCAGGCTGGTGGTGTCCTCCCAGTCGCGGCGAGTGCTCACGGTCGGTCCGTCGCCGAAGGCGTTGGGATCGTAGGTGACGTCCGTCGCTTCGAGGCTCGACCAGCTCTGGAAGCCGGCGTCGAGCTCGATGCGCAGCTCGGGGTAGGGGGCGTACCAGACGCCGGCGCGGATCTCCCGGGGCAGCTCGAATGCCTGCCGGGCGCTGCCGCTGGCGAAGCGGGAGCGGAGCGCGGCGTCGAGCCCTGGGATGCCGGTGGGCACGTCGCGCGGGCTGTAATCCACGTCGCCGGTCCCCTTGAGCCGCTCGGGGCTGCGGTAGACGGCGCCCCAACCCCAGGAGGGGGCGGCGTAGTGGACCGCCACGTCCCAGGCCAGGGCGTCCACGTCGGCGCCGGCGTTCCTCTCGACCTCGACGTTGACGGGCGGCGTGCCGGCGCCGACGAAGACCGGCACGATGGCGTTGTCGTCCTGATCGAGGTTGCCGAAGGCGTAGCGCAGGCCGCCGCCCACGCTCCAGCCTTCGCCCAGGTCGTAGGCCAGCACCGGGTGGACCTCGTAGACACGCAGCTCCGTGCGGCGGGCGAGGAAGCGCCCCGGGAACAGCCGGACGTTCCAGTCGAGGCTGTAGTAGAAGGGCGAGTCGATCCCAATCCCCAAGGCGAAGGGGCCGCCCTGCTGCTTCCAGGTGGCGTAGAGGGCGGGCGGGAACTGGATGATGTGCCGGGCGGAGAAGCCGCCGGTGGCGCTCGCGTACTTGTCCCGGGCGTTGTTGAAGTCGAGGCCTGCTTGAAGCTGGAAGCCGTCCAGCCGGGTGATGGCGGCGGGATTGTAGGTCAGGGCCGAGGGCTCTGGAGCGCGGGCGGTGAAGGCGCCTACCTGGCCCATGGCGCGGCCTCCGTGCTGGAACAGCCCATAGCCGGAAGCTCCAGCGAGGCTCGCTCCGGCGAGGGCGGCGAGCAGGCACAGCGAGACGACGCGGCGTGGATGTCGCATGTCCGTTCTCTCTCCTTCGAAACAGGGAAACGGTCGGGTCCCGCCCCTTCACTCCACCGCCAGGATCTCCGGAACCATCCGGTTGCCGGCCACGCTGAGGATAGCGAGGGTCAGGGGCAGATGGAAGCGCCGGGGCCCGCAGGCTCCGGGATTGAGCAGCAGGCAGGAGCCGTGCCACGACAGCTCGGGCCGGTGTGTGTGGCCGTAGACGAGCAGCCGCAGCCGCGGGATCCAGGCCGGATCGGCGTCCTCGCGCCGGTGCACCATGCGGAAGGGGAGTCCTTCGAGGTCGCCCGTGAGCGACTCCGGCAGCCCGGCCGCCGTGGCGCCCGCGTCGGTGTTGCCGCGCACCGCCTCGACGGGCGCGATGCTGCGGAGCCGCTCGAGGAGATCGAGGCTCCCCACGTCGCCGGCGTGCAGGATGCGCTCGCACCCCGCGAGCCGCTCGAGCACCCGCGGGCGGAGAAGGTTGTGCGTGTCCGAGAGGATTCCTATCCGCACCTTGCCCTCGGGTCCCTGATCCTTCCGCATCACCCTCCCGCTCTGCATCCCGGAGCCGCTCCGGCCCTGCATGGAACTTGCAATCCCTTATTGCTATAGCAGTCGGTCCTCAACCGGCGGCGAACGTCGAACATGCTATCAACATCGGTCATCAAGGGAACGCGCGGGATCAGCCCCTGCGCGGGGTGCAGCCTTCACGATCTCATGGCTAAGGGGGAGCGCCCGGACCGCGCCACGCTGATCGACTGGGGCTGCCAGCTCCTGGAGGTCTTGGCCGAGGCCCACGCCCGCGGCATCCTCCACCGGCATCTGACGGAGGAGGAGGTGATCCTCACCGCCGATGGCCGTGTGGCGCTCACCGGCTTCGGCCTGACGCGGCTCGCCTTCGATCCGCTCGTCACCCCACCTCCGGAGCAGCTCGTGGGCGGGCTGTACACGGCGCAGAGCGATCTCTATATGGTGGGCTCGCTCCTGCGGCGCTTGGCGTTCGCCGCCGGCGCGCTGCGGGGCGGGCGCGGGAGCTTCGGCGTCCGGGATCCGCTGCTCAAGGTGCTGGCCCGCGCCACGTTCACGGACCCTGCCGGCCGCTACAAGACCGCCGCGGAGATGGCCGACGCCCTGCGCGAAGCCGGCCGGGCGGAATCGGTCCCCCCGCCCCGGCGCTGGGACCGCTCCGCCGAGACCGGCGCCACGGTCGCGAGCTTCCCCGCCCCCTCCCTTCGGCTGGTCGCCGCAGAGCCTTCCAGCGCCTCCACTCGCCAGGAGCGCGAGGACGGCGAGCTCTGGCGCGCTCTGATGCTGCTCGTGATCTCCCTGCTGCTGATGACCTTCGTCCTCGCGACCGGCTGGTTCCTGCGGGAGCAGGATGGTCCCGCCGGGCCGGGCGGCCGGGCCGCGACCACCTCCTCCGCCCCGGCCACAAGGCCGGCCCCGCCCGCCGCCTCTCACTAGCAGGGCCCTCACCCCCCGGACCCTCGCCAAAAGAAAAACCCGGGCGGATCACTCCCCCGGGCGTCCCACCTCCCACTCCCCTGGAAAAGGAAAAACTCACGGGATCAAATCAGAACTCTCTCCTCCCACCTGAAGAACTGCAAGAAACCGACTGCAAGGTAGTGCGGCCCCTCCCTCCGGTGACCGCCCTCTCTCCCCTCGGGCGTGCTGCGTTGAGGGGGAGTGTAGGGAAAGGCCGCTCAAGAGTCCTCAGGGTTCGGCTCAAACCTCCTCAAAAAACATCAAAGAGGCTTCAGCTCCGCCGGAGGCGACCTGAGGTACAATGCCCGGAGGCAGCCCAGCCATTCCTTCGTAGACGGCGCCCGCGTGAAGGCGCGCGGAAGGAGCCCGGCTGTGCCCGGCCGGATGACTCCCATGACGAACCCCCTGGCCACCCGGAGCGAGAAGTACCTGTACGAGTTCGACGCCTTCCGCGTAGATCCCGTGCGGCGGCGTCTCCTGCGGGATGGCGAGCCGGTGCCCCTCACCCCCAAGGCGTTCTCGATCCTCCTGATCCTGCTGGAGAACCGGGGCGAGGTCGTGGAGAAGGAGGAATTGATCCGTCGGGTGTGGCCGGACACGTGCGTCACCGAGGCCAACCTGACGCAGAACGTCTCCTCGTTGCGCAAGGCCCTGGGAGAGCGCGCCAACGACCACCGGTACGTGGTGACCGTCCCCGGCCAGGGGTACAGCTTCGTCGCGGATGTCGCGGAGGTCCCGCGGGAGCCGACGGGGGAGTTTCCGTTCGTGGACCTCGCTCCGGCACCGGCTCCCGCGGAAACGCCCGTCCCGCTCCCCGCCCCAGGCGAGGCTCCATCGGTGGACGAGAGCGAGGCGGGGCGCGTTCCGCCGCGGGTCCCGCCCGCGCCTGCCGCCGTCCCGATCCTGCTACTGCTCGGGGGACGGCGGCGATTCCTGTTCGCCGGTCTGATTCTCGGCTTCCTGATAGCGGTGGGGCTGGCGTGGCTCCTCCTGGTCTACCTGCAAGGGCGGAACGGAGCGCCCGGGACTTCGCTGCGCCAGGAGAGCGGGGCGGTCCGCCCGGCCGGCTTCCGGCCGACCATGGCGGTGCTGGGGTTCCGCAATCTCTCGGGGGACGTGAGCCAGAGCTGGCTCGCCACCGCCCTGAGCGAAATGCTGATCACGGAGCTCTCCACCGGCTACAAGGTGCGGCTGGTCTCGGGCGAGGAGATCGCCCGGGTGAAGGAAGCCATCTCCCTGCCCGCCACCGCGGGCCTGAGCGAGGGGGACCTGCAACAGGTCCACGACCTCCTTGGCGCCGACATGGTGGTCGTCGGCTCCTACCTCTCGCTGCCGGATAAGGGGACCTCCAGGATCCGCATCGACCTCCAGGTGTTGAAAGCGCCCGAGGGGGAGGTCCTGGCTTCCCTGGCCGAGATCGGGACGGAGGAGAACCTCTTCGATCTGGTCTCGCTGATCGGCCGGCGGGTGCGCCGCTCGCTGGGATGGGCGGAGCCCACGCCCGAGGAGGCGAGGGCGGTGCAGGCCCTGCAGCCGGCCAACCCGGAGGCGAACCGCCTCTATGCCGAGGGGCTCACCCGGCTGCGCGGCTTCGACTCGCGAGGCGCTCGCGACCTCCTGGAACAGGCCGCCCAGGCCGATCCGCGGTCGGCGGTGATCCGTTCCGCCCTCTCGCTGGCGTGGACCGGCCTCGGATACGACGAACGAGCCCGGCAGGAGGCCGCGAAGGCGGTCCAGCTCTCGGCGGCCCTGCCCAAGGCGGAGCGGCTGGCCATCGAGGCGCGCTTCGCCGAGGCCAAGCAGGACTGGGCCAGGACGAGCGAGATCTACCGCTCGCTGTGGACCTTCTACCCCGACAACCTGGAGTACGGCCTGCGCCTGGCCAACAGTCTCTCGATCGCGGGCCGCAACGCCGAGGCGCTCGCCACCGTGGCCTCGCTACGCGGGCTCCCTCCGCCGTTGCGGGACGATCCCCGGATCGACCTCGCGGCGGCGCAGATCGCGCGCCGGCTGGGCAACGCGGCGGAAGAGCTGCAGGCGGGCACGATCGCCGCCGACAAGGGAAACCGGCTCGGACAGACCCAGGTCCTCGGCGAAGCGCTGCTCCTCCAGGGCGACGCCCTGTACGTCATGGGACGGCCGGAGGAGTCGATCGCCCGCTTCCACCGGGCTCGGGGCCTGTTCGCCAAGGCCGGCAACAACGCCGCGCTGGCGCGCACGCTCAACCGGATCGGGGCGGTGCTCCTGGACACCGGCGACTACTCCGGAGCGGAGAAGCACTACCGCGAAGCGCTCGCCACCGCGCACCGGCTCGGCTCCAAGGAGCTGATCGCGGCCCAGACGATGGCGCTCGCGTTCGCGGCAGGATACCTGGGAGACCTCGAACGTTCGCGGTCTCTGGCGGAGCGGGCCTACGCAGAGTTCGTGGAGCTGGGGGAGCATCTCTACGAAACGCGGAGCCTGTACAAGATCGGCGAGGTCCTCTGGAAAATGGGCGACGCGGAGGGAGCCCGGCGGCGCTACGAGGAGGTGCTGAGCCTGGCCCGCAGGTCCGGCAACCGGGTCGAGGAGGTGCGAGCTCTGGACGGGATCGCCCGGATCCTGGCGTCCGCCGGCTCGCTGCGGGAGGCGCGGAGCCGGCAGGAGCAGGCCCTCCGGATCGCCCGTGCCTCGGGCGATCCTCTCCTGTCCGCCTCCTACCAGGCTTCCCTGGGGCAGACCCTCATCCTGCAGGGCGATCTGCCCGCGGCGCGCCGCCATCTCGAAGCCGCCCTGGAAGCCAAGCGGCGCGTCCGCGACCGTCTGGGGATCTCCCAGGTCCTGGGACTGCTGTCCAGCCTGGAGTACGAGCAAGGGGACCTCGAGATGGCCCGGCGCTACGCCGCCGAGCAGCGGGCGCTCGCCGATCAGATCCAGGCGGCCCTGGCGTATGCCGCGGCGCTCCAGCAGGAAGGCCGGCTTGACGTCGCGGCGGGCAACCTCGCGACGGCCCGGAAGCGCCTGTCGGAGGCGTTGCGCCTCAGCCACTCGCGGGGCGCCGCGCTGCTTGCGGCCGGGCTCCGTCTGGACCTCGCGCGGCTCGCTCTGCTGGAGCGGCGACCGGGTGAAGCCGTGCGCCTGGCCAGCGAGGCGGCGGACTGGTACGCCCGGAGAGGAATGACCGTCTACCACTCCCGGGCGCTCGCGCTGCTCGCGCAGGCGCTCCTCGCCGACGGCCGTCCCTCTCAGGCGCAGGAAGCCGCCGAAAAGGCGCACTCGATCTCGGAGGACAGCGAGGACCTCGAGCTCCAGATCGAGGTGGTGACGGCCATCGCGCCCTCCGGCGTGGCCACGGGGCAGTCCCCGGCAGCCCTGGGTCACCTGCGCTGGGCGATCGGCGAGGCCGACCGGATCGGTTACGTCACCCATGCGCTCGAAGCCCGGCTCACGCTGGGCGCCCTGCAACTGCAGACGGGCGATGCGATCTCGGGCCGCGCCGTCCTCGAGGAGGTCCGCCGGAGCGCCGCGGCCCGGGGCTTCAAGGGAGTGGCCCAGCGCGCGGTGGCCGCGCTGGCGGGCCAGCGGGTGCCGCCGGGGTGAGGTACCATGCGGCTCGTTTCCTGGAGGTACCCCGAGATGAGATTCCGCAGATCCGCGCTGGCGTCGTTGCTGCTGCTCCCCACGCTGCTGTCCTCTCAGGATCGCCAGGGGCCCGCGCCCGAGGTGGTCGCCCTCAAGGCGGCCCGGCTGTTCGATGGCAGGAGCGACGCCGCCGTGCCCAACGGTGTGGTGATCGTGGAGGGCGACCGGATCAAGGCCGTGGGCTCCGGGATTCCCGTCCCGGCCGGAGCCCGGGTGATCGACCTCGGCGATGCGACGCTGCTGCCAGGGCTGATCGACGCCCACACCCACATGACGCAGGAGTCGACGGACAACTGGCTGCAGGGCACCATGGAGGGGCTGCGCCGGACGGTGGCGGAGTCGGCGATCCGCGCCACCGAGTACGCTCGCAAGACGCTGATGGCCGGCTTCACCACCGTGCGTGACGTCGGCTCGTCAGACTACATCGACGCTGGTTTGCGCAACGCGATCCGCGACGGTGTGGTGCCCGGGCCGCGGATGCTGGTGGCGGTCCACGCCCTCGGGGCGCGCGGTGGCCACTGCGACGACAACGGCTTTCCCTACCAGCGCTTCGGCGACGAGCCCGGCGTCGAGAGCGGCATCGCGAGCGGCGCCGACCCGTTCCGGGACGCGGTGCGCTTCCAGGTCAAGTACGGCGCCGACGTGATCAAGGTCTGCGCCACCGGCGGCGTGCTGTCGCTGGCCGACGAGGTGGACACGCCGCAGCTCACCCAGGAGGAGATGAACGCCATCGTCGGGGAAGCCCACCGGCTGCGTAAGAAGGTGGCCGCCCACGCCCACGGCGCCGAGGGCGCCAAGGTGGCCATCCGCGCCGGGGTGGACTCCATCGAGCACGGCTCGTTTCTCGACGACGAGGGCCTGCGGATGATGAAGGAGCGCGGCACGTATCTCGTCCCCACGCTCCTCGCCGGCGAGTACGTCGCCGGCCGGGCGGCGATCCGCCACTATCCGCCGGAGATCGAAGCCAAGGCCAGGGCCGCCGTCGCCGTCCGCTCGGACATGTTCCGCAAGGCCGTCAAGATGGGAGTGAAGATCGCCTTCGGCACCGACTCGGCCGTGAGCCCCCACGGCATCAACGCCCAGGAGTTCGGGCTCATGGTGGGGCTCGGGATGACCCCCGCGGCCGCCCTGCGCGCCGCCACCTCCTCGGCGGCCGATCTGCTCGGCCTGGCGAAGACGATCGGCACCCTGGAGCCGGGCAAGGCGGCGGACGTGATCGCCGTGCCGGGCGATCCGCTCGCGGACGTCAAGATGATGGAGAAGGTGAAGTTCGTGATGAAGGGCGGGCGGGTGTTCCGGAACGACGCCGCGCGCTGAGAGCCGGCCGGGGGGCTTACTTGTAGCGCACGCCCCCCTTGATCACCACGTCCACGTCCTGCAGCAGGTCGACGTGGCGCAAGACGTCCCCGCGGACGGCGATCACGTCCGCCCGCTTGCCGGGGGTGATCGTGCCGACCTCCTTCTCCACCTTCATGGCGACCGCGGGCCAGAAGGTCGCGGCACGGATCGCGTCCATGGCCGGCACGCCGAAGACGTTGACCCAGGTGTCGATCTCCCGCCAGGTCGAGTCGCTGTGGAAGTTCAAGGGCACGCCGCTGTCCGTGCCGATGAGGAGGACGGCCCCGGACTGGCGGAGCTGCTCGAACTTGCGCTTCAGCGTCGGCCGGCGGCCCGGGACGTAGCGGAAGTAGTCGAGCTGGTCCGGGTGGGCGAGGGACCCGCGGACGTCCTGAACTACCTCGGGCGGCAGCCCCGCCTGCCAGCGCGGATCGTCCAGCCGCTCGGGGAACTCGTCGCGGGTCTCCTGGTAGAGCAGGAGCGGCCCGATGGTGGGGGTCCAGAAGAGGGTGTTGGCCCGCCCCTTCATCAGGTCGAAGACGTCCGGCGGGTACTCGGGAGCGGTGCCGAGCCCGGTGTGCTCGAAACAGTCCACGCCGGCCTGGATGCCGCGGCGGATCTCCTCCGCCCGGTGCGAGTGGGCCACGACCGGCAGCCCCCGCTTGTGGGCCTCGTCCACCACGGCGCGGACCTCGTCCATGGTCATCTGGTCCTGGTCGATGAGCTTGATGACGTCCACCCTGGCGTCGGCCAGGCGCTTCACCTTGGCCCGGGCGTCGTCCGCTCCCTTGATTCCCCAGCGGAACCGCTCGGTGCCGGGGTAGGGCTCGTGCTGGAGGAAGGGGCCGGAGACGTAGAGCGTGGGTCCGGGGATCTCGCCGCGCTTGACGGCGTCGCGCACGGCGAGGATGTCTTCGAGGGGCGCTCCGAGGTCGCGGGCGCTGGTCACGCCGGCCAGGAGGAGCTGCTTCGCCGCCGCCGGCATGATGGTCGAGCGGAAGAGCGACGGGTAGGTCTTGTCCCAGTGGCCGTAGTCGCCGTGCCCCACGATCATGAGGTGGACGTGCATGTCCCACAGCCCAGGCAGCACGCTCATCCCCTCCGTCGAGATCACTTCAGCTCCCTCGGGGACCTGGACCTCGCCCACGCGACCCACCGCCTTGATGCGGTCCCCCTCGATCAGGACGACGCTGTTGTCGATCGGTGCCCCGCCGTAGCCGTCGATCAGCCGACCGCCAACCAGGGCCTTGAGGGGAGCGGCGGGGGCGGGGGCGGCAAGGAGGAGCGGAAGGACGAGGATGGGGATCAGACACCGGAGAGCAGGGTGGAGCTGCTTCATGGCGACGGCCTCCGGCCGCCCACGAACTCCCCGAGCACGGGGATCGATCCCATGAGCCGGCTGATGAGGTCGCCCCCGGCTCGCTCCTGCAGGAGTCCGAGCATCTCGGGCACGAACCGGAAGGCTGCCTCGGGGTTCAGTCCGGACCGGCTCAGCGCCGTCAGCACGCCGCTCGCCGAGCCGACGAAGCCGCCGAGCAGCCCCGCGGCCTGGTCGAAGAGGCCGCCGCCGTCCATGGCGCCATCCATGGCCGTCTTGCCCATCCAGGACGCGGCTTCCGGCACCGAGTTGAGGAGCTGCTGAAAGTCCAACTGCGAGGCGTTCTCCCCGATGAAGCTCAGCAGGGCTCCCGCGCCGGACTCCGCCTGGTCGAAAGCGATCCCCAGCCGGGAGGAGAGTTCGCGGAGGATGTCGTCCATCGTTCGTCTCCTTTCGCGGGGTCTTGCTGATGCAAGGTCTCGGCCGGTGGGCAAAAAGAGAGCGGCGCCTGGGGTGCTGAGCGCCGCCTTTGGAGGAGCCGCGCCGGTGGCCGGCGCGGGAGGGGAGAAAGCTACCCTCAACGCGATTTTGCGGGTCGAAGATTACGAACCACATTACGGCCGAAGGTTTCCTCGTCCCGGATCACCGGCGGGGCGAGGAAGCGGCGAGGACGCGTGTCATCAGCAGGCGGCTGAGGAGTCCGCCCAGAGCCCCCGGCTCGCTGCGCGTCTCGGTCTCGGGGTGGCGCTCGCCGAGGAGCACTTCGCGGGCGCGCAGCCGGCCGAGCTCGATGGTCTGGAGGATGACGGGCCACCGGCTCTTGGTGAAGGAGGCGGGGAGCCGGTGGCGCGGCCGGATCACCACCATCCGGTCCAGGAACGAGGACGGAATGACGTGCTCCGGGTCCCGGGGATTGCGATAGGGGTGCCCTTCGCTCTCTCCCTTCATGTTGACGAGGATGACGGCGTCGCACCCTTCTGCGAAGGCCTTCTGATAGGGAATGTTGTCCGTGAGCCCGCCGTCGCCGTAGCGGCGGCCGCCGATGCGGGGCGCGTGAGTGTAGAAGGGCGGCAGGTAGTTCGAGGCGAGCAGGAGCGTCAGCGGGTCCTCGACCGTCCGCGCGTCGAAGTACGCGCCCTGCCGGTCGCGCAGCCGGGTGACGCCGATCAGCAGCGGCAGGGCCTCGGGGCGGCGGAGCCGCTCGACGCCGACGTAGCGGCTGAAGGTGCGGCGGTGGATCTCGGAGAAACGGTAGGGGCTGTGCTCGCGCAGCAGGTTGCTGGCGTCGAGGTGCGGCATGCGCACGAACGCCCGCCAATAGGGGCGGAGGCGGTGCGTCACGCCAGCGGCCACGGCGGCGCCGTTCCAGACCCCGCCCGAGACGGCGACGCAGAGGGTCGGCTGGACTCCCAGCTCCACCAGCGTCTCGATCGCGCCGATCTGGAAGGCGCAGCGGAACGATCCGCCGGACAGGACGAGGCCGACCCGGCGGGCGGAGCGGAGCAGCTCGAGCAGCGGCGGTCCAGGAACCAGATGCATTCCATCAGATTGTACTTCCTTCCGGGCTGTGGAGTGTCCCCCCTTTTTGAGCAGTCAGACACTTTTACTGGGAAGCATATTGACCCTTTTCTTGAAGGGGATCCTGATGTCCATCCCGACGACTCCAAGAAGAACCGAACAGAGCGCCCGGCAACGCCGCGGCGTCGCCTACCGCCTCCTGGACCTCTCCTGCACGGCCCTGGCCGGACTCACCCAAGGCGTGGGGCTGATCCGCAATGGGCTCCAGCTCCTGCGGGGAGTCCGCTACTGGTACCGCCCCCGCCCCGACGACGTCTTCGTCGTCAGTTTCCCGAAATCGGGGACGACGTTGATGCAGATGATCCTCTACCAGTTGACGACCTCCGGAGAGATGGATTTCCCCCACATCGACAGCATCTCGCCCTGGTTCGAGATAAGCGTCCTGGGCGGAAACCCGCAGATCCTGGAGGTGCCCTCGCCCCGCATCTTCAAGAGCCATCTCCGCTACGGGCTGCTGCCCCGCGGCGCGCGGTACATCTATCTCGCCCGGGACGTGCGGGATGTGGCCGTCTCGGCCTACCACCACAGCCGGCTGGTGAGCGGGCAGGACCTCGACCTGACCTGGTATCTGGACCGTTTCCTCGCGGGGCGGACCCTCTTCGGCTCATGGTTCAAGCACCTGGAGTCGTGGTGGCCCCACCGCAACGACCCTAACGTCCTCTTCCTGCGGTTCGAGGACGTGGTGGCCGATCTGGAGGGCACGGTCCGCCGGGTGGCCGAGTTCTGCGGCCTCGAGATCCGCGAGGAGGAGATGCCGAGAATCCTCGAGCGCTGCAGCTTCGGTTTCATGAAGCAGCACGAAGAGAAGTTCGATCCCCGGCTGCACCAGATCGCGCGCCAGCCCGTCGCGTTCATCCGCGAGGGGAAGACGGGAGCGGGGAGGAACGTCCTGAATCCGGCGCAGAAGCAGCTCCTGGCCAGCAAGCTCGCGGTCCTCGAGAAGAAGCTCGGAGCCTCCGCGCAGGACCCGAAAGCCGATCTGCTGCGTCCTCGCCTCGCCGACTGAGCCCGCCCCCGCCGCGAACGCTGTCACGCCTCACCGGCGGCCCTAGCCGTCCGGTGCAGTGCAGGCGCCTGGATAGGCGTCACCCTACCCCCGCTCCCAGCCATCACGTGTGCGTAACCATCAGCGTGTAGCCATCCGCTCCAAGGTTTAGAGTGGCACCTTTCCCGGAGATTAGGGTGGAACCTTTCGGGCCGATTTGTACTTCCTTCCGGGCTGTGGCGTGTCCCTCTTTCGGGGCCAGTCAGACACTTTTGCTGGGATGCATATTGACGCCTTTCTCTGAAGGGGATTCTGATGTCCATCCCGATGACTCCAAGAAGGACCGAAGAGAGCGCCCGGCAACGCCGCGGCGTCGCCTGCCGCCTCCTGGACCTCTCCTGCGCGGCCCTGGCCGGACTCAACCGGGGCCTGGGACTGATCCTCAACCGGCTCCAGCTCCTGCGGGGAGTCCGCTACTGGTACCGCCCCCGCCCCGACGACGTCTTCGTCGTCAGTTTTCCGAAATCGGGGACGACCTTGATGCAGATGATGCTCTATCAGTTGACCACCTCAGGAGAGATGGATTTCCCCCACATCGACAGCGTCTCGCCCTCGTTCGAGCCCAACGCCCGGCACGGAAACCCGCAGACCCTGGAGTTGGTGCCCTCGCCCCGTATTTTCAAGAGTCATCTCCGCTACGAGCTGCTGCCCCGCGGCGCGCGCTACATCTACCTCGCCCGGGACGTGCGGGACGTGGCCGTCTCGGCCTACTACCACAGCCGGCTGGTGGGCGGGCTGGACCTCGACCTGAGCTGGTACCTGGACCGTTTCCTCGCGGGGCAGACCATCTTCGGCTCGTGGTTCGAGCACCTGGAGTCGTGGTGGCCCCACCGCAACGACGCTGATGTCCTCTTCCTGCGGTTCGAGGAGGTGGTGGCCGATCTCGAGGGTACGGTCCGCCGGGTGGCTGAGTTCTGCGGCTTCGAGATCCGCGAGGAGGAGATGCCGAGGATCCTCGAGCGCTGCAGCCTCGATTTCATGAAGCGGCACGAAGAGAAGTTCGATCCCCGGCTACGCCGGGTCGCGCGCCAGCGCGTCGCGTTCATCCGCGATGGGAAGGCGAGAGCGGGGAGGGACATCCTGAATCCGGCGCAGAAGCAGCTCCTGGCCAGCAAGCTCGCCGTCCTCGAAAGGAAGCTCGGCGTCTCCGCGCAGGACCCGAAAGCCGATCTGCTGCGCCCTTCGCCTCGCCGACTGAGCACAGACTGTCTTCCCTCGGGAGGACATGAAAGAGCGGGACGGCAGCTACACCGAGGGGAGCGCCGGGCCGTTGCGGATCGCTCCCATCCTTAGCAACCAGGCACTCCTGTGGCGAAGCATATTGACGTTTTTTGAAGGGGATCCCTGATGTCCATCCCGACGACCTCAAGAAGAACCGAAGAGCGCGCCCGGCAACGCCGCGGCGTCGCCTGCCGCCTTCTGGACCTCTCCTGCACGGCCCTAGCCGGACTCAACCGGGTCGTAGGGCTGATCCTCAACCGGCTCCAGCTCCTGCGGGGAGCCCGCTGCTGGTACCGCCCCCGCCCCGACGACGTCTTCGTCGTCAGTTTCCCGAAATCGGGGACGACCCTGATGCAGATGGTCCTTTATCAGTTGACGACCTCCGGAGAGATGGATTTTCCCCACATCGAGAGCGTCTCGCCCTGGTTCGAGGTAAACGTCCTGCGTGGAAACCCGCAAGTCCTGGAGGTGCCCTCGCCCCGCATCTTCAAGAGCCATCTCCGCTACGAGCTGCTGCCCCGCGGCGCGCGCTACATCTATCTCGCCCGGGACGTGCGGGATGTGGCCGTCTCGGCCTACTATCACAGCCGGCTGGTGAGCGGGCAGGACCTCGACCTGACCTGGTATCTGGACCGTTTCCTCGCGGGGCGGACCCTCTTCGGCTCATGGTTCAAGCACCTGGAGTCGTGGTGGCCCCACCGCAACAATCCTAACGTCCTCTTCCTGCGGTTCGAGGACGTGGTGGCCGATCTGGAGGGTACGGGTCCGCCGGGTGGCCGAGTTCTGCGGCCTCGAGATCCGCGAGGAGGAGATGCCGAGAATCCTTGAGCGCTGCAGCCTCGATTTCATGAAGCAGCACGAAGAGAAGTTCGATCCCCGGCTGCACCAGATCGCGCGCCAGCCCGTCGCGTTCATCCGCGAGGGAAAGGCGGGAGCGGGGAGGGACGTCCTGAATCCGGCGCAGAAGCAGCTCCTGGCCAGCAAGCTCGCCGTCCTCGAAAGGAAGCTCGACATCTCCGCGCAGGACCCGAGAGCCGATCTGCTGCGTCCTCGCCTCGCCGACTGAGCCCGACCCCGCCGCGAACGCTGTCGCGCCTCACCGGCGGCCCTAGCCGTCCGGTGCAGGCGCCTGGATAGGCGTCACCCTACCCCCGCTCCCAGCCATCACGTGTGCGTAACCATCAGCGTGTAGCCGTCCGGGTCCTTTACCTCAAGCTCGCCCTTCGGGGCGTAGAACGGGTAATTCACTGGTCCGCACGACACGCCGGAAGCTTCGAGGGCCCTCTTTGCTTCAGCGACGTCCTCGCAGTAGAGGTAGAAGAGCACCGAGTGCTCCGCGCCTCGCGCCTGCTCCGCTGCGGCGATCATCAGGTCGACGTCGCCGTGTCGTAGCCACGCCCAGGTGGGGCTCGTCGCATCGTCGGGCGTGAAGGTATTTCCCACCTCGAAGCCAAGCCGAGCGTAGAACTCTATCGAGCGAGCCACGCTCTGAACCTCTGCCATTGGCACGAGTCGCTTCAGTAGCATCACGGCTTCCATCTACGACTACTGCTGCTGTCGGTCCTCTCAAGGTTAGGGGCACCTTTCCGCGGAAATCTGGAGCCTCTCTCCAGCTATGGGATCTCCAAGATTAAGGTGGCACCCTTTGGGCCACTTTTTTGGGGCGGCGGCTGCTCCAATTCTACTCCCGAGCACCGCGCTATGGCTAGACGTTCCGCTACATGCAAATGCCAGTTTGGTGGGCTGGTAGCTATTGGGCACATTCGTTTGCCTCTGGCGGCAGGAGCAAGGAAGCGGAGGTCCAATACCTTCGCCTCCTCGCCGTCGACTATCAGCAGATGGGCGGCTCGTAACACCACCAAGGGTGGTCAGAATAGCAGTGCTGGCAACCGTCGCTTTCGTGACAAATTATGATCGCACACGGGGGGCATTCCCCATCACGGGACTTGTTCGTCGGGAGACGGTCTGGCGACTGGCCCGGCGCGAAGTTCGAGGTGCCGGGCAGCCGAGTGTCAGGCACCAAGTCCCCATTGGTGTCTACTACCACAGGGCCTCTTCCCTTTGCCATCGCGCTTTTCCTGAGGCTCCATGGCATGGGGTTGGCGGGAAACGTGAAGCTCCCCGTGAACTCCAGGTTCCGGGCGGCCTTGTGTCGCGCCGGCTTTACGGGGATGAAGGTCATGCGCACGTCAACCGCCAGCGGTGCCACAAAGTTACCCCCGCCTTCCTGCGTGCGCAGGATGTTCATCGTCGTCACCCGCTGCTTGCCCCCGAGGGATACGTAGACGTGGAAGGCGCCGCAGGCGGTCTGGACCGGGGCGATGCTCACCAGCGACAGGGCCCGAAACTGGAGACGCGTCACAGCGACGCCCTGGGTGTCGAAGACAGCATCGTCGAGTCGCTCAATGATGGTATCGGCTGCACCAAGCTCTCCAGGGGTTCCGGTCGTGAGAGGCAAGCCCTTGAACGCCACCCGACCGGTGAACGGCTTGGAACCCTTGCAGAAGAAGCCGGCGGGGATAGGGCTGAAGGCAAAATCGTAGTAGGTCTTGCCGTCTGCCAAGGTGGTGAAGACGTCGATGCCGCGCTGGATCATGGGATCGGCGGCCAGAGGAGAGAGACTGAACAGGAGCGACAACACGAGCATTGCGAGGACACTTCTGTTTCTCACAAACATCTCCTTGTCCAAAGGACAGTTATGCCGCAAGCACCCACGCCGGCGATGCAGCGGCGGATTGCGCGAGATGACTCCTTTAGGCCAGCCCCCACTAAAGAAAGTGCTTGAGCAAGGAATTTGCGCGCCGGTCGCGAGGCGATTGAAGAGGGTAACCAAGACCCAAGACACCCGCCTGGCCTGGTGAGAGGGTCACGTGGAGAGATCAGGTCCCCTGGCCCGTCACCGTCTGGATCAGCCGCCGACCACCCAGGACGACGGCGCTCAGCGGCTCTAGGCCGCGCCGCACACGCAACCTGGTGCGGCGCTCAACGGCCTCCGGACTCACCTTGCGGACGCGGGAGACAACGCTCTGAAGGATCAACCTTGAGCCGCCACGGAGCTGCTCGAAGAGAGGCTCGCAGGCTGCGGGCGGTTCTCGAGGGGAATCGCTGAACGAAGAGACACAGACCTCTCAGGAATCAAAAACCTTGACTACCAGGCGATCAATTGTTAGCGCGCATTGATGTCCTCTTCACATCACCACAGCTCATTCGCCATCTTTTTGCGTCGAGCCAACTCCTGCTCACTCGGCTCCACACTCGCGAACGAACCGGGCCGGATATCGCCACCTGGTACATAGGTGCTCATTACGACGCCGGTCGCCGAAACCTGAGAGCGAACGAGTCGCAGCGCGGATGGTGTTGCATTCTCGCCAAAGAGGCGCTTGCCCCGCCCAAGCACCACTGGAAACGTCCACACGTTGTACTCGTCTATCAGTGATGCGGCCTGCAGGGTTTGAATCAAATTGCCGCTACCAATGATCTGCAAATCAGGGGCCGGTTGAGTCTTGAGAGCGATGATTGCCGAGACTACGTCGCCGTGGAGAAGGGTCGAGTTGTTCCAGTGGAGCGTCGTCAATGTGCGCGAAGCAACGTACTTCTTCGCTGCATTGAGCGTCTTCGCAATCGGGTTGTCATCGGGCTGGTAGGGCCAGTACGCTTCGAATATCTCGTAGGTCCTGCGACCGAGCACCAGCTCTCGATCCTTGCCGTCGAAACCTGCTGTGGAGATGTCCATGCCTTCGTCCGAGAAGTTGAACATCCAACCGCCAAGGGTGAAACCGCCAGTCGGGTCTTCTTCCGGTCCGCCGGGTGCTTGCATGATGCCGTCAAGGGACACAAACGCAGATGCGATGAGCCTTCTCATAGGAACACTCCTGTAGGTTTTAAGAGAGGCGGGTCTTGCTCATGCGCGCCAACGCTGGTGCACTTCACCGGCGGACGGCGAAGCCGGCCGTCCGTGTGCAAGTGTCAGGGTTGGACGCCTCTTTAGCTCGTTGCCGCCGCCGACCCAATAGATGAATAGAACTGAGCCGAAAACACGTCGCGCTCCCCGCTCCGTGCGGGGCTTGGGGTCCGAGCGCCGGGGCGGCCCGGGCGTCAGTTGAATTGGCTTACCGTGATGATGACAGGATCGTCGGTCACATTCGTATTCTCTCCGAACTGGAGGGGGAGGCATCGCGTTATGTGAAACGACTCCTCGGGAAGGCTCGTGAAGTCAAAGCAGAGGCAGATGCCGCCGCTCGGCGGATCACAGCTATCGACGGGACCGGACGACCACCCTAGCATTGTGGCTTGGTTGACTGTTTGGGAGCCTGTCACCGCATGGGTGAAGGTTCCGTTGGCGGAGCCATCGGTGTACAGGACCCCGCCGCCGCCAGCGTTATAGCCCGACCCCGGTATGGGACTGAGGTTGGCGGCCGCGAAGACCTTATGGTTCTTGGCGTGCGCAACCGACACGCCCCACAGCGAACCCACCAGGGCAACGACGAGAGCTAACGACTTCGAAATATTCATTACGTACCTCCTTTTGCGCTCATTCTTTCTATAATTGGGCTCTAATAATACGGCTCCTCTGTCAGCCGGCCAACCTCGAAATCGGTCTTCCGCGGCTCCACTGACGTGCTTACCGACAGGCTTGAAGGTCCCTCCTCGAGCGGTCACGGAAGATGCCTCTGTCACTCATTCTATGGATCATGGAAATTCTACCTCCGGTCCCTCCTCCTCGTCAATGCGGGTGGACCGGTCGTGTAAGCCTTGATTGCCGGCAGCCGCCTTCGGTCCTTCTTCCGCGCGGCTGGTCGCGCGCGTTTTCGAGCCGTATCTCACTGCAACGACGAGGACTACCTTGGGGCGCCACCCCGTCGCGGTCGCCTAAGCGTCCAAGGGAGGACAGGGGAGGCGGAGCGTTATCCGGCTGCCGAGAGGAGGGTATGCATTCTTCCCAGACGCCTCCCACAGTCCATATCTTCCAAGGTTCCAGTCACTTGGGCGTGATCACGAGCCGGAAAAGCAGGATGCTTGGCCGTCACGAGATCGGGCGTGTAAGCGTCCAAGGTCAAGCCGCCTAGAGCACGTCGATCGGGCTTCGCACCCCACGGCCGCCACGGTTGAGCACGTGGGTGTAGATCATGGTCGTCTTCACGCTCTGGTGCCGAGGAGCTCCTGGACCGTCCGGATGTCGTAGCCTTCGCAGGAGGGAGCCAGGGTCGGGGCAGTCATTGCAATGACGAGGACCAGGGAGGACAGTGGGGGTGGACCCTGCCGTATCCCGCCCGTAGATCCTCCTCGTGAAGCCGCTTGACGCCTTTGAGGTGCTCTATCAGATCCGCCTTGGGAGAGCGGGCCAGCAGATCAGGCTGCCGCGCACCTTTCACGGCCGCAAAATCCTCCGGCCGCAACGAGCGGGAAGCCCCGATCGGACGCCTGAAGCCTTTGCCGGGGTCCAGTTTGACGAAGACGGAGTGGGGCGCCGGTCGAACGGAGCGCCACACCGGTGATACCAGGGCTCGCTCCGCTCAGACGAAGGCCCGCTCCGGTCAAACGGAAAGCCGCTCCGCGGAGCGGACGGCTCGTTCCGCGGAACGGAAGGCTCGTTCCTCGGAACGGACGGCTCGTTCCGCGGAACGGGACTCCATCGAGCCGGAACGGGAGGCTCGTTTCGAGGAGCGAGCCTTCATTCGATCGGAACGGACGGCTCGTTCCGAGGAGCGAGCCTTCATTTGACCGGAACGGACGGCTCGTTCCGCGGAGCGGGCCGTCATTCGAGCGGAACGGAAAGCTCGTTCCGCGGAGCGGGAGCCGATTCGAGCGGAGCGGGAGGTCCGCGCCGGTCAGCAGCGGCTCTCTCAGCGGGAGCCGAGTGGTATATTCGCTTCGCCAAAGCCGGGCTTCCCGAGCGGGGTGTGCGAGATGGAGCAGATCTGGCCAGAGACGCCGGAGCAGGTGCTGCGCCGCGTCACCGAGGAGTTCATCCGCCGCGCCATCCGGCTCGGCCGGAAGAAGGGGCGGACCGTCCTCATCTCGCGGACCTCGCGCGGCAAGGGGATCGCGGTTGAGCGGCTGAACCCCGCGACCGCCGAGGGTCGCGCCGAGCTCGACCGGCTGTTCGCGCGGCCGGCCCGCCACCTGACCATCTCCGGGCTCGGGGCGCCCGAGGAGCCGGACGCCATCAACTGGCGGGTGCTCACGGCCTCGTTCCCCCGCCGCCTGCTGATGCTCGTGGCCGTGACCGTCTCCGTGTTCCTCAAGGGCACGCCGACGAAGAACCGTTTCCTGCGCCGGATGGGCTACAACATCGGCAGGAACGTCGAGATCATGCAGATGGTCTGGCTGGACCATTTCCGGCCGGAGCTGATCTTCATCGGCGACGACAGCCTGCTCGGGGCGTTCACCCGCATCACGGTTCATACCTACGAGGGGCGCGGCCGCTTCCGCTACGGCGTCGTCGAGATCGGCCGCGGCTGCACGCTCGGCGCCGGTACCGGGATCGGCGTCTGTAAGATGGGGGACGGCGTCAGGACGCTACCCGGCACCGTGGTCTCGCCCTACTACCCGCGGATCGAGGCGGGCGCCACGGTCGGCTACGCGCCGCCGCCCCTCGCGCTGCCGGACGGGCCGGACCCGCTCCCCGGCGGCGCCGGGCCGGACGGTCCACAGGCCGAGCCCCCGGCGACCTCACCCCAACCCCTCTCCTGAAAGGCATACCTTTCTACACATCTTTGCCGGACGGGGCGGTCTGCCCTTCGAGGCCTCACCCCCTGGCCCCCTCTCCCTGACGGGAGAGGGGGGACGCCTGCGACGGAATTGCCGAGGGGCGCTGTGCGCACCTCAGCGCCGCGTTGGTGCGCATAGCGCATCCTACTGTCGTAAATATCTGCAAATAATGGATTTGCCGGTAATCGGTCATGGCGTAGGTGACGGTTAGGTGACCGCAAAGCAGGTGCTCCGAAGCTATCTCCTGAGACTCGCATAAACTTCAAGGGACGAGTTCCAGACGGTTCAAGATAGCGCAGTCTCGGGACGGAGAGGAGCTATTCGCCTTGTCCGGGTCCGGTGCAGTTCGCCGGACTCATAGCGGACCTTGCCGATAAGCTTCGGGGCTTTTCCCAGACAACGACGCAGTCCAGCGAATAGCCGCGTCCACTGCGAGCGACCGATCAGGACTCAGGCGGGCGGCGGAGCGCTCTGCTCTTTCCAGAGGCGGCTGCTCCCCCCGTCGGCACACCCTCGGAGACTGCGGGAGCCGCGGAGCTGTCAAGGCCGGCGAAGCCGCCGAAGGGAAGCCTTGACAGCTCCGCGAGATCCCGCAGTACGCTGCCATTCAACGGGGCGTCGCTTGACCTTAAGCGGCCGTCGACTTGCGCGCTCTATAGGCCTGAACCGGCCTTACTCTAGACTCGCAATACGGCCCCGGTCTTCATCGCGATCCCATTCCCCCCAGAATTCTGCCTGCTCTTCAAGTGCTTGTCGGGACACATGGCTTCTGCGTAGAAGCTCAAAGATACTCCTATTAGGAAGAGCGCCGTTTATATCATTTCCAACCTGCCCAAGGAGATGATACAGGAGCCAACGAAGAGGAGCTTTATCTGCAGCGACAAGAAAGATCGGGTCGCAGCCATGCCTATGCCGGATGCTATTCGAGTCAAAGTACCGGTAGTCGTTCTTAACGACAATGCACCCCTCAGTGGCGATCACCTCGGGGAGATGGGCAATGTATTCAATCCCCCTCTCCTGGACCCATTGACAAAGAGTCTTTCGGAGGTCGGATAGACTGCTGGCCCTATAGCCCAAATAGCCAAATACGTAGGTCGCAGGGGCGCGGTATCGGAAATCGCTGAACTCCTCAGGGTTAGCTCCACGACTGGTAGCCGCCATGTATTTCATGTTGAGCATCTTCACCGACATGCTGTTATCGAGTGCTTCTCTCAAGCTAGTGCCGCGAAGTCTCGACTTGATCTCGATTGTCGAGACAACACCCTCTACGAAGTAAAGATTGGTTTCGGCGAGGGATGATAGGAGGGGCATGTCATGTCGATAAATCAAAGTATCAATCTGACGCGACAAATTACCGTCCGCGTCCACAATCTGACCGCCACCGATATGGAGAGCCTGCGGCAGAAATCTCCGAAGAACTTGGGAAACGAAGAACTCACGTGCCTTGCCGAGGACCTCACCATGATTAGAAGTCGTACTAGTAAAGTCACGGTACTCTGCAAGCAGACGCGAAACACTCTCTGCCCAGTTACCGAAGTAGTCAGTTGTAGCAGTTGACTTCATCAGTAGCCTGTCGCCGAACGAGACCGCGGCTGAGCGGTTGCGTCAGGCGGCATTGCACTACGACTTGATTTTTTCCAAGCTTCCCAAGCCTGAGTGATGATACTACCTTCGTCGGTATAGTCGATTACTGGCATGATTATAGAGCCCGGTCGCTTTAGTTGTAATGACTCGGGAAGCGGACCTCCTTGCTTCGAAACGCAATAGTGCCAGCTGCAACCTCCGAACGCCGAAACGTATGTGGTAATTCCATAAATCCGGGAGCGAACCGGAGCAACCACTATGCGGTTCCAGAGTTCATGGGTTCGGGGCTGCCGTAAGACCATGGCATAAACCCTCGGCTCGTATCGAAGAGTCTCGTCAATACCGAGTAGGAATCGGCGGAGAGGGTCCTCGAAAGGACCGAGCTTGACCGCCGCGAACATTGGATCTCGCGCCACCGAAGCCCGCCAAAGTATAGAGAGGTGGAACCGAAAATATTGTTCAAAGTCGAAGCCAGCGCGTTCAACGTACACAGAATCCACGGGGTCAGGTAAGGGGTCAAGCTGAAACCAGTGCTTCGCGAAATAGTTCTCTGCGCGCTGGAATACAGCCTCACAATTGTCACAAAGCATCGGTTCGTACCTACCGCTTTGAGCGACGCGGCTCTTGCCTGTTGCACTATCCAAGCGCAGACATCGACTATCAGGATCGTAGACTGGCCTGTAGACCAGCTCTGGAAACACATGCGAGTTACGCAAAATTGCGTCTCTTAAACAGAGTTTGCATTGGCCCATATCCTGTCCACCGCCGAACCTGAAAGCGTCTATCTGAAGTCCTCCCACACACCAGCGCCTCGAAGTCCCCCACCGGTCCTGGGAGGATTTCAGATAGACGCAGGTTGAACGAAGCCGCGGGCGAGTCCGGGCGCGGCTCCTATGGAGATTGAATCCTCCACAGGGATTCCGCGAGAGGGCCTTCCGACCTCCACTCCCGACCCGAGAGCGGGCGTCGCCTCTCGGGAAGACCGTCCGGATGGGGAACTTGTAGGATGGGGAACTTGCCACATGCTCGGTCTCTCGGCCAGCGATTTCGCACCCTCCATTATATCGCAGCGGCCTGGCAAGCAACACGACCAGCTCCTGGATCAGACGCATTGCGGGTTGGCCACAGGTGCTGCAGAGGGACGGATCGATGCCGGTGAGCCGCCGTAGCCGCTCCTGCCAACTGCCGGTTTCCAGCTTCGGGGGCCGCATGCGCCGCATCTTCGCATCCCGTTCAGCCTCCCAGCCTCGCCTCGCACCACTCGTCCACCGCCCGCCGCTCCCAGCCCACTCGGCCCGCCGAGATCGGCACCGCCGCCGGAAACGTCCCCTCTGCCATCTTCCGGTAGATCGTCGACCGCGACAGGCTCGTGATCGCCTCCACCTCGCCCACCGAATAGAAGCGCCGCAGACTCTTGTTTCTTCGCTCTGTATCTCGTGACATAGGGGATGCTTGCCTCCATCAAGCCGGGTCCAGCCGCATCGCGATGGAGGTATTCCAGGGGGCGCTGAAACCTTATTCAGTAACTCTGAAAGATACTATATACTAGATGGGAGCGGTTCGCAATTCCCCGGACGGTGCGATAAAGCTTGCCCTCGGAGACTCCACCATGCCCCCGCGACGACAACGAACCATGCCCCGACTCGATATCAGCTTGGAGGATCTCCCCCCGCCAGAGGCCAAACGGACCTGCCGCCTCGCCCTGAACTTCTCCGACAGCGAGCTCGCCATGATCGAGCGCGCGGCGCGCCAACGCGGCGAACAACCGGCTGTCCTCTGCCGAACCATCATTCTGACGGCCTTCCAGAATTCCGCCACGCGCGCTCTGGCCGAAGAACCCGACATCCTCACCATGAGTCCCGCCGAGCAGCAGCGCCTTCTCCTGGAGGCCTTCACCTTCGACGAGGACTAGGTCAGGGGAGCCCACCGCCAGCGGGCCGCGGTCGCTTCGCTCCCTCGCCGGACCCTGAGCCCGCTGGCGGTACAGCTAAAGGTATGGCCTCGACGCCGGCTCAGGCGCCCGCGCCGAGACCATTCCCCTTCCACCCGGGGGAGATGAAATCGACTTGGCAGGTTGGAGCGGAGCCGCCAGGCGGAGCGGAAAGCTGCCTTCCTTCTCTTGGGAAGAGCCCGGACGGAGCCAGGGAAGAGCGGTGGAAGCGCGGCTCAGAGGCTCAGGAGTCGAGATCGGCAGGGCGCGGCACAGGCTCGGTCCGGGCTCGGGGGCGGGGGAAATGAAGAGGGCCCGCCCCGACCTCTGTAGGCCACGCGCCCGCGGGCGCCCTTGAGTCGATCCAGGCGGCAATCTTCGGCCGCCGGTGTCAGCTCATCGCCGAGCGCAGGCAACAACGCCCCGATGCCCGCGGCGGCGTCCCGGACGAGCCCCGAAAGTTAGCCGGTGCGGCCCTGCGGGCCGGGGTCGTGACGGGAACTAGCCAGTGCTATGTGCTACGCGGCTTACGCCGCTCCGCACATAGCAGGCTCGCCTCCGGCTCGCCCGCATTCGCGCCTTCGCCGCTCAAGCCGTCTGAACGGGGAGGGGTGGCGGGGGACCCGAAAGGGGGTCCCCCGCGGGGGGTTGGATGGGCGCACTTGACCGCGCGAGGGAAAGGTCCGCCGCCTAGCGCCGCCGCCTCAGTTTCTCCATGTCGGTCCGCACGCGCCGCGCCAGTTCTACGGTGGCGACCTCCCGCTTGGCAGCCTCGCAGAAGAGGGTGAGCGCCGCCAGCGCCTCGCGGTCGATCTTCTTGGCCCGGAAGACCGCCTCCATCTCGGCCGCCAGCTTCCGCACCGAGGCGGTGCGCCCGCCCTCCAGCCGGAGGACGGCGAGGTCCAGGGAGGCGAGAGCGGCCTCATAGGGTAGTTCCTGGTTTAGGAAGTCCCACCGTACCCGCTCAAGGCCGGCTACGGCCTGCTTCGTCCGTCCCAGGCCGGCGTCGATCCGCGCGGCCAGCCAGGACACGCGGGTGAGGTTCAACAAGGCCGGGGCCTGCTCGGAAGCCAGCGCGCGGACCTCGCCCAGCAGCCCCGCCGCTTCCTCGTAGCGCTCCAGGTGGCAGAGGTCGTCCGCCATGTTGAAGCGCAGCGAGAAAAGCAGGTGGCGGTCTCCGGAGGCTTCGACAAAGGGCGCCGCCTCCGCCAGGGCAGCGAGAGCGGCCTGGGTGTCCCCCATTGCGTCGAAGACGTGCTCCTTCTTCAGGAGGACGCGGGCGAGCGCCAGGGGCTGGCCTCCGCAGGCCGTCCTGGCCTGATCGAGCAGCGCGAGAGCCTCCGGAAACCGGTGCTGCTCCCGCCTGAGGGAGGCCTCGAGGTCGAGCAGGCGCCACTCCGGAAACAGGGCGGGATCGGTTTCGATCCCGGCCCGCCAGAGCTCCCAGGCCTGCGCAAACGCCGCGTCGGCCCCGTAGAAGTCGGTAGCCACTCGGCGGGCGTTGGCAACGTGCGCCCAGCAATAGCCCTGGCAGCGCAGGCTCTCCTCGCCCGGTACACGTTCGGCGATCGAAAGCGCGAACTCCGCGAGGTCCAGCGCCTCGCTGGCGCTGTGGGCCGCTGCGCGTACGCTCCCGTGACTCACTTTCTCCGCCAGGGCCCAACTCCGGCTTGCTCGGATAGAGGACTCAAGAATCCGACGGCGTTGGGCGATGGGGAAGGGCTCCAGTGCCGCCCAGACCACCTCGGCCTCGCGGCGGGCCTCTTCCGACGGCTGTGGCTTCCGCGAGTCCCGGAGATCGTCGATCAGATAGGGAGTGACTGCCAATAGCACCGGCTCCAAGACCTCAGGCGCGAGCGGCTCGGTCCCTGGGATCGCCCTTGCGCGGTCTGCCGCGGAGAGGACCGCGGCGAAAAAGCTGCGGAGGTGAATCACTAGAGACCAGTCGATGCGAGCAACTTCTGCCATCCGGCGTAGGGCCTGCTCGGGAGGCGCCACCTTGCCCAACTCGTATTTGGAGAGTTGGGACTGGTCTACCCGAGAGGCCTTCCCGAAGTTCATCTGCGTCATGCCGGAATGAGTCCGCAGGAAAACCACTACAAGCTTTAGTACATTCGGATCACCTCGTTCTGCCATCCTTGACCTCGGCCTGCTGGACTTAGGTTAGGTGTATTTGGTCCACTTTTTCCTTAGAGGGCAGCCCACGCGGCCAAGGTGACCGCGGTGGAGCGCTCTCCAAGGAGAACCCATGCTTACCGCTCCTATTCGCCGCAAAACCATCCTCCTCCTGTTCACTGCTCTCCTCGCCGCCCCATGGGTCGCAACCGCAGCGGCGGCGCCCCGAACCGGGGGACCGCCCGTATCTGGACTCCTCCAGTCAAGCCACGAAGTTGTGGGCGGGCGGGGGAAAGTTTACTTAATCGATAGGTGGCCTCTTTCGCAACGATTCTTTGAGAATGATCAGGACGACGGAATCGTGAAAGACTGCAGCCGTATCT
>DASWME010000079.1:0-3732 GCA_036399915.1 Thermoanaerobaculia bacterium
CTGGCCGGCGCTCCAGGACGCCGGCGAGAGTGCGCTCGGCGTCCGCGAAGCGGTGGCGCCGGAGGAGCCCCTGGGCGAGGTCGAGCCAGGGCTCGATTTCGGCCGGCCGGGCTGTTTCCAGCATCTTCGCCAGGTAGCCCACGGCGTCCGCCGTGCTGGCCACCCGCACCACGGCGGCGGCGCGGTAGACCTCGCCGAGGGCGCCAGGGGCGGACCGCGCGTCGAGGAGGCGGATGCCGGTAAGCACCGGCTCGCTCTCGGCCAGCGGCGCGAGCAGCTCCGGCCCGCCCGGGGTCCGCCGGATGAGGTGGTCCGTCATCACCACATGGACCACGTCCTGCGTCCGCCGCTTCGGCATATGGCAGGAGACGCAGTCGCCGCGATCGGCGGCGTGGGTGCCCGCCGGCATCCTCTTCTTCGGCAGATTGCAGTCGTCCTGCTGGTGGCAGGTCAGGCAGGCGGCGCGGAAGTGGGCGGCCCGCCGGCGCTCCGGCACCCGGCTATGCGGGTCGTGGCAGGTGAGGCAGGAGAGGGCGCCGCCGCTGGCGAGGTAGCAGCGGCTCTGGCGCAGCCGGTAGGGGTGGTGATTGATCTCGAAGCGCTCCGCGGGGGGCCGCCCCTCCTCCTCCACGTCGACCTGGACGAAGTAGTCGGAGAGCGGCTCGCCGGGCCTGAAGGAGAAGTCGCCGCGGCCGAAGCGGCGCAGGCCGGGAAGGGCCACCGACGGCTGGAGATGGCAGCCCATGCATACCTCGTCGCGCCGCGCCGGGGGGAGGTTCCCCGGATTGAAGACGCTGTCCCGGATCTCCCGCCGGATCCCCACCCCGCCGAGCGCGAGCCAGACGTGCTCGGCGGCCGGCCCGTGGCACCGCTGGCAGCCGATCCCTTCGGGGAGCCGCGCCGGAAAGACCTGCGGCGCGCCGTAGGCGTCGGCGCCCGCCGGCACCTCAGGGTAGGAGGTGTGGCAGAAGACGCACTCGCGCCGCACCCGGCGGAGCACGCCGTCGTGGTCCGCGCGGTCGAAACCGGGAGCCATGCCCCAGCTCCGCGTCTGCGTGTACCAAGCGAGCGGAAGCTGATAGATCTCGCCCGCCGCCGTCCGGTAGAGATAGGTGCGGGCATGGTCGCCCGAGCCCAGGATCCAGTCCACCTCCTGCTCGAAGACGTTGAGGGGCTTCCCCTCGGCATCGCTCTGCCAGCGCCGGAAGACCAGCCGGTCGCCCCGGCGGACGATCTGGAGGCTCTGCCCCGACGGGGCGTGAACGAACGGCGGCGCCGCGAAGTCCTCGATGTCGGCCTCCCGCCGCGGTCGCTGGAAGGCCCGGGCCATCCCCTTTTCGCGATAGGACTCCGAGACCTTGGGATGACAGAGGGCGCACGACCGCTCGTCGACGTACCCCGGAGCGGCGCCGGTGGTGACGGCGAAGCCGAACCCTTCGAGGTGCTTCGCCACCATGGCGGGAGGGAGGATGAAGGCCGTGGGGCCCTCCCCGGCGGGGTCCCTCGCCGGCTCGCCGGCCTTCTCCGGAACCTGCCCGAGGAGCAGCAGGGAGAGGACGCCCAAGGGGGCCGCCGTCAGCGGGCGTGGAAGGGGCACGATCCTCCAAGCATAGCAGCCTCTCTATATCTGAGGCCACCCAGGACCGCCTACGGCCAGCATTGCGGGGGCCCTCAAAGCAAGAGGCCCGGGTGGATCGCTCCCCCCGGGCCCCCTCTCCCCTCAGAGAATCAAATCAAAGGATCAGATGGACTCCTTGCGCCTCAAACAAACAACGATGAACTCCAGACACCTTGACAGCCCCCGTCCCCTGCCCCCTGGATCTCGGGTGCTGTTGGCTGTTGATGGGAAGTGTAGGGAAAGCAAGCTCAGGAGTCCTCAAATACCGGCTCAAACTTCCTCAAAAGTCCTCAACAGGTCCCGCCTTCGGTATCCTGCTCCTCTCGAAGGCCGGCTCTCCCCGGCCCCGGAAGCCCACGATGCGCCTCGCCGACCTCGTCGCCACCTCCCGCCGCGTCGCCGAGACCCGTTCGCGCTCGGAGAAGACCGGCGCGCTCGCGGACCTGCTGCGCCGGCTCGGACCCGAGGAGATCGACATCGCCGTGGCCTTCCTCTCCGGCCACCTGCGGCAGGGGCGGATCGGCCTCGGCGGCGCCGCCGTGCGGAACGCCCTGCCGGGATCGGCCGCCGCCGAGCCGTCGCTCACCCTCGGCGAGGTGGACGCGGCCTTCGAGCGCCTCGCCGCCGTGAGCGGCCCCGGCTCGACCGGGGAGCGGGCGCGCCTGCTCGCGGACCTCCTCGGCCGCGCCACCCGCGACGAGCAGGACTTCTTGATCCGCCTGATCTTCGGCGAGCTGCGCCAGGGGGCCCTCGCCGGGCTCATGGCCGAGGCCCTCGCTGCCGCGGCGGCCGTGCCGGCGGACGAGGTGCGGCGGGCCCTCATGCTCGCCGGCGAGCTGCCGGCCGTGGCGCGCGCCGTGCTCACCGAGGGCCGGCCGGGGCTCGACCGCTTCCACCTGCAGCTCTTCCGCCCCCTCCAGCCCATGCTCGCCCAGCCGGCCGGGGACGTCTCCGAAGCCCTCGACCGCCTGGGCGAGGCCGCCCTGGAGCTGAAGCTCGACGGCGCCCGCGTCCAGGTCCACAAGGCGGGGGGCGACGTGCGGGTCTTCTCCCGCCGCGGCAACGACGTCACCCACGCCGTGCCCGAGCTGGTCGAGACCGTCCAGGCCCTGCCCGCGCGCCAGCTCCTGCTCGACGGCGAGGTCATCGCCCTGCGGCCGGACGGCTCGCCCCACCCCTTCCAGGTCACCATGCGCCGCTTCGGCCGCAAGCTCGACGTGCCGCGCCTGCGCGGCGAGCTGCCGCTGACCCCCTTCTTCTTCGACCTCCTGCACCTCGATGGCCAGGACCTGATCGACCGCCCCGCCGGCGAGCGCTTCGCCGCTCTCGGCGAGGCGGTCCCGGGCCTCACCGTGCCGCGCATCGTCACCGCCGACACTGAGGAAGCCGACGCCTTCTTCGCAGACGCCCTCGCCCGCGGCCATGAGGGCATCATGGCCAAGGCCGTCGACTCCCCCTACGAGGCCGGCCGGCGCGGCTTCTCCTGGCTCAAGATCAAGCCCGCGCACACCCTGGACCTGGTGATCCTCGCCGCCGAGTGGGGCCACGGCCGGCGCCAGGGCTGGCTCTCGAACCTCCACTTAGGCGCTCGCGACCCCGAAAACGGCGGCTTCGTGATGCTCGGCAAGACCTTCAAGGGCCTGACCGACGAGATGCTCGCCTGGCAGACGAAGAAGCTCCAGGGTCTCGCCCTCGGCACCGACGGCTGGACCGTCTACGTCCACCCCGAGCTGGTCGTCGAGATCGCCTTCAGCGACGTCCAGGGAAGCCCCCACTACCCCGCCGGCATGGCCCTCCGCTTCGCCCGCGTCAAGCGCTACCGCGAAGACAAGACGGCGGCGGAGGCGGATACGATTGGGACGGTGCGGAGGATCTTTGAGGGTGGGCGCAGCATCTGAGAGGGAACTCATGAGCCCGCTAGCCGACGAACACAGCCCGTCATCTGGAGGTGTATTGCCCCTCTGGCGCCTTTAGGAGCCGGCAGAGGCATACCGGGCTGTCAAACGCTTCGCAAGTGCACTAGCATAAACTACAGAGCACGCGTATAATCCCACTGCTGGCTTAAGAACCTCCATGCTCCCTGCTGCCGTGGCTGGCTAAGTTATGCATAAAAG
>DASWME010000080.1:0-2909 GCA_036399915.1 Thermoanaerobaculia bacterium
CTCCCGAGCCCGGCTCGCCGAGGCTGCGGCGAGCTGCTCATAGAGCTCGCGCTCGCGGTCGGTTAACTGCTCGGGGACGACGATCCGGATCTCCGCGAGCAGGTCGCCCTTGCCGCCGCCGGGCTGCGAGAGCCCGCGGCCGCGCAGGCGGATCCTCCGCCCGGAGGAGGAGCCCGCCGGAATCCTGATCCGCACGGGGCCGGTGGGCGTCTCGACTTCGGCCTCGCCCCCCAACGCGGCTTCCCAGGCAGGAACGGCCACGGTGGTGTGGATATCGGAGCCCTCCACCCGGAACCGCGAGTCCGGCTGGATGTCGACCTTCAGGAAGAGGTCGCCCGCGGCGCCGCCGCCGCTCCCCTGACCGCCCTGGCCGGAGAGCCGGATCCTCTGCCCGCTGCGGACCCCCGGCGGGATCTTCACGGAGAGGTTGCGGCGCTGGCCCGTGTTCGGGTCGGAGATCGTGATCTCCCGCGTGCCGCCCTGGACGGCTTCCTCGACCGTGATCGGCAGGGTCGCTTCGCTGTTGCCGCCCACCTGCGGGCCGAACCCGGGCTCGGCGCCGAAACCGAAGCCCGCGCCCCCGCGCCTGCGGCCTCCTCCGGGACCGCCGGCGCCGAAGAGCATCTCGAAGAAGTCGCTGAACTCCCCGGCGCCGCCGCCCCCGCCGAAGCCCCGGAAATCGAACCCGCCGTTGCCGAAGTCGAAGTGGACGTTCTCCCAGCCCGGAGGAGGCGAGCCCGTCTGCCGCGTGCGGTTCCAGGCCGATCCGAACTGGTCGTACTTCTGGCGCTTGTCCGGATCCTTGAGCACCTCGTACGCTTCGCCGATCTCCTTGAACTTGACCTCGGCCTGGGGATCCTTGTTGACATCCGGGTGGTACTTGCGCGCCAGTTTCCGGTACGCCTTCTGGATCTCCTCCTGAGATGCGTCCTTCTTGACGCCCAGCGTCGCGTAATAGTCCTTGTAGTCCAAGGGATCGTCTCCTCCGAGCGGCGTTTGCCCTCCTGCCCCGGAAACCTTTCCCTGCAGGATCTGAGCCTCAAAGCCGCGAACCTTGAGGCGCGCGGACTAACTTTGAGTGCTCAGCACTCATATTGTAGAACGGAACGGGAGAAACGTCCATTCCCGGCACTGGTAGCGCTGGCGCGGGCACGTAGGCCCGCCGCCGCTCTGGCTAGCCTAGCTATTGGAGCCGAAGGAGGCAGCTCAACCGGTCACGGAGGGGTCAGGCCGAAATGCTCGTAGTTCTTGGCGATGAAACTCTTCCACTTGTCCGGCACCTCCTCCATGGGGAAGATGGCCTCAACGGGACACGCGTCCACGCATAAGCCGCAGTCGATGCATTCTTCCGGGTGGATGTACAGCATCTCCCAATCCTCGTCCTTCCCGTAGATGCAGTCGACCGGGCAGACGTCGACGCAGGCCGTGTCCTTCGTGCCGATACAAGGTTCAGCGATGATGTGGGTCATTCCCAGGCCCCTCCTATGGCCGCCAGCTCTTGAACTTCACCCCGCCACAGCGCGGGCAATTATACCCAAGCCGAGGAAAGCGGGAAGGACTTCAGGAGCGTTCCAGAAAACGCCGAGGCGAGAAGGCGGGAATCTCCGCTTCATTTCCCGCGAAGGCGAGGCGCGCCACCTCCCGGGCGGTCCACGGGGCGAGCAGGATGCCGTTGCGGTAGTGGCCGGTGGCGGCGACGGCGGGCCAGCCGGGCAGCGGGCCGAGAATGGGCAGGCCGTCCGGGGTACCGGGGCGCAGTCCGGCCCAGGCGGTCTCGAAACGAACCTTGCCGAGGCCCGGGAAGAGGCCGCGGGCGAAGGCGAGGAGATCCTCGACCCCCTCGACGGTGTTGTGCTTGTCGAAGCCGACGTCCTCCAGGGTCGAGCCGACCAGGACGCCGGTGGCGCCGCGGCGCACGACGTAGGAATGCCCGCGCCGCACGCTGCCGCTCCACGGCCAGTCGACGCCGCCCAGCAGGAGCAATTGGCCGCGCACGGGGCGCACCGGCAGGGGCGGCAGCTCCGGGACGAGGCCGCTCCAGGCACCCGCAGCCAGCACGAGGAGGCGGGCTTCCTTGCGCCAGTGATTGCCGGTCACCAGCACCGTACCCTCGGGGTGGTGCTCGACCCGCTCGGCCTCGCTGTCGTAGTGGAGCGTCACCCCGAGCTTCTGGGCGGCCTGGGCCAGCACGGCGCAGAGCTGGACGTTGTCCACCCGGTGCTCGTCCGGAAGGTGGAGGGCGCGGCGCACCCGGGGGGTGATGTCCGGCACCCGGTGGCGCAACGCCGGCAGGTCGACATCGTCGGCCCGTTCGCCCAGCTCGCGGGCCAGGGAGGCGATGCGATCGAGCTCCGCCTCGTCTCCTTCGTCGAGCGCCACCAGCAGGGTGCCACTGGTATCGTAGTCCATGAAGAGTCCGGTCTCGCTCTCGAGGGCCGCCACCCAAGGGCCCCACAGGTCGCGCGAGGCGCGGCAGGCGTCCAGGAACGGCCCGGAGGCGGAGGTCTCGCTCAGGGGCGAGAGCATGCCGGCCGCAGCGATGGACGCCTCGGCGCCCGCGGGAAGGCGCTCGACGACCTCCACGCGCAGGCCTCGCAGGGCCAGCTCGCGGGCGCAGGCGAGGCCGATGATCCCGCCGCCGAGCACCAGGACGTCCGGGTGGGTCACACAGCCTCCTCCGCGAAGGCGGAATCGAAGGCTTCCAGGGTGGCGGCGAGCTCGGCGTCGCCGTGGGCCGTCGAGAGGAACATGGCCTCGTAGGGAGAGGGCGGCAGGTGGACGCCGCGGCTGAGCAGCCTGTGGAACACGCGCGAGAACCGCTGCCGGTCGGTCGCGTGGACGTCTTCCAGCCGGCGGATGGAGGAGGAGGTGAAGAAGAGGCCGAGCATCGAGCCCTGGCGCTCCACCCG